>CP060238.1:1200000-1551214 GCA_023898765.1 Rhodospirillales bacterium | reverse complement strand
GTCCCTACGCGGGCCGCCTTCTTGTCGCGATGATTTTTATGGCCGTATCGGCGGGGCTGACGGGGGCTTTTGCCGTGATGATCGAGCCGGTGATGGACGACGTTCTTGGGGCTGGCAAGCTGGACAAGGTCTGGTCTTTAGGGTTTGTGGTCTTCCTCATTTTCTTCTTTCGCGGCATCACCACCTATGCGCACACCGTGATGATGAACCAGATCGGGCAGCGTATCGTGGCGGATATCCAAAAGGCCGTTTTTTCCCATTTTATGACGCTGGACCTGAAATTTTTTCATGCCAATCCAAGCGGGCAGCTTTTGTCCCGCGTTGTAAACGACGTCAACGTGATGCGCACGGCGGTGGTGGAAAGCCTGACAGGATTTGGGAAGAGCCTCCTTACCCTCTTTTCCCTTGTCGGCGTCATGTTTTATCAGGACTGGGTTTTGGCGTGCAGCGCCTTTGTGATTTTTCCTTTCGCGGCCGGATTTGTTGTCTGGATCGGGCAGCGCTTGCGGAAGTTTTCAGGCCGCATTCAGGACGATATGGCGGATTTATCGGATATCCTGTCCCAGATCTTTCAGGGCGTACGGCTGGTGAAGGCTTATGGTATGGAGGAATACGAAAAAGAGCGGGCGGAAAAATCCATTTTCCGCGTCCGGGATCTGATTATGAAGTCCGTTCAGGTGGGGAATCTTTCAACGCCGGTCAATGAATTTTTGATCGGAGTGGTGATTTTCGGTATTGTGGTTTACGGCGGATACGAAGTGGCGGCGGGCCGTTCCAGCGCGGGGGAGCTTCTTTCTTTCATTACGGCCTTTACGATGTCTTACGAGCCGATGAAAAAGCTCGCGCGGCTGAACAACAAGCTTCAGACGGGCCTTGGGGCGGCGGACCGCGTTTTCGATCTGATGGATACGGTTCCCGATGTCGAAGAAGCGCCCGGCGCCGTGTCCGTTTCCCTGTCCAGACCTGAAATCACCTTCGAGAATGTCGAGTTCCAATACGAGGACGACGAGAAAAAGGCGCTGGAGGGCGTATCTTTTACGCTCGCAGGCGGGCAGGTGAGCGCGCTTGTCGGGCGCTCCGGCAGCGGAAAAACAACGATTATGAATCTTATTCCCCGCTTTTTCGATGTGACCGCCGGACGGGTGCTGATTGACGGGCGCGACATCAGGGAGATGACCCTGCGCAGCTTGCGGGAAAATATCGCGCTTGTCTCTCAGGATGTTACGATTTTTGACGACAGTGCCGAGGCCAATATTGCTTACGGCCGTCAGGGGGCAAGCCGGGAAGAGATCGTAAGGGCAGCCATTGCCGCCGAAGCAGACGCTTTTATCCGTGAGCTCCCGCAGGGCTATGACACAAGGCTGGGGGAAGAGGGGGTCAAGCTCTCCGGCGGGCAGCGCCAGCGCATCTCCATTGCCCGCGCCATCTTGCGCGATGCGCCCATTTTACTGCTGGATGAGGCCACGTCCGCCCTGGATAACGAAGCAGAACGCGCCATCCAGAAAACGCTTTCGGAACTTCAGAAAGGCCGGACGACGCTGATTATCGCCCACCGTCTTTCAACCGTTCAAAATGCGGACAGGATTTTGATGCTGGAAGAGGGAAGGCTCGTGGAAAGCGGCAATCACGAAGATCTGCTGGCCAATGACAATGTCTATGCCCGGATGTATGACGCCGGGTTGAGTGGATAATTTTTTAAAATCTTCGAAATAATATATTGCGTTGCAATGTGAAGGGCATATAGTGCGCTCCAAATTTTATGGCATACAATTAACAATTAAGAGGGTCCATGATGCCTTGCTCTGATGCAATGATTACCAACGAGTTGATAACGGCAGCGCCGGATATGCGGGTCGAAGATGCGCTCGAGCTTTTCCAGAAACATAGGATTCGCAGTGTTCCGATTGTGGATGCGAACGGAAAATTCTTGGGGATTTTTAACTTTCACCATTTGCTGAATTCTATTTTACCGGCGCCGCTGGGGCTGCAAAAAGAAGACCGCCGGATGCGGGGGCTTAATCTTAATCTGGATCATTTAACGGGCCAGACAGAGTGGCTTGCCTCCCGCCTTCAAAGCCTGATGGAAAGAAAGCTTGAAACGGTTATGGTCCGCGATGTCGAGACGGTCGATCCTGACACCCCGTTGAGAGAAGGCGTTCGCCTGATGGCGAATAACGGCAGCCCGCTTCCTGTCGTTGATGAAAAAACGGGGAATCTTGTCGGACTGATTTCATCTCAGAGCGCGATCCGCACCATTTTGCAAATCAAGGCAGATATTAAACGGCGGAAACCCGTAGATGAGATTTCTCGATAAAGACCAAAAAATTTTTATAAAAAACAAAAAAACAAAAAGAATAGAGGGTAAGTAAGATGATAGATAGTGACTCTGCAGCGGAAGCGGTTGTAGAAACGTTAACTTTTGATACGTCAATGTTAGCGTCGGCGATTGTTTTGATTGTAACTTTTATCGCTATTTTCACAGAGGAAATTCACGGTTTTCACAGGGCAAAGGTGGCAATGGTCGGTGCGGGCGTGATGGTTTTTACGGGAGAGGCGTTTGGTTTTTACGATCAAAAGCTGGCCGTTGAGATCATTGACTGGAACGTGATTTTCCTTCTGGGCGCGATGATGACCCTTGTGGCGATTATGATTCCCACTGGCGGGTTTCAGGCCTTGGCCTATTACACAGCGGAGCTGAGCAAGGGGAGGCTCTACGTGTTGCTTGCGATGCTGGGGATGTCCATCGCCGTTTTGTCCCTTTTCCTGAATAATGTCACGACTGTCATCATATTCGGACCGCTGATCATGCTTATTTGTCAGGCCCTCAGGGTCAGCCCGGTTCCGTTTCTGATGACAACGGCTATATTGTCCAATATCGGCGGCGTTGCGACTTTGGTCGGGGACCCGCCCAATCTGATGATCGGTTCTGCCGCCGGCATTGATTTTACAAGCTTTTTGGTTCATATGGGCGGTATCGTCCTTGTCGCTTGTCTTCTGACTCTTGCTTGTTTGAGCTTTCTTTTCAGGAAGAGGCTGAATGTTATTCCGGAGCCCTTGAATGTTGATCTTGAGGGAATCATAAAAAGCAAAAGGATATGGTATTCCTCCCTGCTCGTTTTGGGCGGCATGATCGTTTTGTTTGTGTTTCAGGGAAGCTTGGGGTGGGATGCCTGGGTTATTGCAGCTCTGGGCATGACGGTCCTGCTGTTTATCGCGAATAAGATAAGCATTGACGATTACATCGCCCAAACGGAACTTTCCCTGCTGGTTTTTTTGGTGGCCCTGTTCGTGATTATCGGCGGCGTTGAGGAAAGTCATTTCCTTCAATATCTGGGGCAATTTATCGAGCCGTTTGTGAAGTCTGATATTCTCGTCGCGGCGATTGTCTTGATGTGGGTTGGGGCATTCTTTTCTGCGGCCATTGATAATATTCCTTTCACCGCAGCGATGATCCCGATCATCCTGGGACTGCAAACGCAAGGCATAGACGTTACCGTTTTGTGGTGGAGTCTGGCGATAGGGGTCGGTCTGGGCGGAAATGCAACGCATTTGGGATCCGCTGCGAATGTTTTTGTCGTGTCTATTGCGGAACGTGCGGCTTCCAAAGAAGGGAAGGAAAGTCTTTCGATCACCCCGTGGATTTGGTTTAAGAATGCCACGCCGGCGACGCTGGTGGCGCTTTTCGCTTCTTCCGTTATCATGTGGATTTTCTTCCCCTTCTTTTCAGCCCCCGTCCACGGGTAAAACAACGAAGGGCGCGGCAGCATGAAACCAACAAAACCAAAGCAGGCTGCCGCCTTTTTTTTCCTGATGTCCCTTCTCGCTTTGTTCATGCTTCCGGCGTGTTCGGAGGAGGGGGCCGACATTCCCCTTCGGAACAGGCTGGAGGTTGAGACGCAGGACGGGAACACACACCTGTTTTTTGCCGAACTGGCGCTGACGCCTGCGCAGCAGGCGCAGGGCCTGATGCACAGGGTGGATATGCCGGAAAAAACAGGGATGCTGTTTTATTTCGGCGGCGATGAGGCGGAGCGCAATTTCTGGATGAAAAACACCCTGATCCCCCTTGATATGCTTTTCATTAAAAAGGATGGGCGCATCCACCATATCCACGAAAACGCGCGTCCGCACGATTTGACAACGATTCCCTCGAATGGCCCGGTCGCGGCGGTCTTCGAAATCAACGGCGGGCTGAGTGCCCGGCTCGGGATAAAGGCCGGGGACAAGGTCCGCAGCGCTTTTTTCAATTCTACCGTTGCGGAGTAAGCCGCAATCGTCTAAAAACCTTTTTCCGTGTCGGAGTGTAGCGCAGTCTGGTAGCGCATCTGCTTTGGGAGCAGAGGGCCGGGGGTTCGAATCCCTCCACTCCGACCATGTTTTCCTTGACAGAAGGGGCAGGGGATCGAACCCCCTCTACTTTGAATGCAAAATCGTGTAGGGTCGCTCTTATGACCCGACAATTCCAACAGGACTGGCAAGAGCTTGCGGCGGCGGCGCAGAAGGGAGACAAACGCGCCTATCATACGCTTTTGCAGCAGCTTGTCCCGTATATCCGCAATGTCTTGTCCGGATCTTTATCGGATGCCGATGCGGTGGAAGATATCGTTCAGGAAACGCTTCTTTCGGTTCATAAGTCCTTGAAAACCTATTCGCCTGACCTGCCTTTCAAACCCTGGCTTCTTGCTATCGTGAATTTCCGGCGCACGGATTATCTGCGCAAATATTATGCGGGGCGGCAGGACAGGATTTCGCCGGTGGATGTTCTGGAATTTTCTGACGAACATGTAACCACTCAACCTTCCATCAGCGAACTGGGGGATGTGGAGCTGGCTCTTTCCCGTCTGCCGGAGCGGCAGCGGCGGATTTTCCGGATGATTAAGATAGAAGGATTTAGTGCGCAGGAAGTCGCAAACGAAATGGGGATGAATGTGTCGGCGGTGAAAGTCTCCGCCCACCGGACATTGAAAAAACTGCGTGAGGAACTGGGGAATGACTAGCGAAAAAAGACTGGAGGATTTGATTGACGGGTTGTCCGGGGATTTAAATCCTGTCCGGCCGCTTGCCCATCCTTTGTGGCGGGCCGGCGTCTGTTTTGTTTTGACGGCGGCGTATCTGGCCGCGACTGTCTACGGCTTGCATCCGCGTATGGACTGGATGGATAAATTCCATGAACTGAATTTCCTGTTCGAAATGTCGCTGGCGGGCGCCGTCTGGATCAGCGCGCTTCTTTGCGCCGGATGGCTTTGCGTTCCCGATATGCGCGGGCAGGAATGGATGAAGGCCGTCCCTGTGACCCTGACAGGGATTTTTGTGCTCTGGAGCGTGCTGCGCGGGGTTATGGACGGCGTTTCCATTTTCCCGCTGCACTGGGATCACTGTTTTGAAAACGGCTTTCTCATGGGCATGGTTCCTTTGGCCCTTGTGGCCTTCTTTTCGCGGGGCGGAACAACGACGCATCCTTACTGGCTGGCCCTGATGAATACGCTGGCTGTCGGCTCTGCCGGGTGGATGGGGCTGCGCCTGACCTGCTCCATGGACGATGTCGGTCATGGTTTTTTATATCATTTCGTCCCGTTCCTCGTTTTGGGAAGCCTGATTGGGGTTTTCGCCCGCAGGCTTTTCCGGTGGTAAGCTCATTTTTGCTCCCGGCTTGGCAATAAAACCTTTTTCCTTTAAGGTTTTGCGGTTTACACCCCTGACCTGTCCGGAGAAACGCATGACTCTCTCTTTTGTCCTGTTTGCCGTTTACATTGCTGTCATTGCCGTTGTGACATGGAAAACCTCGCGGCAGGAAAACCCGGAAGATTTTATGATCTCCGGACGGAAGCTCAACGCTTTTCGGGCCGGAATCAGCATAACGGCAGGCTGGACGGGTGGGTATATTCTTTTTTCGATCGCCGCGATCGCTTACGGCGGCGGCGCCATCATCTTTTTATTTTCCTGCGGCGTCGTTCTGGGATTTGTTTTTCTCATGTTTATCGGGCATAAAATCCAGCATATTGCCGCGCAGGAGAAGATTTATACATTGCCGGCGCTGATCGGGTATTTTTTTGGTGGCAGGACGTTGCTGCTGACGTCCTTTATTACCCTGTTTATCTACGCTTTATTTGTCATTATGGAACTGATTGCGGGGGCGTCCATTTTATCGCTGCTGAGCGGTTTTTCCTATCAAAGCTGCCTTTTGTTTTTCGTTCTGATCGTCGCGGCCTATATGATTTCCGGCGGGTTTTCGGTGATCCTTCGGACCGACCTGATCCAGTTCCTGATTATCGTGCTCATGACCGGCGGGTTCCTGATCTTTGGAGATTACGGCGCCGTTGAGGCGGATATTCCGCTGAAATTTATGGAAGAAATCAGGGCGACGCCCTTTTGGGCCGCTTTGGGAACGGTAATCATCGTGCTTCCTGCCTTTATTATAACGGCGGATTTGTGGCAGCGTCTTTATGCCGCAAAGTCGGGAAGCCACGTTCGCGGCAGTCTTGTTTTTGCGGCGGTTTTCCTTGTCTTGCTTTTAACGGGCCTGACCCTGCTGGCCATGGCGACGGGAACGCTGGAGACCGGCCTTAGCGACAGGGAGGTTTTCCCCAAAGCGATGGAACTGTTTCTGCCCTCCTGGCTTTTGCCCTTTATGGCCGTTGTCTTTATGGCCGTTATCATGTCCTCTTTGGACAGTTTTGCTTTCGTGGCCGGGCAATGTCTGGCGAATGACGGTTTTTGCCGTTTCCTCCCGGATGCCGGCCTTCGGCCAAAATTCTATACGCGGCTGGGCATTCTGGCTGTCCTCGTGATAACGGCTGCGGTAGCCCTGATGCAGCCGGATATCACGACCCTCCTTTTTCTGGTGATATATTTATATAGCAGCATGATGCCTGTCATGTACGGACTTCTTTTGGAAAAACCGCCATCTGGACATGCTGTTTTCTGGGCCGTTTTTCTTTCCGTGCTTTCCAATACGGTTCTCTTCTTTACGGGGCAGCTTACGGACTGGATCAGTGTCGGGATTATGGCTGCGGCCATGATTTTTCCTTTTGTCTATGACCGGATATTCTCCCGTGCATGAAATTCTCACCAACGGCCAGATGGCGGCGGCGGACCGTTTCACGATTGCAGGCGGCACCGCCGGGATAACCCTGATGGAGGCTGCGGGCCGGGCCGTTGCGGATGTTGTTGCAGCCTGTTATCCGGGTCGGCGCATCCTTATTCTCTGCGGGCCGGGCAATAATGGCGGGGACGGGTTTGTCGCGGGCCGACACTTGAAAGACCGGGGATTTGAGGTCGATATGGCCTGCCTGACGGATGCCGGCACCCTGAAAGGCGATGCGGCGCGTGCGGCAGGAAAATGGGACGGGAAGACTCAATCTTTTGAAGAGGTCCCCATTCCAGAAAATGCGGTGGTGCTTGACGCTGTTTTCGGGACCGGATTTGATCGGGCCTTGGAGTCTCCTGTCACGGATCTGTTTCAAAAAATCAAAGAAGCGAAGCTTCCTGTTGTCGCAGTCGATATTCCCTCCGGTGTCAATGGAGATACGGGGGCGGGCGATCCTCATGCCCTGCAGGCCGCATACAGCGTGACGTTTTTCCGTAAAAAGCTGGGGCATGTGCTGTATCCGGGGGCGGGTTTCAGCGGGCAGGTGAGCGTCCATGATATCGGCATTTCGGATGCGGCGCTGGCGGAAACCGGATTCGCGGCGCTGGAAAACCATCCCGGTCTCTGGAAAGCGCACCTTCCGCATCCTGCCGCAGATACGCATAAATATAAAAAAGGCCATGTGGTGATGATGGGCGGGGCTGCAATGACGGGGGCGGTTCGTCTGGCCTCCGAAGCGGCCATGCGGGTGGGGGCGGGGCTGTGCTCTGTTGTGGCACCGCCGGGAACGGGAGAGATATACCGCAAAGGCGCGGCGCACATCCTGATCGAGGACGGGCAGGGATATGGGGGCTTTGCCGCGCATTGTCGTGACGAGCGCCGCAGCGCCGTTCTTATCGGGCCGGGTGCGGGGCTGAAAGACAAAGCAGGGCTGCAAAAAGCCGTTCTGGATGTTCTGGCGCTGGAAAAACCCTGCGTGCTGGATGCGGATGCGCTCAGCGCGTTTGAAGGCGAGGCGGACGTTTTGTTCGAAGCGCTGCACTCCAGATGCGTCCTGACCCCGCATGAAGGGGAATTTAAAAGAGTTTTCGGCGGTCTGGACGGCTCGAAGCTGGAGCGGTGCCAAAAAGCGGCAAAGATGGCCGGGTGCGCCGTTCTTCTCAAAGGGCCGGATACGGTTATCTGCGCACCGGATCGAACGGTCGTTATTAATTCAGATTCTGTGCCCGCATTGGGAACGGCCGGAAGCGGGGATGTTCTGGCGGGGATGATCGCGGGTTATCTGGCGCAGGGCGTTGGCGCCTTTGACGCCGCCTGCATGTCTGTGTGGATTCACGCCCGCGCAGGCGCGCATTTCGGGGAGGGGCTTGTGGCGAGCGACCTGCCGAACGAGATCCCCCTTGTCCTCAAAGCGCTGTAAAAGGGCAAATTCCACTTGGCTTGGGGGAGTGTTTGGGTTAAAACCCCGCATCGGCCTTTGTTTTGGGTCGGCGACGGAGCTTGGCGGGTGTGGCGGAACTGGTAGACGCGCCAGATTTAGGTTCTGGTGTCCTTTGGACGTGGGGGTTCAAGTCCCTTCACCCGCACCATCCGCCTTCGCTTGTGCTATGGCGCGATTGGTCGCGGCCCCCGGTCAGGTGCTTATAGTTTAATTTTTAGGGTTAGGAAAACGATGCAAGTTAAAGAAATTAAATCAGAAGGTCTGTCTCACGAACTGGAAGTGACCGTGCCGGCCAATGAAATTGAAAAACACATGGAAGCGCGCCTGAAGGAAGTCGGCAAGACGGTCCGCTTGCCCGGTTTCCGTCCCGGTAAAGCGCCGATGACCATTCTGAAAAAACGCTATGGCCGCGCCGTGATGGGCGAAGTGCTGGAAAAAGCGGTGAATGAAAGCTCTGCCAGGGCGCTCAAGGACAAAGACATAAAGCCCGCGATGCAGCCGAAAATCGAGGTCAAGGAATTCGACGAAGGCAAGGACCTGACTTTTAAAATAGAAGTGGATACCCTTCCTGAATTTAAAGTCATGGATTTGAAAGGCTTGAAGCTTGAAAAGCCTGTGGCCAAAGTGGATAAAAAAGCCGTCGATGAGTCTTTGCAGCGCATTGCGGATCAAAATCCTTCGAGCAAGCCGATCGAAGGCAATCGCGCCACCAAAAAAGGTGATATTCTGGTGATCGATTTCCATGGCCGGACCAGGGATGACGGCGTGGAGCATGAAGGCATGCATGCGCATGGCCATAAGCTCGAACTCGGATCGGGGCAGTTTATCCCCGGGTTTGAAGACCAGTTGATCGGCAAAAAAGCGGGGGAAACCGTAGAGGTTAATGTGACGTTCCCGAAAGAATACGGGGCGAAAGAACTGGCGGGCCGCGACGCGGTTTTCGACGTGAAGATCGAGGAAATTCACGAAAAAGCCAAAGGGGAAATTAACGACGACTTCGCCAAATCCCTTGGCCTGGAGGATGAAAAAGCGCTGCGTGCCGCCGTTGAGGAGCAAATGGGCCGCGAATACGCAAGCCTCAGCCGGATGAAGCTCAAGCGCGCCCTTCTCGACGTTCTGGATGAAAAGCACGTCTTCGATCTTCCGAAAGGGATGCTGGAGGCGGAATACGAGCTGATTTTGAAGCAGATCGAATCCGAGCGTCAAATGAGCGAGGACGAGGACAAATCTGTCAGTGATGAAGAAAAAGCGGAACTCAGGGAGATTGCGGCGCGCCGCGTGCGTCTGGGGCTCGTTTTGTCCGATGTCGGGAATAAAAACAAAATTACCGTGACAGATCAGGAATTGCAGCAGGCGGTTATCGCCGAAGCCCGTAAATATCCGGGGCAGGAAAAGATAGTTTTTGAATATTACCAGAAAAACCCGCAAATGCTTGAATCCCTGCGCGCGCCCCTTTTTGAAGACAAGGTCGTCGATCATGTTTTCTCTTTGGCGGACATTACAGAAAAAGAAGTGTCCGTTGAGGAACTGACGGCCGAGGAAGACGAAGAAGAAACGCCTAAACCTGAGAAAAAGGCGGCCGCCAAGAAAAAATCTTCCGATAAAAAGCCGGCAACGAAGAAAGCTGCCAAAAAATCCGCATAGAGGCTTTAAAAAAACAGATCAGCAAAAAGGGCTACGGTGTTAGCCCTTTTTGTCTTTTGCGCATTTGAATTACGTGTTCATCGGTCAGAATAGGGGTGATTTTGTCGCGCTTGTTGGAAAGCAGCACAGGATCGTCTTCCTGCGCCATACCCCATTTTATACGTTCTTTGAGAAGGGCAATGGCCGCGTCATGCCGTTCACCCGGGCGAATGATCGTGTCAGGAATATTGGGGTTGTCGGATAGTTCGTAAATAAGGAGATCGCCCTGTCTTGTCTTTCCCCAATGGACGTCATCAAAGTGCGTTAAACGAAGGATCTTCCCCGTGCCGCCCTCATATTCGCGCATCGTCGGGACAAGTTTTCCTTTTTCTATCAGTTCTGCGGCGGCCTGTTTTTCATCGGGGTTTTTCATTTCACTTACCCCGATTTCTCCCATTCCGGCATAAAAAAGCCAGACCAGCCTGAGGTCTGGAGGGCGGCCGTTCGTGGTGTCATCCAGCACTTGATAAAGCTTCGGCTGCATGGCGCCGGACCCTTGTTGCCCTTTTACCCTGCTCAACAGGGCGCATTGATCCGCATAAGCTTTGGCTGTTTCTCTCATCATAAAACTCTTTCTTTTGAATATTTATTATGTCTAACAACGGACCGTTTTTTTGTCAAGCCGTGTTTTCATGGAATACGGAGAGGAAGTAAAGGGGGATACCGTGTGAATTGACGCTTGAACAAACCGGAGCGGGGGGCTACGGTTTGCTAACGATGATTCAACCAGACAGGCGGATATTTGAGCATGAGCGAGCGTGACCCTTTGGAAGTTTATAACAGCCACCTTATTCCCACAGTGATCGAACAGACCAATCGCGGGGAGAGGGCCTTCGATATTTTCTCCCGTCTTTTGAAAGAGCGGATTATTTTCCTGACCGGCGAAGTGAACGATCATGTCTCCAGTCTGATTTGCGCCCAGCTTTTGTTTCTGGAGTCCGAAAACCCGACCAAGGATATTTCCTTTTACATCAATTCGCCGGGCGGGGTCGTGACGTCCGGTATGGCGATGTATGACACGATGCAGTACATCAAGCCCGAAGTCTCTACCGTTTGTATCGGACAGGCCGCCTCCATGGGCTCGCTGCTTTTGATGGCGGGCGCGGCGGGCAAACGGTTTTCCTTGCCCAATTCCAGGATTATGGTGCACCAGCCTTCGGGCGGGGCGCAGGGGCAGGCGACGGACATCGAAATTCAGGCGAAAGAGATCCTGCGGCTTCGTGCCACCCTGAATAATATTTATGTGCAGCATACGGGCAAAAAACTCTCCGAGATCGAAAAAGCCATGGAGCGCGATAACTTTATGTCCGCCGAGGAAGCCAGAAAATTCGGCCTCATTGACAAGGTTGTCAGTGCGCACGGCGAAACCGACGATAAAGACAAGAAGAAAAGTTAACGAACTTTGATTTTTTCTTGGTTTCTCTGCTATAGTTTTCGTATCTTTACAGGCTCTTTACCTTTTTGGTTTAAGAATCAATCGCGGTGGTTTGTCTTATGATGTCAGGGAACGGTGCCGCTTTTGAGTGGCGGGAGTGAGGAATCAAAACATTATGCGGATAACAGGAACATCTTCCAAAGAGCAGAAATACGCGGTTTTGCCCTTGCGCGATATCGTGGTTTTTCCCCATATGATTGTGCCTTTGTTTGTCGGGCGGGAAAAATCCGTCAAGGCGCTGGAGCATGTCATGGAAAGCGACAAGCAGGTTTTGCTGGTCACGCAAAAATCGCCTTCCGACGACGATCCGGGGCCGGATGATTTGTACGGGGTCGGTGTTGTCGGTTCCATCCTCCAGCTTTTGAAACTGCCTGACGGAACGGTCAAGGTTCTGGTGGAGGGGCTGACCCGCGCCAAAATCAGGAACTATACGGAACATGAGGACGGCTTTATAGAAGCCGCCGCGTTTGAGATCAAGGATGCCTCTTCGGATAAAGACGAACTTGAAGCCTTGGCCCGCGCGGCGATCACGCAATTCGAACAATATGTGAAGCTCAACAAAAAAATTCCGCCGGAAGTCATTGTCTCGGTGAACCAGATTGACGAACCTTCGAAAATGGCGGACACGATCGCCTCGCATCTGGCTTTGAAGATCGAGGAGAAACAGCAGCTTCTGTCCCTGCCGGGCTCTGCGGAACGGCTGGAAAAAATCTATAGTCTGATGGAGGGGGAAATCGGCGTCCTTCAGGTGGAAAAACGCATCCGCAACCGCGTAAAGCGCCAGATGGAAAAAACCCAGCGCGAATATTATCTCAACGAGCAAATGAAGGCGATCCAGAAAGAGCTTGGCGAAGGCGAGGACGGGCTGGATGAGCTTGGAGAAATAGAAAAGAAAATTAACGAAACAAAGCTTTCCAAGGAAGCGCGCGAAAAAGCGAAGGTCGAACTTAAAAAACTGCGCCAGATGAGCCCCATGTCCGCAGAGGCGACGGTGGTCCGGAATTATCTGGACTGGATTCTGGATCTGCCGTGGAAAAAACGCTCCCGCGTGAAAAAGGATATTAAACTCGCGCGCAGCGTTTTGGACAAAGATCATTACGGGCTGGACAAGGTCAAGGAACGGATTCTTGAATATCTGGCCGTGCAGCAGCGCACCGGAAAGGTCAAAGGGTCCATCCTGTGCCTTCTGGGACCGCCGGGGGTAGGAAAAACCTCTCTGGGGCAGTCGATCGCGCGGGCGACAAACCGCAATTTCGTGCGCATGTCTTTGGGCGGCGTGCGGGACGAAAGCGAAATCCGCGGGCACCGCCGGACCTATATCGGCGCGATGCCGGGCAAGATTATCCAGGGGATGAAGAAGGCCAAAACATCCAATCCGCTTTTCCTGCTGGACGAGGTGGACAAGCTGGGGTCCGACTGGCGGGGCGATCCGAGTTCGGCCCTGCTGGAAGTTCTGGATCCGGAACAAAACGCAAAATTCAACGACCATTATCTGGAGCTGGATTACGATCTGTCGGACGTCATGTTCATCTGCACCGCCAACACGTTGAATATGCCCCAGCCTCTTTTGGACCGGATGGAAATCATTCGCATCTCCGGCTACACCGAGGATGAAAAACTTCAGATCGCCAAGCTGCATCTGCTGTCAAAACAGGTGAAGGCCGCAGGGCTTAAAAAAGGCGAACTCGTTATTAGCGATACCGTCATCCGCCATTTGATCCGCTATTACACCCGCGAGGCGGGCGTGCGGAATCTGGAGCGCGAAATCGCCAATCTCTGCCGCAAGGCCATCAAGGAAATCCTGATGAAGAGAAAGAAAAAAATATCCATCACGCCAAAATCTTTGGAACGTTTTGCAGGCGTGCGGAAATTCCGTTATGGCGAAGTGGAAGAACAGGATCGCGTCGGCGTGGTCAACGGACTGGCCTATACCGAATCCGGCGGCGACCTTCTTTCGATCGAGGCGGTGACCATGCCGGGCAAGGACGGCAAGGTGACGACCACGGGGAACATCAAGGAAGTCATGAAGGAATCCATTACGGTCGCCGAAATGTTGATGAAGTCGCGGGCCGCGCAGTTCGGGATTGATTACGAAACGCTCAAGGAAAAAAGCATTCATGTCCACGTGCCCGAAGGGGCGACGCCCAAGGACGGCCCTTCCGCCGGCGCGGCGATGACAACAGCCATCATTTCCGCTTTGACCGGTATTGATGTGCGCCGGGACATTGCAATGACGGGCGAGATCAATTTGCGCGGCCATGTGACGGCGATTGGCGGCCTGAAAGAAAAACTGCTGGCGGCCATGCGCGGCGGCATTACCAAGGTTTTGATTCCCAAAGACAACGAAAAAGATCTGGCCGATATCCCCGACAAGGTAAAAAAAGGTCTGGAAATTGTGCCTGTGGGAACAATCGAAGAGGTTCTTTCCCATGCTTTGCTGCGTATGCCGGAGCCGATTTTGCCGGAAAAAGGGGAACAAATAGAGAAAATTAGTACGAAATCCCCAGAAAATAAGGGGGAAGGTGTAATTCACCATTGAGTCTTCTTTAAAAAAGTCCTAGAAAAGAATCATCAGATTGTTGGAAACCGAGGGGTACAAAGCCTTTTGGCCTGTGATCTAAAAAAATAACTTATCAACTTTAACAAAGGGGATTCTCATGAATAAAGCAGAACTTATCGAATATGTTGCGAAGAAAGCAGACCTCACCAAAGCAGACGCCCAAAAAGCCGTTGATTCCGTATTTTCCGGTATCACAGCGACTTTGAAAAAAGGTCAGGATGCACGCTTCGTTGGTTTCGGTACATTCTCCGTTGCCAAACGTGCCGCCACAACAGGCCGCAACCCACGCACAGGTGAGCCTATCAAAATTCCGGCTTCCAAAAATGCAAAATTCAAAGCAGGTAAAGAGCTGAAAACAGCTGTTAACAAATAGTCCTGCCGACAATGTTTCGAATAAGGCCCCCTTTCGGGGGCCTTATTTTTGGCTTGAAATTCTGCCGATTACTCATTACTGATATCGGACCTGTCAAAAAGGGCGGTTAGCTCAGCTGGGAGAGCATCTCGTTTACACCGAGAGGGTCGGGGGTTCGAGCCCCTCACCGCCCACCATTTACTGCATTCATTCGGATTACCGTTGGACTTGTTCCTTTTTTGGGACAGCGGAATGAGGAGTCCTTCTTTAAGGGGGGGCGATTGTTCCGAGGGCAGGGCATTTTCAGGGAAAATGGCGCGCCCGGCAGGACTCGAACCTGCAACATCCTGCTTAGAAGGCAGGTGCTCTATCCAGTTGAGCTACGGGCGCCCTGTTCAACCCTTGAAACCGCGGGCGAGAAAATCTGGCGGAAGCGCAGGGATTCGAACCCTGGATGGGCTTGCACCCATGCCGGTTTTCAAGACCGGTGCATTCAACCACTCTGCCACGCTTCCGTCTGGTTGATCCCAGACGGTGGACGATAATCGGTAGAGGCTTATCAGTAAAGGAAATATCTGCTATGAAACCTGAATGTTCTTTTACGCTGCAAAAATTTTGTGGATTCTGGCCTCGCCACTGAACGCGTTGCTTCTCCTTTTCGCCGCTGGCGGCCTTGTGCGGATCTGGCGAAGCGGCACAGGAACGCGCCTGATCTTGATCGCTGCGGCCCTGTTTGTGTTTTTCGGTGTGGTTCCGGTCGGCCCGGCCCTCGTGACCTATCTGGAGAAACAATATGAAAGGCCGCAGTTTTTGCCTGAAAAAATTGCGGGAATTATCGTCCTGGGCGGGGCGTTCGATTCCTATATAAGTGAAAAGACGGGGCAGGGCGCGGCGAATGACAATATAGACCGCCTGATTACCTTTGTGGAACTGGCCAGAAACTATCCCCAGGCCCGGCTTGTTTTCAGCGGCGGAACAGGGGATATCCGCCAGCCGGACCGCAAGGAAGCGGACGACGCGAAAGCCTTTTTCCAATCTATAGGGTTTGCGCCTCAGAATATCCTGTTCGAAAGCCGTTCCCGCAACAGTTTTGAAAATGCGCTCAATACGAAGGCGCTCGTGAAACCGAAGCAGAGGGAAAAATGGATCGTCGTGACCTCCGCCTATCATATGCCGCGCATCGTGGCCGTGTTCAACAGTCTGGGGTGGGGGGTCATTCCCTATCCAAGCGATCCCAGAACCGATGGAAAATACCGCCTTTTCCCGGACATGCTAGATGCAGGCGGGAATTTTTCAGCCTTGACCGTGGGGATCAAGGAAGTCCTGGGGACCTTCTTTTACTATCTCGGCGGAAAAAGCACTTTGCCGTTTCCGAAAAGAACGGATATTGTCTTCGGTCAAAAAGCGGCTTCGGAAAAAAATCTTAATGACTTACATTAAAAAACTTTTATTACTCTTTGTTTTTGTTTGTTTTTATTCGGTTGAAGCTCAAGCCGCTTCTTTTGATGTATGGCTGCAGGGATTCAAGAGAGAGGCTTTGCAGAGCGGGATTTCACAAAAAACGATCAACTCCGCCCTCGGCAACATCCAGCCGCTCCAAAGGGTTATTGAGCTGGATAAAAAGCAGCCGGAATGGAAAAAAACATTCGCAGATTACCGTAAAATGGTGGTGAACGAAAAGCGCGTTCAGGATGGAAGGGAGCTTGTTCAGGCGTACAAAAGGGAGCTGGACGAAGTCGAGCGCCGATACGGCGTCGCCCCGGAATATGTGGTTGCGCTCTGGGGGATCGAAACCAATTTTGGCTCTAACACCGGCGGATTCCAGGTTGTTCCGGCCCTGGCGACGCTGGCCTGGGAAGGGCGGCGGGGCGCTTTTTTCAAAAAAGAGCTCATAAACGCCCTTAAAATTATCGATGCGGGCCATGTCTCGGCCGCCAATATGAAAGGCTCATGGGCCGGCGCCATGGGGCAAAACCAGTTCATGCCCAGCAGCTTCAATGCCTATGCCGTGGACGGCAACCGTGACGGCCGGCGGGATATCTGGGACACAGAAATTGACATATTCTCTTCCACGGCCAATTATCTGGTAAAAAACGGCTGGAAACCGGGCGAAAAATGGGGGCAGCGGGTCCGGATTCCGCAGGGATTCAACCAAAACATGATCGGGCCAAAGGTCGGGAAACCGTTGTCCGAATGGGCCCGCATGGGTATCCGGCTTCACGGCGGCGGGGCGTTGCCTGCCGGAGATATGCCCGCTTCGGTTGTGGCGCCGGATGGACTGGCGGGAGAGGCATATATTGTGTATAATAACTACCGGACAATTATGGCCTGGAACAGGTCGACCTATTTTGCAACATCCGTCGGACTGCTTGCAGATCGTATTGCAAGTCGGTAAAAGGTTCTTCCGATATCTTTCATAACAAACCCAGAGTGAAACAAACCAGAGCGAACAACATGACAAACTGGAAAAAAATCTTCTTTCTTTTTGGCGCCGTTTTTCTTTTATCCGCCTGTAGCGAAACGCAATATGCGGCCCATCTGGCCAAACAGGCTTTTCCCGATCCTTCCGCCGGAAAAAGTGCCGGGATGTATAAAGTCGGCACGCCCTACAGAGTGGCAGGGCGCCAGTACACGCCCGTAGAAAGATTCCGTTATACCCAGACCGGTACAGCGTCGTGGTACGGGCCGAATTTTAACGGCAAGAAAACGGCCAATGGCGAAATTTTCGACAAGAACGCTCTGACGGCTGCGCACAGGACGTTGCAGCTGCCTTCCATTATTCGCGTCACCAATCTGGATAACCGTAAATCCCTTATTCTGCGGGTGAATGACCGTGGACCTTATGCGCATAACCGTATTCTGGATGTTTCCGAACGCGCTGCCACCCTGCTCGGTTTCAAGGGCGCGGGAACGGCCCGGATCAAACTGGAGGTTCTGACGGATGAGAGCCTGAACGTGGCAAAACTGGCCAAAGAGGGAAGGGACACAAGAGGTTATGAAATTGCGGCGAATAATCGAGCGCGCTCCGGCACGTCTTTAAAACCGTTTGAATCTTCCCGTTATGCGAGTGCGGATGTGCCGGCGGCGCCTGCGCAGAAACCCGTTCAGCTGGCGTCTGTTGAGCGCCAGCCTTTGCCTCCTGAAAGAATATCACAGGTGCAGTTATCGGAGATTCCTGCCAGAAAACCTGTCATAGCAAACGGAAACAATATCTATGTTCAGGCCGGGGCGTTTTCGCAGGAGCAGAACGCGCTCTCTTTAAGCGAAAAAATTTCTTCTATCGGCCCCTCCAGGGTTTATATGGCCCGCGTGAACGGCGCGCCCTTTTTCCGCGTGCGTCTGGGACCTTATATGCAAGTGGCGCAGGCGGATGCCGCTTTGAACCAGCTTGTCGCGCTGGGCAATAAAGGCGCCGTTCTGGTTGCCGATTAATTTAAAAGCTTCGTCAAAGCATCATTGACGTTCGGGCCTCCCTGCGGTTTCATGGGGGCATCTTTTTTCGAGTCCAGCAAAAGGAATATCATGCGGCCAGTTCTTATTGTTTTTTCTTTACTTTTTGCCCCGGTTTTTATTCTGGGATTTCCGGCATGCGGCTTTGCGGCCTCCATTACGACGACGGCCCGGCAGGCCATTATTCTGGATGCCGAAACAGGGCAGGTCTTGTTTGAAAAAGCCGCAGATGAAAAAGTGCCGACCTCTTCCATGAGCAAGGTCATCACGATGTATGTGGTCTTCGAAGCGCTTAAAAAGGGAGATATCCAGCTCGATACGGATCTGGACGTCAGTGAAAAAGCATGGGCGATGGGCGGTTCCAAAATGTTTGTGCCTGTGGGCAAGACGGTAAAAGTCGAGGATTTGATCCGTGGCGTTATCATTCAGTCCGGCAATGATGCGACGATTGTGCTGGCCGAAGGGCTCTCTGGCACCGAAGACATCTTTGCGGCGGCGCTGAACCAGAAAGCGGCGGAACTGGGGATGGAAAACAGCCACTTCGTGAATGCAAGCGGCTGGCCGGATGAAAATCATTATTCAACGGTCCGGGATCTCGCGCGCCTGAGCCTTAAAACCATCGAAGATTTTCCGGAGTATTACAAATATTTTGCCGAAAAAGAATTTACCTATAACAACATCCGGCAGGAAAACCGCAACCCCCTTTTATACAAAAACATAGGGGCTGACGGGCTTAAAACCGGCCATACGGAATCCGGCGGATATGGATTGATGGCGTCCGGCACCCGTGACGGGCGGCGTGTCGTGCTTGTTTTAAACGGGATGGAGAGCAAGGAAGAGCGGGCGAAGGAATCCGGGCGTCTGCTGGACTGGGGTTTGCGGGTTTTCCAAAATATGCAGCTTTTCGAGGCGGGGGAAACAGTGGAAGAGGCGCCCGTGTCGATGGGGAAAGCAAAAAAGGTTCCCCTTGTTTTGGGGGCGCCGCTTTTGCTGACGGTTCCGAAAATGGAAAAAAACGCCGTTCATGTGGAAGCGAAGTATCCGAAGCCTCTGGATGCGCCTGTTGTCAAGGGGGCGCAGGTCGGGACGCTCGTTGTGACAATCCCCTCCATGGCGCCAATGGAATATCCGTTGCTGGCCGGGGAAGAGGTTGAAAAGCTCGGATTCTTTAAAGCCTGGCTCGAAAGATTGAAAATACGTATTGGCGGCATGATGTCACATGAGTGAAGGTCTGTTCATTACCCTTGAAGGCGGGGAGGGCGCCGGCAAAACCACCCAGATCAGGCTTCTGGCGCAGACGCTGCAAAACAGGGGCTTTCAGGTTGTCCAGACGCGGGAGCCCGGCGGGACGCCCGCAGGAGAGGCGTTGCGGGATGTCTTTGTGGCGCATAAGGGAAAAGACTGGCCGCTGGCCGCGCAGACGATGCTCATGTTTACCGCCCGGGCGCTTCATGTGGAAACCCTGATCCGGCCCGCGCTGGAAGAGGGGAAAATCGTTATCTCCGACCGCTTCACAGATTCAACGCGCGCCTATCAGGGGTATGCGCAAGGGTATGACCCTGAAAGGCTGGAAGGGGTCAAACGCGCCGCTATTGGCGATTTTGAGCCGGATTTAACGTTCATATTCGATATCGACCCGCGGGAAGGCCTGGTCCGCGCCACAGGGCGGGCGCAGGGCGACGACACGTTCGAGGAAAACGGTCTCGCGTTTCATGATCGCCTGCGGGAAGGCTACCGCTGCATCGCAAAAGAGAACCCGCAGCGCTGCGTCCTGATTGACGCCACGGGGACGGTCGAGGCGATTGCGGAAAAAATTCTGGCGGAGGTTTTGAAAAGACTTGATGTTTGAAGGGTTCGAAGAACTTGAAGAAGGAGGGGGGCTTGAGGCCGCCGAGGCGTCTTTGCGCGAGGATGTCCTGCTTGCGCCCCGGCAAAACCCGGATTGTCCGGGTCAGGAGGAGATTGAAAAAGCCCTCCTGCAGGCTGTGAATAGCGGCGCTTTGCCGCATGCGCTGATCTTTGCCGGTCCCGGCGGTGTCGGGAAGTCCACGATGGCGTTCCGGCTGGCCCGCTATCTTCTGAAAAACGGAAGCGCCGGAGCCGCGCAGGACAGTCTGTTCGGAGAATCCCTTCCGCCTGCGGCGAGCCTCGCTATCGAGACGGACCATCCCGTTTTTCACAAAGTGGCCTCCGGCGGCCATCCCGATCTTTTAACCATCGGGCGGCCGATGGATGAAAAGAAAGGCGTTCAAAAATC
Source organism: Rhodospirillales bacterium (assembly GCA_023898765.1). NCBI lineage: Bacteria > Pseudomonadati > Pseudomonadota > Alphaproteobacteria > Rhodospirillales > Rhodospirillales bacterium. Next base: position 1,530,949 of record CP060238.1, on the reverse strand, counting down.
GTCCGTCGATGTGGAAACGGCCCGGAAAGTGACGCCTTTTTTACGGATGACCCCTTCGGAGCAGGGCGGCTGGCGCATCGTGATTGTCGACGATGCCGATACCATGAACCGCAACGCCCAGAACGCTTTGCTTAAAATCCTTGAAGAGCCGCCGCCGCGCGTCCTTTTGATCCTGATTGCGCACAGGGCGGGAGCCATGATCCCGACTATCCGCTCGCGCTGCCGTACTTTTTCCTTCCCCGCTTTGCCGCGCGGTATCGTTCTGGACCTGCTTCGGCGTTATGAGCCCGCCGCCGAGCCGAAAGAACTGGAAATGATCGCGACCATCGCCGAGGGGAGCATTGGCGCCGCGATCAGGATTCTTGAGGAAGGCGGGCGTGAATCCGTCCAAAGTGTCATGGACCTGCTGTCCGCCTGGCCGGAATGGGATTGGAAAGCCATTCATCAGACCGCCGAGATGCTGGGCCGGCACGGGCAGGATAAAGCCTTTTTAGGGTTTCGCGATATCCTGCTTTGGGTCGCACAAAGCCTGACAATGGCGAAGGCGAGGGGGATCGGGACTCTGGAGGCGCCGCTTTCGGAAGCGTTTGTTCCCCGCCTGCTGGCCCATTATTCTCTTGAACAATGGAGCCAAATCTGTGAAAGACTGGAGGAGCATTTTGCCTGCGTCCAGAGCGCCAACCTCGATCGCAGGCAGGGCGTCATTGGCGCTTTTGCAATGTTTGAATAAAAAACGAAAACGGACAGGAGTTTCACATGGCTGGCACAAAACCGGCTTTTTATATCACAACCGCTATTTCTTATGTGAATGGATCGCCGCATCTGGGGCATGCCTATGAGGGAATTTTGACGGATGTCATGGCGCGTTTCAAGCGCCTCGACGGGCATGAGGTGTTCTTCCTGACCGGGACGGACGAACACGGTCAAAAAGTTGCCAAAACGGCCGAAAAGAACGGCATGGCACCGAAGGCGTTTTGCGACAAGATCGCGGCGGAATTCGTGCAGCAAACCAAAGACCTGAATATCTCCAACGACGATTTTATCCGCACCACGGAACCGCGCCACTATAAAGCCTCGCAAGGCATCTGGAATGCGATCGGGAAAAACAATCCGGAGGATATTTATCTGGGCCACTATAACGGCTGGTATTCGGTGCGGGATGAGGGGTATTTCACGGAAAGCGAACTCACGGAAGCCCCGGACGGAACCAAACTTGCTCCAAGCGGTGCACCGGTGGAGTGGGTCGAAGAACCAAGTTATTTCTTCAGGTTATCGGCTTATACGGAGAAATTGCTTCAACTTTACGCGGACCGTCCGGAGTTCATTGAACCGGAGAGCCGGCGCAATGAAGTCATTTCGTTTGTGAAGAAGGGCCTGCAGGACGTTTCCATTTCAAGAACAAATTTTAAATGGGGCGTGCCCGTGCCCGGCGATCCGGACCATGTGATGTATGTCTGGCTGGATGCGCTGACCAATTATATTACGGGGGTCGGGTATCCCGATACGGACTCCGACTCCTACCGGACATTCTGGCCGGCGGATTTCCATGTCATCGGCAAGGATATTATCCGTTTCCACTGCGTTTACTGGCCGGCCTTTCTGATGGCGGCGGGGCTGGAACTGCCCAAATGTGTTTTCGCCCACGGCTTTATCAATGTGGAAGGGCAGAAAATGTCCAAATCCGTCGGTAATGTGATTTCGCCCTCTTATCTGGTTGACACGTTCGGGCTGGACCAGATGCGCTATTTGCTGATGCGCGAAGTGCCGCACGGACAGGACGGGAATTTTTCGGAGGCGCACGCGATCGAGCGGATCAATTCGGACCTGGCCAACGGGTTGGGAAACCTGGCGCAGCGCAGCCTGTCCATGATTGCCAAAAACTGCGAGGGAAAAGTGCCCGCGCACGGCGACTTTACGCCGGAAGACCGGGCGTTGATGACCCATGCGCATGAAGAGATGATGCCGCAAATCCGGGAGGAATTTAGCGCGTTCCGCTTTAACCGCGGGCTGGAAAAAATCTGGAAGCTGGTGGACGCGGCCAACGCCTATATTGATGAGCAGGCCCCGTGGGCCCTGAAAAAAACCGATACGAATCGTATGGGAACGGTGCTTTACGTGCTGGCCGAAACAATCCGCTGCCTTGCCATTGCCGTGCAGCCCGTGGTGCCGGGCTCGGCCGCGAAAATGCTGGATCAACTGGCCGTTCCGGAAGACGCGCGCGATTATGCACATATCTCCGCAGGTCATATGCTCAAATCCGGCACATCCTTACCCGCGCCGGAAGGAGTCTTCCCCCGCATCCAGATTGAAGAGGCGGCGGAATAGGATTCTCTTATGTGGATCGACAGCCATTTTCATCCCACGCATGAACGAACCGAAGAAGGCGACAGCGCCGATGCGATTATCGCGCGCGCCAAAGAGGCCGGGGTCGAGGGCATGCTGGCCATTTCCTGCGAGATTACAGGCGATTTCCGGGATGTGCTGGAGGTGGCGCGAACGCATGAAAATGTCTGGTGCAGTGTCGGCACCCATCCGCATGAAGCCGGAAAACCGGAAGAACAAGCCATTACCCTTGAAAAACTCGCTGAAATAGCGAATTCAGACCCGAATATCGTCGGAATAGGGGAGACGGGGCTGGATTATTACTATGACAACTCTCCGCGGGACCTGCAGCAGGAGAGCTTTCGCAAACATATCCGCGCCTGCCTTAAGACCGCTTTACCCCTGATCGTCCATTCCCGCGACGCGGAAGAAGACACCATGCGGATTATCCGGGAAGAGGGGGGACAAAAAGCGGGTCTGCGCGGGGTGATGCACTGTTTTTCTTCCGGTCCCTGGCTGGCGGAAGAAGCGCTGGAAGAGGGGTTTTATCTCTCTTTTTCCGGCATTGTGACCTTTAAGAAAGCGCAGGAATTGCAGGAAATTGCCAAAAACACGCCGCTGGAGCGGATTCTGGTGGAAACCGACGCGCCTTTTCTTGCACCGGAGCCTCATCGCGGACGTGCCAATGAACCGGCTTTGGTGGTTCATACGGGTCAAAAGCTGGCAGAACTTCATGGAATTTCTCAAGAAAAGCTTGCAACATATTCAAAAAACAACTTTTTTAACCTTTTTAACAAGGCAAAAACAGCATGAGCGCCGAATTCATTATACTCGGTTGCGGCAGTTCTGCGGGCGTTCCCGCCATCGGCAATTATTGGGGGGCCTGCAATCCTGAAGAGCCGAGAAACCGCCGGACGCGTTGCTGTGCGGGCGTCTGCTCGGACAAGACGTCTTTGATTATCGACACGGGGCCGGACCTGCGGGCGCAATACACCCAAAGTGGTTTTACCCATCTGGACGCCGTTTTATATACCCATGCGCATGGCGACCATACCAACGGCATTGACGAATTGCGGACATTGCAACGGCGGTTCAAGCGGCAGTTTGACGTCTTTGCCAGCCGGGATACGCTGGACGATATCATGCCGCGCTTTAATTATATGTTCGAAACCAGCGAAGACGGCTTTTATCCGCAGGTTCTGGTGCCGAATGTCCTTGAATACGGGCGCCGGACGACCGTCGGCGATATTTCTTTTACCGCTTTTGATATGAATCACGGCGCTTGTCGGGCTACGGGCTACCGTTTCGGCAATATCGGATATTGCACGGATATGTTTGATCTGGATGACGCTGCGCTTGATATTCTGGACGGGATTGATATCTGGATCGCCGATTCCGCAGGCTATCACAGTCGGTCCAATCCGGTTCACGCCAGCCTGGAAAAAATATTTTCCCTGAATGAACGGATCAAGGCCCGGCAGGTTTATTTAACGGCGATGCCGCCGACGATGGATTATGCGACGCTGAAGACGGAATTGCCGGACGGCTATGCGCCAGCCTATGATGGACTGAAACTGGAAATAAAATAAGAGGTACTTCTAAAGAATATCCATTTGAGGAATATCTATTAATTTCCATAATATCCATTATCACATTAAAAGGTTCACGTTTTAACGAACAGGCTCATATTTTAACAATGTCACAACAGAAGCCCCGTAACCCCCTTCCCGAATTTAAGCACCCGATCGACAGGCTGCTATGGGTGATGGCGCGCCTGCGCGATCCTGAAGGCGGATGTCCGTGGGATCTGGCGCAGGATTTTAAAACCATCGTGCCTTATACCATCGAGGAAGCCTATGAGGTCGCCGACGCCGTAGATCGCGGCGATATGGAGGATTTAAAGGAAGAACTGGGCGATTTGCTGCTGCAAAGCGTTTACCACGCCCAGATGGCGTCCGAAAACGGGCATTTTGATTTTAACGATGTCGTCGAAGGCATTCTGGACAAAATGATCGGCCGTCACCCGCATGTTTTCGGGGAGGAGCAGGCCCGCAGCCCCGACGATGTGAACAGGATATGGGAGGGCCGCAAAGACGCGGAAAAAGAGGGGCGGGAAAGCGCTCTGGACGGCGTGACGCAAGGGCTCCCTGCCCTGCTCAAGGCGCAGAAACTCCAAAAAGCCGCTGCAAAGGCGGGCTATGTATGGCCGGATACGCATCACGCGTTTGAAAAGCTGGAAGAAGAGATCGCGGAGTTCAGGGCCGAGCTGGAAAGCGGCGATAAAGCCGCGCAGGAAGAGGAATTCGGCGATCTGCTCTTTTGTCTGGTCAATTACGGCCGCATGAACGGCCTTAAAAGCGAAGAAGCCCTGCGCAAGGCCAATGTGAAGTTTGAAAAGCGCTTTCGCGGCATGGAATCCGATCTCAAAAAAGACGGGCATACCGACCTTGAAACCCTCCCGCTTGACACCTGGCTGACCTATTGGAAAAGGCAGAAATAAAAACAAAAATTTTTATTTTATATCAATCTATTGTTTTATTTTTTAACGTCTTATATCAAGAAATATCTGTTCTATTTCGGTCCAAAGACCTTCATTTGCGGCATTGATAAGTCCCCCTTCTTCATCCCCCGGCAGATAAGGACTCTTGTCCCATTTGCGGCTGTAGCCGCCGGCCTCCCCAAAGAGTAAAACCCCTGCCAGATGGTCCCAGGGCTTTATGCGGGAATAAAAGGAGAATTGCCGTTTTCCGCCGGCCAGCGCCAGATATTCGTGCGCGCAGCAAAAAAGAGCGCCGGTTTGTTTGAACAAAGCCAGCTTTTCTTCCACCTTTGCCCGCAGGTCCTTTGAGACGAATTTGGTGCTGACAAAGCCTTTGATTTCGGCAAGCGGGGCTCCCGGTTTCCGGTCAGGGGCGCAAGGCGCGCCCCCTATTGCCGCCCCCGCCCCGCACTCAGCCACGCCCATGCGATCTCCGGGAATGTCGTAAATCCAGCCCGCGACCGTTTGCCCCCGGTAAACCAGCGCAACGATGGTCCCGAAGACGGGTTTTCCGGCGGCGAAATTATTGGTGCCGTCCACGGGATCGACAACCCAGACGAAGTCCTGTTCCTCCCGGAGGGCGGAAATATGGGCTGTGCCTTCTGACACAGCTTCCTCCCCTATCACGTGGGAGCCGGGCAGCGCGTCTTTCAAAATGCGGGTGAGGTCTTTTTCGGCCTCTATGTCCGCAATCGTGACAAGGTCCGAAGGGCCGGATTTCGTGCTGATTTCATGCGCCTCAAGACTCTCGAAACGCGGGCGGATGCGCGCATTAGCAACCTCGCGCATGTATCCGGCGATCCGGTCCATATCAACTTGCATGAGATGTTTCCTCCGGCTTGTATCCGAAACGGCTCTCGAAGCGCGTAGAATCCTTTTGTTCGAGATGAACCAGAATATCCGTTTTTTCTTCCGTGTTTTTACGCTCCAGAATTTCGCCATGCTCGTACAGCCACGAAAGCGCCTGCCCGTCTTCAGGCCGCAGTAAAAAACGGCGGGTCTGGCGGTGGCGCGCCAGGAAACGGTCCAGTTTTGACAGCAATTCGCTTTCCCCCTGCCCTGTCAGCGCGGAGATGCAAATATATTTTTCATTCGTGCGGCATTGACGTTCAATGTCCGTGCGGCTTTCGGGCTCACAAAGATCCATCTTGTTCATGGCTTCGAAGATACGCTCATCGCTTTCGTAATCAATGCCCATATCGCTGAGGACGGCTATTACATCGCGTTTTTGCGCTTCGTGGTCGTGGCGCGAGATATCCCGCACATGAAGAATGACATCCGCATACAAAACCTGTTCCAGTGTGGCGCGAAAAGAAGCCACCAGATGCGTCGGCAAATCGGAAATAAATCCCACCGTATCGGCGAGAATAACCTCCCGTCCCGACGGAAGGGTGATCCGGCGCATGGTGGGGTCAAGGGTTGCAAAAAGAAGGTCCTTGGCGAAAACGCTGGCGCCGGTCAGGCGGTTAAACAGGGTCGATTTACCGGCATTGGTATAGCCGACGAGAGCGACCACGGGAAACGGGACGCGCTCCCGGTTTTTCCGGCCCAGATCCCGCGTTTTACGGACGCTTTCCAGCTCCTTTTTGAGCTGCGTGATGCGTTCCGTAATGAGGCGGCGGTCCAGCTCGATCTGCCGCTCCCCAGGACCGCCCATGAATCCCGCGCCGCCGCGTTGCCGCTCAAGGTGCGTCCACGAGCGCACAAGGCGCGAGCGCTGGTAATCCAGCGCGGCCAGTTCGACCTGAATGCGCCCTTCTTTCGTTTGCGCCCGCTCCCCGAAAATCTCCAGAATGAGCCCTGTGCGGTCGATAATCTTGGTGTTCCATTCTTTCTCCAGATTGCGCTGCTGTACCGGCGAAAGCGGGTGGTTGACGATGACCACATCCGGCTCTTTTTCACGCGTCAGAGCGGCAAGGGATTCGGTATGTCCCTTCCCGAAAAAACGTCCCGGATGGATGCGTCCCGTTTTGAGGGGCCTGCTCTCCAGCACATCAAGGTGAATGGCGCGCGCGAGCCCTTCGATTTCTTCCAGAATATCGGGGAGATCGCGTCGTCCTTTTTCCTCCGGATGACGGGAAAAAACAGGATGGACGATAAGGCAGGTCTGGCTCACCTACTTGCCGCCTTATTCCCCGGACGCGCTTTCTTCGGACTCGTCGTGCAAACTGAGCGGACCGCCGGGCATGATAGTTGAAATAGCGTGCTTATAGACAAGCTGCACATGCGACTCCCGGCGCAACAGGAGGCTGAAATTGTCGAACCATGTGACAACGCCCTGCAGTTTGACACCGTTTATCAAAAAGACGGTGACGCTCAGTTTTTCTTTTCTGATTTTATTGAGAAAAACGTCCTGAACATTTTGAACCTTCTCTGTCATTTTTATTTTCCTTAATTATCATTGCTTTTTGGGTTCTTGACGTTCGTCTTAGCGAAGTTGGAAGCCCTCAGCAAGCCTTCTTTTCAAGGCTTGCGGATAAATAATCCTGCAACTCGGAAAGATTCGCGCAGGAAAAAGAAGGGGCATATGTCTCTAAAAGAACGGCGCGGGGATTGCCGTGGTGGATATAGACGCATTCCACACCGGTATTCCGGGCGCAAAGCATATCCGTTTCCGTATCCCCGACATATAAAATATCCCGGGGGGTGAGAGCCTCATCGACGCGGCGCATGGCCAGACGGAAGGGTTGGGCCGAAGGCTTGTCTTCTTCCGCCTCCCCTGCCCCGACGGCGGCCTTGATATATCTATCCCAGCCGAGCTGCGTGATTTCTTTCAAAAGAACCTCGTGGCGTTTGTTGCTTACCACGCCGACGGGAATGTTTTTTTCAGCCAAAGAGCCAAGGATCGCAGACGCCCCGTCCAGAACCTCCAGATACTCCAGATGATGTTTATCGACAAATTCGTAGAGCTGTTTTTGCGCTTCTGCGGCCCGGTCGCCGTAAATTTTCGGATAGGTTTCCCGTGCGGAGCGGCTGACCCGCCCGAAAATATCCTCCGCCTCCCACAAAGGCAGGTTATGGATTTTCCGAACGTGGTTATGGGCATCCAGAACCATGCCGCACGTATCTACAAGCGTGCCGTCCCAGTCAAAAAAAACGGCCTTCAAAATCCCGGCTCCCAGTGAACCTGTTCGCCCTTTAAACCGTCCGCATAGGCCCTGTATTCCGCGTAAATATTTCTGGTGACATCGCCCGGCTTTCCATCGCCGATTTTATGACCATCGATTTCGATGACGGGCGTAATCAGGGCGGTGGCGCTGCTCGCGAAAGCCTCGATCGCGTCATAGGCTTCTTCGGGCGTAAAGGCGCGTTCCTCGATTGTCAGGTTCATCTCCCGGCACAGGTGTTGAATGGCCGTCCGCGTCACCCCGCGCAAAATATCGTTCGAAACGCTGCGCGTGACAAGCTTCCGGTCTTTGGTGACAATCCAGGCATTGCTGGCGGAACATTCCGTCACGAACCCGTCGGGATCCACCATCCACGCATCGTAGACTCCTGAATCAATGGCTTTTTGCTTGGCCAGACATTGCGGAAGCAGCGCGATGGTTTTGATGTCCCGCCTTTTCCAGCGGATATCCGGCAGCGTTATGACCCTGACCCCGCTTTGGATTGTCGGGCTGTCGTCAAACTTGAAGGGATTGGCGATGACAACAAGGGATTGCGGCGTTTCAGGGGCCGGGAATTTAAAATCCCGCCGCGCCCGTCCCCTTGTGACCTGAATATAAAGGTTGGCATTCTTCAACTTGTTCCGGCGGAGCACCTCGCGCAGAATAAACTGTAAAATCCGCCGGGGCACAGGCATGTCCATTTGCATTTCAGACAAGGAACGTTCCATCCGGTCCAGATGGCCCGTTTCGTCTGCCAATTTTCCATGAATGCAGCCGATAACCTCGTAGATGCCGTCTGCGAACTGATAGCCCCGGTCCTCTATATGGACACAGGCATCGTTATAGGGAACATACTGACCGTTTACGTAAGAAATTCTAGGCATATCAAAATAAATCCACCTGGACGGAAAATATTTTTTCAACGGCGGCAGACGCGCCTGCAAGAACAAAAAGAACGACATGATCTTGCGGTTTCATAACGGTTTCACCGCTGGGTATAATGACTTCGCCCCCTTTACGCAGGATAGCGCCGATCAAGATTCCTTTTGGAAAATGAATATCTTTCAGCGGCGTGTTGACAATAGCGGTGTTGTCAGAAATTTCGACTTCGATAACTTCGGCCTCTCCGTCGAGGAGCGTGTGAATTTCCCTGATCCGCCCCCGCCGGACATATTGCATGATCGTCGAGGACGTAATCGCGCGCGGCGAAACGGTTGTGCCCAGAGCCAAAGGTCCCAGAATGGCATTGTAGTTCGACTTGTTCAGGAGCGTGATCGTTCGGTCGCACCCGTATTGTCGCGCCAGAATGGAAGCCAGAATATTGGTTTCGTCATCTTCGGTGACAGCCACAAGAGTCTCGGTGGCCTGCATGTTCGCTTCTTCAAGGATCGTTTTATTCAGCCCGTCCCCGTTCAGGATAATAAAATCCGTAAAAGTTTCACTCAGCATGATCGCGCGCCGGGGGTTTTTTTCGATAATTTTAATATTAATTCCTTTATGTTTCTCTTTCAGTTCCTGCGCCAGGCAAACGCCGATATTGCCCCCGCCCAGAATCACAACGGAGCGGGCCTCTTTTTCTTCATGACCAAAGGCGGACAAAATCCTTTCAATATGGTTCGTATCGGCGACGAAATAAACTTCGTCCCCGATCATCATTTGCTCTTCTTTTTCCGGAATGCGTAATTTTCCGTTTCGATAAATCGCCAAAATCCCGACATTGATATCAGGAAAAAGCATGGCAAGTTGCCGCAAGGGCGTATTGATAACCGGGCAGTCTGTTTCACAAACAACGCTGCAGAAATGGAGAGCGCCTTCCGCCAGAGAAATCACATTGGTCGTGCCGGGAACGGACAAACGTTTTGTAATAGCTTTCGCAACTTCCAGTTCCGGCGAAATGATAACGTCAATCGGCATGTGGGCGCGGCTAAAGAGGTTCGCCCAGACCGGGGCCATATAACGGCGATCCCGAATACGCGCAATTTTTCTGGGCACATTGAAAAGGGAGTGCGCGACCTGACAGGCGATCATGTTCACTTCGTCCGAATGCGTCACGGCGGCGATCATGTCGGCCTCCCCGGCCCCTGCGGCGGCGAGCACATCGGGAATGGAGGCGTGTCCCTGAATGGCATTCACATCCAGTTCCTCATTCACTCTGGCGATCATGTCCGGATCGTTATCAATAATGGTGATGTCGTTGTTTTCACGGCTCAAATAGGCCGCGATATTGTACCCAACCTGACCGGCTCCACAGATAATAACGCGCATTTAAGGATACCCCCCTTTAGAAGGCGAATTCTGCACTTCTCCGGTAAAAAAGGCAATGGGCGGTGGTTCAAAAAACGATGCGTATTCGGTCGGCCAGCGTCAGAGGCAATTCATCTCTTTCTGTGGGAGTTTACCGCCCCGGTCCTTTGAACAGATAGGAGACAACAGCTCCTGAATATTTTTGTCCCGGATTAAATCCGTTACCTTCAAGGGCTTGTTGGAAAGCAGAACGGGCTTCGGATTCCGGTATTTTTCCTCTCCCTCTTCCTTCCATTTCGTGGCTGGCTGCACGTACTTCAGCCTCATTCATGGCATAGAAGACATCACTTTCAACACCTGATGCCTGCCCAAAATCCGATGTAATATAATATTTACCTGTTTTTAGTCCCTCCATTGCGGCGTTGCATTGCATGGAAGCTTGATCAACTTTCCAACGATTACCAGAACTTTTGAGTGAGAGTGCATAGCATTTTCTACTTCCAAGGAAAGCTCTCATGCCTTGTCCATGGTCCAGATCAACGCCTTCTTTTTCGGCAATCTCATCCAGTTTTGTGAGCTCTTCTACGATAGCGTCCGGTCTTGCAATTTTAGTCAATAAATCGGGACGGGTTATCTCTGGTTCTAAGGCCATTTCAGCTTTAATTCTGTTACCGGATCCATAAAATGTTTTCGAAAAAACAAGTGCCTCAGGATTTTTGGCCAGAATTTCAACGGCCCGTTTAGAAGAAATTTCTCCCATCCGTGGATCAGAGAGGTTAGAAGCAGGAAGAACGTAAACGTAGTCGGTTGCTTCGGAAGGTGCAGGAGCGGAGCTGTATGGGCTTCCTGCTACTTTCACAAAGTTGGCGATATTCTTCTTAAGGTCAGCAACCTGCCCGGATAGATCGGAAAGCTGCCCTTTCATTTTTGCCATTCTGTCTTCCTGTGCTATTTCTTTGTCTGCCGCTATGGCAGCGCCGAAGGGCCCCAACGCGGCAAGAACGCTGATTGCAACTGTTCTTCTGAGTCGTTTCCACAAGTCTGATTTTTTGTTTTGATTACCCAATAACTCATTTCCTTTCGCAAAAAGTTAGCAATGTACAGATTTTTACATAATTCTATTTTTTTTTCAAGAAATTTTTCCGGCGGGTGATTTTTGCCCTAATATCAATCGGATAGATTAGTTATAGCGCGAGCGTAATAGATTAGTTATAGCGCGAGCGTAGTCGAGGGATCTTGGAACTATCAAACGACGAAGATCCCTCCACTTCGGGCTGACGCCCTCCGGTCGGGATGACAAGAATATTTCCTCTTAATCCATAGCTAAAAACTCTAACTACGCCCTCTTCCGAAGCGGCGTGGAAGTTGAATCGCCGCTGTCATTATCCTGCTTCCCGGAAGGTGAAATTTCAAGGCTTTTGAGTTTTCTGTGCAAAGCGGATCTCTCCATACCAATAAACTTGGCCGTTTCGGAAACGTTCCCTTCAAAACGGCTGATCTGTGAGTGCAGATATTCCCGCTCAAAGGATTCGCGCGCTTCACGTAAGGACAGCAAAAGGTAATCATTTTCTCTCTGGGACGGAAGGGCGCCCCCCTGCCCTGTGATATCGGGCGGCAGATGCGCCCGCGTAATTTCTTCTCCGGCCTCAAGCCCGCCCATAATCATAACCCATTCCACAGCGTTACGAAGCTGGCGCACATTGCCCGGCCATTCGTGCCGTTTTAACAGGGTCAGGGCTTCTGCGGAAAAAGCGCATTCCGGCTGCCCGGCCTGCCGGCAATAAAGCTTCATAAAGAAATGGGCCAAGGCGGGGATGTCAGAGAGCCGTTCGCGCATCAGGGGAATTTTGAGCGGCACAACGCTTAAACGGTAATAAAGATCTTCCCGGAAATTTCCCTGTTTAATTTCTTCCTCAAGATTCCGGTTTGTCGAGGCAATAATCCTGACATCGTAGGGAATATTTTTGCTGCCCCCCAAACGGGTAAAATTTTGCTCCTGAAGAACGCGCACGATTTTCCCCTGTGTTTCCAGCGGCATGTCCCCGACCCCGTCAAGCAAAAGCGTTCCGCCATCCGCTCTTTCCAGGACTCCCGGTTTGATGGTGCCGCTGTGTTCGATGCCGAAAAGCGCCTCTTCAATGCGCTCCGGATGAAGGGTTGCACAGTTTAACGCCATGAAAGGCTGGTTGTTGCGCTCTGAAAGCCGGTGCAAAAGCCGCGCCGCAACTTCTTTTCCCGATCCCGCCTCGCCGGAAATCAGAACGCGGCTGTTGGTCGGGGCAATTTTCTCAATCGCCTGACGCAGCGCGGCCATGGGGGGAGAGTCGCCGATCATTTCATAAATAATGCCTTCGGCCTTTTCCCTTAAATCCTGATTTTCCCGCCGCAGGTTTGCCGCTTCAAGCGCGCGGGCAATCATGACCAAAAGCCGGTCCGCCTTAAAGGGCTTTTCAATAAAATCATATGCTCCTTTCTTAATGGCGGAAACGGCCGTTTCAATCGTGCCGTGACCGCTGATCATTAAAACGGGAAGATCGGGATGGGCTTCCTTGACCCTGGCGAGAACGCCCATTCCGTCTTCGTCGCTTCCCTGAAGCCAGATGTCGAGGATGAGCAAATCCGGCGGTGCTTTTTCCATTTGCGCATAAGCGTCCTTTGCGCTTCCGGCCTGCCGTATGCGGTAGCCTTCATCTTCCAGAATACCCTGAATCAAATCCCGGATATCCTCTTCATCGTCTACGATCAAAATATCTGCGTTCATCTGACTCTTTCTTACGCTGCTTGCTGGTTTTTAGGTGTTTTACTGTCTTGCTCGAAAGGAATGACCAAAGAAACGGTGGCGCCGCCCAGATCTTCCCAGCCGGAAAGATCCCTGACCCAGTCCGGCGTTCCGATGACCAGACGCCCCTGATGGTCTTCCATGATCTTTTTAACAATCGCCAGCCCCAGACCTGTGCCCTTCGCCTTATGGGTCACATAGGGCTCCGTGAGTTTGGCAGGATCTTCCCCTTCCGGCAACCCGGCGCCGCTGTCTATGATGGAAAGAGACAGTTTCTCTCCTTCCGCCAGAGGCGACAGGATAATGTCAATCCGCGCTTTGGGCGGGGGCGCTTCTTCCTGACGGGCCAGAACGGAATCTATGGCGTTTAGAATCAGGTTTGTAAAAGCCTGCCGGATCTGGGCCGCGTCGCAATCCGCCATCAGGGGGGATTTTTCATCGAAAACCTTCAGGTTAAATTCTATGTCCGGATGCGCTTCCTTCTGGAGGACAACCATGTCCCGGACATGCATGGCCAGATTTTCGTGTTTCATCACCGCTTCGGGCATGCGGGCAAAGGCGGAAAATTCCGTCACCATACGTCCGATATCTTCGACATGGCGGATAATCGTATCCGTACATTTTTCAAAAATATGCGGGTCGGTCTTGATCTCTTTTAGATATTTGCGCTTCAGGCGCTCGGCGGAAAGCTGAATGGGCGTGAGAGGATTTTTAATTTCATGGGCGATGCGCCGCGCCACGCCGGACCAGGCAGCTTTGCGCAGCGCGGCCTGTAAATCCGTAATGTCGTCAAAGGTCAGCACCGCTCCCTTGTCTTCATTTCCGATCATTTCAATGGCGATACGGACCAAAAGGGTTCGCCGGCTTCCGTCCTCGGAGGTCACCGGAATTTCGCTTTGTGTTACTTTTTCCGGCCTTTGATGGGCCTGAATAAGAAGATCGGATACTTCGGGAAAAAGAGTCACAATATTTTTCCCGACCATTTGGGCGGGGTCTTCTTCAAACAAGGCGGCGGCGGAAGAGTTGGCCAGGGAAATAACCCCGTTTTCGTCCACCCCCACAATCCCCGCCGAAACGCCGGCCAGAACCGCCTCCGTAAAGCGGCGGCGCTGGTCGAGCTGGCGGTTGGCCATCACCAGTTCGTCGCGCTGCTGCTGGATCTGGCCGGTCATACGGTTAAATGATTTCGCCAGATAATCGAACTCCTCGATATTTTCTTTTTCGGTCATGCGGGCCGTCAAGTCCCCCGCACTCACCTGATCGGCCACCGAAATCATGCGTCCGATCGGTGTAACAAGCTGGCGCGCAAGCATCAGGGCAAACCAGATAGCGGTCAGAAGCAGAAGAAGCGCAACCACGACAAAAATCATGGTCACGGCAATCTGGAGAGTCGAATAACTGCCCTGAAGCTGGGCATATTCGTTCGCGGCGTCCCGCGTGGCGGCCAGATGCGCCAGCACCGTGGGGTCCACCATGCGCCCCACAAACAAATAGGCGTCCTCGAAATTGTTCAGCTTCACCAGCGCGCGCACCCTGTCCTCGGTACCGCTTGTGGTCAGAACGACTTCGCCCCCTTGCGCTTCTTCGAGGAGATAACGCGGCAGGCTTTCAAAGCTCAAGGTAAAGCTCAGGCCGGAGCGTGCCAGAATCTGGCCCGCGCTGTTAAAGAGAAGCACTTCCGTCAGGTTCCGCATAAAAGACTGCGTTTCAATCAGGCTGCTGAACCCTTTGGGGTTGTCGATGAACAGGCCCGCCTGACGGTCCAGGTCATTGGCCATGGCCAGCACATCCGCCTTGATAACCTGCTGATGCTCTTCCAGATAGGATTCGGCAACCGCCTGGGACTCGAAAACGGCCGTCTGGACACGCTCGCTAAACCAGCTTTGCACCCCGTAATGAAAGAAAAAGGCCGAAAAAATCGCCATGATAATGGCCGGCGCGGCCGCCATGATGCTGAAGATCACCACCAGCCGGACATGAAGGCGGGATCCTGCAATGCCCTGCCGCTGTGCGCTCCATATCCGTGCCATCCGGCGGGCGATCAGCGTGACAAGGAGGAGCAGGATGACAAGATCAAGATTCAGGAGCCAGATCACGGTTCCCGGATCCGTGCCGAAAGGCGGCACCTCCGTCAGGGCGGCATACGTGGCGAGGCCGCTTACAATCGCGGCAATCACAAGCAGCGCGGCAAGCCGCATGCTCCAGCCCTTTCCCGCAAAATGACGAGAAAAAGACTTCCAAAAAAGCTCGCCCCGCGTAACTATGGGGGGAAGCTGCATGGAATTCAGGAATTGACGCATCATCATTTTGTGACTATCCACAGTTTGTGGCAAAAAAGCAACACCCTAAGCATATGGCAAAAAACAAAAAAGAAAAAACACGCGGTTTTCACCTCCTGATCCCCGCAGCGGGGAGCGGAACGCGTATGGGTCAGGGCCTGCCGAAGCAATACCGGAAAATCTGTGGAAAAACCGTTTTACGCCATACGATTGAACGGTTTTTTCGAATCCCGGGTTTAGAGTCCGTCCGGGTCATTATCGACCCGGCACACGCAGATTTGTATCATGACGCTGTAAAGGGGCTGGATATTGCCCCTTTTATCCCGGGTGGAAAGACAAGAAAAGAGAGTGTTTACAATGGAATAAATGCTATTCCTGATCTTAAAAATGAAGATTTGATCCTGATTCACGACGCGGCGCGGCCGCTCGTTTCCCGTGAAGATATCGGGGCGCTTTTGGCGAAGCTTGAAAGCGCCCGGGCTGTGACCCTTGCCGTGCCGGTTACGGATACCCTAAGACGCAGTTCCAATGAAACCGTAGACAGACGGGGGCTTTGGGCCATCCAGACGCCGCAGGGATTTCAGGCCGGGCCGCTGTTAAAGGCCCATGAACAATGTAAGGGAGACGGAAGTTTCACCGATGATGCCGGCCTGGCAAGCGCCGCCGGCATAGAGGTTGCAATCGTGGAAGGCTCCGCCCGGAATTTTAAAATCACAACCGAAGAGGATTTCAATATGGCGGAAACGCTCCTGAGGGCACAAACGCAAACCCGCAGCGCGCAGGGGTTTGATGTGCATGCCTTTGCCGCGGGAAAAGCGGCGTCTATCCGTCTGGGCGGCATTGATATTCCTTCGGACCGCGCCCTGAAAGGCCATTCGGATGCGGATGTCGCCCTGCACGCGCTGACCGACGCTTTGCTGGGCACCATTGCCGCGGGAGATATCGGCACGCATTTCCCCCCCTCCGACCCGCAATGGGCGGGCGCCGAGAGTGCCGTTTTCCTGCAGCATGCGGCGCGGCTTATGGCAGAGAAAGGCGGTGAAATCCGGAATCTGGATCTTACCCTTATCGCGGAGGAACCAAAAATAGGCCCTTACCGCGCCGCCATGCAGGCCCGCATCGCGGCCCTTCTGGACATCCCTGCGGACAAGGTGAGCGTCAAAGCCACCACCACGGAGGGGCTGGGCTTTACCGGCAGAAAAGAGGGCATCGCAGCGCAGGCTATTGCCACGATCAGCCTTCCTGTGGAAGGGTAAACGGTATGCGCATGCCCGGCCTTCAACATCCCGACAAACTGAAAAAACTGGATTTTAAACATCCCGCCACGTGGATTGCCACATGGTTTGGCTGCGGATTGATGCGTCCCGGCCCCGGCACATGGGGCACGCTCGGTGCCCTGCCCTTCGGCGTTGCGCTCATGCTTGCCGGATTTCCTGCCCTGATCGCCGGGATTGCCCTGCTTTTTCCTTTGGGGCTTTGGGCCGCCGGAAAAGTCGGCGAGATGACGCAGGAAGAAGATTCCCAGATGATCGTGATCGACGAAGCGGCGGGAATATGGATTGCGCTGCTTGCCGCTACGCCGGACCTTTTCTCCATTGTCTTTGCCTTCGCAGCCTTCCGCTTTTTTGATATCCTGAAGCCGTGGCCCGTCAACTGGCTGGACCGGAAACCCGGCGGCGCGGTGTCTGTGATGCTGGACGACGTTATGGCTGGTCTTTATGCCGCCCTTGTGATGACAGGATTACGCTATGCCGGAATTGACTTTTAACCTTTTGACCGCCCTGAAAGACAAAGGCTGGAAGATCGCCACGGCGGAATCCTGCACGGGCGGGCTTATCGCCGCCGCTCTCACCGATATTCCCGGCGCTTCCTGCGTTTTTGACCGCGGCTTTGTCACCTACTCCAATGACGCCAAGAGGGAAATGCTGGGCGTTCCCGCCGGTATCCTGCAAAAACACGGCGCGGTAAGCGGGGAAACGGCGCGGGCCATGGTGGAGGGCGCTTTGAAACACAGCCTTGCCGATCTGGCCGTATCCGTGACGGGCATTGCGGGGCCGGATGGCGGCACGAAGGAAAAACCTGTCGGCCTTGTCTATATCGGTTTTGGCCGGCGGGACGAAACGCCGCAGGTTGAAAAATACATGTTCAAGGGCGATCGCGCCTCTGTCAGGACGCAGACTGTGCGGGCTGCGCTAAAGCACGCCTTGCACCTCCTTGAAACTTAAGAATGTTTTCAATGTCTAGGCAGAAGGCTGTACATCTTTAAGGATCAATTTCGCGCCAGCGTCCCTTGGAGGTAATGTGAGTAAGAAGCGGGAAACCCTGTGGACAAGGTCTGTTTCTGCAAGAGCCTGTTTTACGTTCTCTTCTCTTCTCGAGGATTCCTCAAATTCTGAAACCAATCCCCTTTGGAGCAAAGATCTTTTGATACGGCTGTTTGCCATATCACGGATATTGCGGAGCATTCTTTCGGTGTGATCATGAAAAGGTTCGAAAGGCACGTTTTCTGGATTTCCGATTCTGGGCCCGTAAGCGGCCATAAGGTAATCCGCCGCCTTTTCGATGTCCTGCCCTATTTCCACGCCGCCCTGATTCCAGTTGCCGCGAAAATACGTAAATCCAATGACAAATAATTCTTGTGGGGTCAGGCGATCGGGACGCAACTCCGCGCCGGCTTCAAATGCATGGGAAAATTCAGGCTCGGCAGACAAAGTAAACTCCTTCTGTTGATTTTCGTAAGAAGGACCCTATCTTTGCATGGTTTTTATGTCAACGTGATTATAGCCTGATAAATTCGTGTAAATTTCCGTTCGTTCATGATTTAAGAAAGATATGAAAACGCTTTTTGTGTCATCGGCCGACGCCAATTATTTCGCCATGCTTCTGGAATGGGTGCAATCCATCCGCCGGTTTCCCGAAAGCCGGGAGATGGAGATCGGCATCATGGATGCCGGGCTTTTGCCGGAGCAAGTCCTGCGCCTTCAAAATATGGGATGCAAGGTTGTGGCGCCGGAATGGCCCTGCCCCATCCCGCCTTCAAAAATCCGCGGGCGCAATTTCCTGAAATCCTGCGTCTGCCGCCCCTTCATCCCGGAATATTTTCCCGGATACGACATGTATTTCTGGATGGATGCGGATACATGGGTGCAGCGCTGGGATGTGGTCGGGATGTTTCTGGAGGGCGCGCGCCGCGGCAAGATGGCTCTTACGGCGCAGGTGGACCGGGCCTATCCAAGGCCCATCCGCATTAAATGGCTGGGCCCCTTCCCGTGGAAAGTGCGCGGCTTTTACTACAGCAACGCGCGCAAGGCTTATGGGTGCAAAATGGCCAGGGAGCTTTTGAATTACTACGTCCTGTCCGCCGGGGCCTTTGCGCTGCGCGCGGACGCGCCGCACTGGAAAGCGTGGCAAAACCGGATCAAAACCACCTTGCAGCGCGGCGGGAATATATTCACTGCCGAGCAGCTGTCTTTGGGCATTATCTGTCATCTGGAAGGCCTGCCCGTCGAAAGCCTCCCGGCCTGGACCCACTGGCTGTGCCAGTTCAAACCTCTTTGGGATGAGCAGGCGCATGCGTTTGTGGAGCCCAACATGCCGCACGAGAAAATCGGGATTCTGCATCTGTCCGGCTGGGACAAAATGCGCGTCGATCGAAGCCTGACCACCGATTTCAAAACGCTGGAGGGACAAACGGTGGAGCTATCCTACCGCTACCCTCATTTTGACGGTGAAGCGGCGGAAGAACCTGTGTCGGTTGTGGCTTGATCCGCATAGAGCTGGTGCGCCCGCGTTTCAAAGGCGCTGACCATGCGCCTGATAATTTCATTGAAGAATACGCCCATAAGACCTTGAAGAAGCGGATTTTTAAATTCAAAATCGACATAGAAATCGATCAGGCATGACCCGTCTTCCTGTTCAATGAACCGCCAATGGTTCGAAAGATACTTCATCGGGCCGGACAGGTACTCCACATGGATATGGTCGGGCCGCAAGGCCGTGACCTTGGATGTAAAGCTTTCTCTCAGCCTTTTGTAGCCAATGCTCAGATCCGCATAAAACACATCGTCTTCGCGCCTTTTAATTTTGCACCCTGTGCACCAGGGCAGAAATTGCGGATATTTCTCCACTTCCACCACCAGGTCAAAAAGCTGGGCAGGGCTATAGGGAAGAATTTTCTTTTCAGCGTGCGTGGGCATGTTCTTTATTCTGCCGCCCTAGCCAGCTTTTCTTCCCGGGCGGCGCGGAGTTTTTCAAAATCATCGCCCGCCAGATAAGATGAGCGGGTCAGCGGCGTGGCCGAAACCATCAAAAAGCCTTTGGCCCGCGCCATTTTTTCAAGCGACTCGAATTCTTCCGGGGTCCAGAAATGGTCCACCGGCGCATGTTTGGGCGTGGGCTGGAGATACTGGCCGATCGTAATAAAATCCACATCCGCCGCGCGCAGGTCGTCCATCACCTGCCCGACCTCTTCTTTTGTTTCCCCCAGCCCGACCATCATGCCGGACTTGGTAAAGATAGACGGGTCCACCTCCTTCACCCGTTGCAACAGCCGCAAGGACCGGAAATAACGCGCGCCGGGGCGAATGGTGGGATAAAGCCGCGGCACCGTTTCCAGATTGTGGTTGAACACGTCCGGCTTCGCGCGGGCGACGGAATCAATATCCGCGGTTTTTCCGCGAAAGTCGCCGGGCAGGATTTCAATGGTCGTTTCCGGCGCTTTAAAGCGGATCGCCTCAATCGTTTTCACAAAATGTTCGGCCCCGCCGTCTTTGAGATCGTCCCGGTCTACAGACGTAATCACCACATGTTGCAAGCCCATTTTCTCGACCGCCACACCCACACGCAGCGGCTCATACGGGTCGAGGGCGTCCGGCCTGCCTGTGGCGACATTGCAAAAGCCGCAGGCGCGGGTGCACACTTCGCCCATAATCATGAAGGTCGCGTGCTTTTTATTCCAGCACTCCCCGATATTCGGGCATCCCGCCTCCTCGCACACGGTCGTGAGGTTCAGGCCCTTCACCGTATCGAGCGTTTCTTTATAGGCCGCGCCCTGCCCCGCCGGCACGCGGATCCAGTCCGGCTTCTTGCCCATCGGACGATCCGGGTTTTTCTGCTTTTCAGGGTGCCGTTTGCGGCGGTCTAAGAGTTCAGGGTTATAGGTCATTTGTTTTTCCGTAATCTGGAATCACTCAGTTCGTTTGCAAAATTGGGCTTTAAAAGACTTACCTTATCCTGAGACAGGAACAAACTGCTTCTTTCTTTTTTCGAGAGATAAATCATGGAAGCGATTATAGGAAAAAATACCTAATATGTCTATAGTTATAATTATCCCCGTCATGCCCGCCCCCGTTCGTGGCCGGGGGTAAACTCCGGCGGGCATCCAGCCCTTTTGCTCTGGACTCCCGCCTTCGCGGGAGTGACGAACAACAATATTGTCATTCCGACCAAGCGTAGCGCATGGAGGAATCTTAAAAGATCCCTCGACTTCCGCCTTCGCGGCTTTGCCGCTTCAGACGGACAGGTCGCTCGGGATGACATCAAAGATAAATTGCCGCTTTTTAACGCGGAGAACCGGAGGGCCGGAGATACAAAGAGTAAAAACGCCGTTTCTCCGGGACTCCGCGTCAAAAACAAGACGTCATTGCGAGGAACATCGTGACGAAGCAATCCAGTTTTCCCTTTTGTCTTCCCCGCGAAAGCGGGGATCTTTTGCAGCTTTGATAAGATCCCCGTTTACACGGGGAAAGCGGTTTTCTCTGGATTGCTTCGGTCGCTACGCTCCCTCGCAATGACGGGGTGGGTTGTAGGTCATTACATGTAATCTATCATTTCTTTACGTCTATGCATATTGGCTAATAAATCTCTATGCAATACTATAATTCCAGCATTAGCTGACATTAAACCCACGTACAGAACCAAATAGATCAAAGCTCCTATGATATTTATAATCCATCCTGTTATTTCATATAAATTCGAATAGGGCGATAGTTCAGCTAACCAATGAGAATTAAGAAAGTTTAATAGGCTAGCCAGAATGAATAAAACTGCTCCATGTGTTAATCTCTCTCCTGCATATTGAATTTTATCACTTCTCTCATCCTCTTTGATTGCCCTACTAAGATTGTAAGATAAAGATGCTAAGCCAAGACAAACTACAAAAGCAGAATTTGTATACAAAAGGACGTCTTTCTTAAAATCAAGAGATATCTCCACTAAAAAAAACAAACCTACAGCGAAACAAGCTACTTCTATTAAAATCCAGGATAACTCCATAAAAAATTTTACAAGAGAATTTATCTTACCTTTTACAATTTTAAAAAATTTGAACATATCTAAAAATGAATCACCTTCAAAAATGAATAACCTTCCCGTAAGCATCGAGAACGCTTTCATGCATCATTTCGCTCAAAGTGGGGTGCGGGAAGATGCTGTGCATGAATTCGGCCTCCGTCAGCTCGGCACTTTTGCCGATCACGTAGCCCTGGATCATCTCGGTGACTTCGGCCCCGACCATGTGGGCCCCCAGGAGTTCCCCTGTTTTTTCATCAAAAATCGTTTTGACGAGCCCTTCCGGCTCCCCGAGCGCGACGGCCTTTCCATTGCCCATAAAAGGAAAACGCCCGACCCGGATTTTATGCCCGGCCTCTTTAGCCGCTTTTTCGGTAAGGCCCACAGAGGCCACCTGCGGCATGCAGTAGGTGCAGCCGGGAATATTGGCTTTATCCATCGGGTGAACGTCTTTGACCCCGGCGATTTTTTCCACGCAAATGACCCCTTCATGAGAGGCTTTGTGGGCCAGCCACGGCGGCGCCGTAACATCGCCAATGGCGTATACGCCTTTTTCACCCGTTTCCAGCCATTGATTGGTGACGATATGCCCGCGCTCGACTTTCACGCCTTTGGCGTTTTCAAGGCCGATTTCCTCGGTGTTGGCGGTAATGCCCACCGCCATAATCACGCGCTCCACCTTGATTTTTTCCGTTTTGCCGCCCTTCTCCACATGGACGGTGACATCGTCTTTGCCTTTTTCAAATTTGGTCGTTTTGGCACCGGTTATGATCTTCATCCCCTGTTTTTCGAAGGCTTTTTGCGCAAATTTGGATATTTCTTCATCTTCCACGGGCAAAACACGCTCCATAACCTCTATAACGGTCACATCCGCGCCCATATTCCGGTAAAAGCTGGCAAATTCGATGCCGATTGCGCCGGAGCCGACCACCAAAAGGCTTCCCGGCATTTTTTCCGGCACCATGGCTTCTTTGTAGGTCCAGATGAGTTTACCGTCCGGCTCCAGCCCCGGCAGCACCCGCGCCCGCGCGCCTGTGGCAATAATGATATTTTTGGCGCTTAAAGTTTCCTTGCCCTCCACACTCACTTTGCCGCCGCCCAGCAGCTTCCCGTAGCCGTCGAAAACAGTGACCTTGTTCTTCTTCAAAAGATGCGCAATCCCGCCGGAAAGCTGTTTTGACACCGCGCGCGAACGCTCAACTATTTTCTTAAAATCAAAGGAAAAATCCTTGATATTAAATCCAAAATTGCTTGCATGGTTTAGAAGGTGATGGATCTCGCTGCACCGCAAAAGCGCCTTTGTCGGGATGCATCCCCAGTTCAGGCAAATGCCGCCCAGATGGTTGGCCTCCACCAAAGCCACTTTCATGTTCAACTGGCTGGCGCGGATGGCCGCGACATAGCCGCCTGGCCCGCCGCCAATCACAATCAGATCAAAGTTCTTGTCTCCCATTTATTTTTTTCCCTTCACAAAAATACCGCTTAAAAAATGCTCGACCGTTTCCAGCGTTTCCGCGAAGGCCGCGTTTTCAGGAAAGGCTTTAAAGGCGTCTTCCGGCCCGTATAAAACAAAAGGCTTTTCGTAGGCAATGGCCATGGACACCTCGTTCATGGTGCCGTGAAAGCCCGGCAGCACAATAATCGCGTGCGGCGTCATCACATTGGTGTGATTCAGGCTAAAAGGCATGACATCCGAACGGCTTTCCTGATCCAGAAGCGTGAAGACCGGAATTTCAATATAAGGATTGGGAAACATCTTTTTCAGGCCGTGATGTTCCGTCGGGTCGGTCATCGGCAAAACGCCTATGCACAAGCCTTCCCGGTCCTGCACGTCCGTAAAGGCTTTGGCCACCTCGCTCATCACGCCGGCTCCCCCGCCGGTTAAAAGATGGACACCGCTTTCGGCCAGAAATTTTCCCAGCGGACGGGAAAAATCCTCCCACGCTTCGCTGTGCGAGCCGACAACACCGATAATGGGCCGTTTTTTAAGCATGGCGATAAACCCTTAAAGCAGCATGGCGGCCGGATTTTCAATATAGGTTTTGAGGATTTTCAAAAACTCCGCTCCGACGGCCCCGTCCACGCAGCGATGATCGGTCGAAAGCGTGCAGCTCATGAAGGTGCCGATTTTCACCTCTCCGTTTTCAGCGTAAGGACGCTGCTCCCCCGCTCCGACCGCCAGAATGCAGGATTGCGGCGGATTGAGGATCGCGCCAAATTCCTTAATGCCATACATGCCCAGATTGGAAACCGTAAAGGTGCCGCCCTGAAATTCCTGCGGCTGCAATTTGCCTTCGCGGGCGCGGACTGCCAACGCTTTCACTTCGGCGGAAATTTCTTTCAGGCCCTTGGCATGGGCGGTTTTAACGATCGGCGTAATCAGGCCGTTGGGCGTGGCCACCGCCACGGAAATATCGGAATCCCGGTATTGCAACACGGCCGCATCCGTCCAGCTGACATTCGCCGCAGGGTAAGCCTGCAGCGCGTTGGCGCAGGCCTTGACCACAAAATCATTCACGGAGAGCTTGTAATCCCCGCCCCCCTGATCGTTCATGATTTTGCGCGTGCGCATGAGTTCGTCGATCCGGCACTCAATGGTGAGATAGAAATGCGGCACGGTCGATTTGGACTCCACCAGACGCTTCGCCGTGACTTTCTTGATATTGTTGTTCGGGATGGCGGTATAGACCATGCCGAATTCATTGACCTGCTCATCCCCTGTGGGCGCGGCGGCCGTCACAGAGGGAGAAGCCGCGGGCGCGGCGCAGCCCTGACAAGAGAGAATATCCGCCTTGACGATCCGCCCTTTGGGGCCGCTGCCCTGCACGGAGGAGAGGTTTATCCCTTTTTCCGCCGCCAGACGGCGCGCAAGGGGAGAGGCGAAAATGCGGTCTGAAGGTTTTTCTTTTGTCCCCCCACCCTCCTGCGTCTGCGGGGCGGGCACCTCCGGAGAGGGCAATGGAGTGTTCGCTGCGGCGGGAGGAGCACTCTTCAAAAACGCTTCAATTTCATTATCGTTTTCCCCTTCTCCCAGCAGAACGGCAATCACCTCATTGACCGCAACGCCTTCCGTTCCGGCGGGCACGAGGATTTTGCCCAGAATGCCCTCATCCACCGCCTCGACCTCCATCGTGGCCTTGTCGGTTTCGATCTCGGCAATCACGTCCCCGGCGGCAATCTCATCGCCTTCGGATTTGTGCCATTTGGCCAGATTGCCTTCCGTCATGGTCGGCGACAGCGCAGGCATTAAAATTTTAATAGGCATAATATTTTCTCTTTAACACGAAGTAAGCAAAGTTTAAAAAAGGTCACGAAGCTCTACAAAACAAACCTCTTAACCGCTTGTTTAAAATAAGGTTCTCCAAAATTGATAAGCAGCCCCGTTTTAAATCCCCCTGTTTTCATATAGGTCAGAATCTGGGCGGTGTGTGCCGGATTAATTTTTTCAACACTTTTCAGCTCAAGCACAATTTGATCGTCCACCAACAAATCCAGTTTCAAAACAGAAGATATTTTTACACCTTCATAATAGACAGGGATTGTTTTTTGTCTTTCAAAAGAAATTTTCCTTTTGTTTAATTCGATAGAAAAACAATCCTCATATATCGATTCAAGCAGCCCCGTACCCACCGTTTGATGGATTTTATAAGCGGCATCTACAACCTCTCTGGAAAGAGAGTCAAAATGGATCTTCGTGACTTTCGCGGCTTCTTCCATTCTTCGTGTTAAACCTTTTTGGTAACATTAACAGGCATGGGACACTCCTGAAAAAGAGTCATTTTGTTTCAAAACAAGGAAATTCCGGCTTTTTTTCTTGAAACAATATGGATAATTCAATATATGTCCTGTTTTCGTCACAAAACAAGAAAAGCAAGAGAGGGTATCAATGACAAAGAAGAAAAACCGTGCGTGCACACCGGCAGGCGCGCAAAGAGTTCTGGGTACGATTGACCGGTTCGAACAGACGGACAAAGGCCAGCATGACCGCGGGCACTGCGCTTCCGTTCTGATATCACTTCTGGATAACAACATGTTTACCAGAGACGAATTGGTAACAGAGTTTGGAATTAGAACAGACAGTCTTAAAGCCGCTTTTTCCGTTGGTACGGCAACGAACATAACGGAAACAACGCGCAACAATCTGTTTAAGGAGGCCAGAAGCCGTGCGAAAGAGATTCTCTCTGAAGCAAGTAATAATGCTGCGCCGGCGGTACGCGCTGAATTAAAATACGCGCAATAATTACGGCTACTTAGCATAACACACCTCCTTTGCCGCGTGGACGATTTGCGCCGCTTGCGGCAGAGCGAGTTGTTCAAGGTTTGCAGCGTAAGGCAGCGGCACATCGGCGGCGCAGACCCGTTTGAGCGGCGCGTCCAGATAATCGAAGGCATGCTCGCCGATCAGCGCGGCAATTTCCGACCCCACCCCGGCAAAGGGCCAGCCTTCTTCGCAAGAAACAATCCGGCCCGTCTTTTTGACGCTTTCCAGAATGGTGTAACGATCGAGCGGGCGAATGGTGCGCAGGTTAATAACCTCGGCGTCGATCCCCTGCCCCGCCAGCGCATCGGCCGCTTCCAGCGCCTTGCCGACCATAATGGAAAAGGCGACGATGGTGACATCCGCGCCCGCACGCTCAATCTTCGCCCGGCCAATCGGAATAATGTAATCCGGATCGTTGGGCACTTCGAAACTTTGGCCGTACATGAGTTCGTTTTCAAGAAAGACAACCGGGTTCGGGTCGCGGATGGCGGCCTTTAACAGCCCCTTCGCGTCTGCGCCGCTCCACGGGGAAACGACTTTCAGGCCCGGCACATGCGCATACCAGCTGGCATAGCACTGGGAGTGCTGGGCCGCGACGCGCGCAGCGGCGCCGTTGGGCCCGCGAAACACGATGGGGCATCCAAGCTGCCCGCCCGCCATGTAAAGCGTTTTGGCGGCGGAATTGATAATGTGGTCCATCGCCTGCATCGCGAAATTAAAGGTCATGAATTCGACAACCGGTTTAAGGCCGTTCATGGCGGAGCCCACCGCCATACCGGCAAAACCGTGCTCTGTAATGGGCGTGTCGATTACGCGTTTGTCGCCAAATTCCTGCAAGAGGTCCTGCGTCACTTTATAGGCGCCCTGATATTCGGCCACCTCTTCGCCCATGATGTAAACGCCTTCGTCCGCGCGCATTTCTTCCGCCATGGCGTCCCGCAGGGCTTCGCGCACCGTCATGGTCTGCGCTTCCGCCATGAAAGGCGCTTCCTGAAAAACGGGCGGCTCTATGACGGCCCCCTGCGCATAAAGGATGTCGCGGTTTTCAATATGTGCGCCTGAGGGTTGATCAACAATGTCATTCTGAGCCGCAGGCGAAGAATCTCCAGCCGTTTCCTGAGATCCTTCGCTATCGCTCAGGATGACAGAGGCAGAAATATCATCTGCGGCGGAAGCGTCTTCCCCCTCTTCCAGCAAAACCGCAATGGGCGTGTTCACCGCGACGTTTTCCGTTCCGGCGGGCACGAGGATTTTGCCCAGCACGCCCTCATCGACCGCCTCGACCTCCATCGTGGCCTTGTCGGTTTCGATCTCGGCAATTACGTCCCCGGCCGCAACTTCGTCCCCTTCGGCCTTAAGCCATTTGGCCAGATTGCCTTCCGTCATGGTCGGCGACAAGGCCGGCATTAAAATTTTAATTGACATATTCTCTTTATCTCCGTCTTAAAGGGATTTCACCCATAGCGCTTTTGCTTTTTCCCGATGTTGTTCGGCTTTGCGCAGAGCTCTTGTCTCTCTCCATTTGGAAAAAGCTCCCTCTCGCTTTGCACAGGCATGCTGCACGCGATCATATTTTGCCGCCCATAAAAAATGTCTTCTGCATTTCGCCGTTTTTCCTCCAAGCGTTGTCAATGCCTCATGAAAAGGACCCAAAAGAGGAGTCCCTACAGGAAGGGCGATAAGCGCTGCCGTTGACAAGGCGATGGTCGGTATGGACGGTCCGAGAGCCTTGACGCCCAGACCACATGCCGCCGTGAGATAAAAGGCAAATGTCAGTTTAGGATAGCGCGCCGCCACATCCGGCACAGCCTCCGAAAAAGACAGTTTTAATTTTTGATCGGCAGAGCGAGGCAAAAGAAGCGTTTCAAGATCCAGATCGTCCATATGATGAGCCGTGAGGGAAGACATTTTTTCTATACCTCCACCAGAACGTCGGTCCAGAGATCTTCGGGCGGAAGCTGCGGGCTTTCCTGCGCGAAGCTGGCGGCTTCATTTACGATTTCCCTGATCTCTTTTTCCAGGGGCTTGAGATCGTCTTCCCCGAGCGCCCCGTCCGCGAGCATCAGGTTTTTCAGGGTCACAATCGGATCCCGGTTCTCTTTCATCTCCGAGACTTCTTCCTTGGTGCGGTATTTGGCCGGATCGGACATGGAATGCCCGCGATAGCGGTAGGTCATCATCTCCAGAATATAAGGCCCGTTGCCGGAGCGCACATACTCAAGCGCCTGACGCGCCGCGGCCTGAACGGTGAAAACGTCCATGCCGTCCACCTGCTCCCCCGGAATGCCGTACCCGGCGCCGCGCGCATAAAGCTGTCCGGCGGAAGAGCGGGCCACGGAGGTGCCCATCCCGTACATATTATTCTCGATCACGTAAAGAACCGGCAATTTCCAGAGGGCGGCCATGTTATAACATTCCGCGACCTGCCCCTGGTTCGCCGCGCCGTCCCCGCCATAGACAATCGCGACGCCGCCATCTTCCTTGTATTTGTGGGAAAAGGCCAGTCCCGTCCCGATGGAGGCGCTGGCGCCGACAATCCCGTGCCCGCCGAAGAAATTGGCCTCCTTGCTGAACATATGCATGGATCCGCCCTTGCCGCGGGAATACCCGCCGCTGCGGCCCGTAAGCTCCGCCATAATCCCCTTCGGGTCCATCCCGCAGGCGAGCATATGGGCATGATCGCGATAGGTGGTGACGACCGTGTCCTGCGGTTTTTGCACCGAGGAAATCCCTGTCACGACAGCCTCCTGCCCGATATAAAGATGGCAAAACCCTCCGATCAGTCCCATGCCGTAAAGCTGCCCCGCTTTTTCCTCGAAACGGCGGATCATGAGCATCTCCCGGTAGAGCGTTTTCATTTCTTCCGCGTCCCGTTTCGGATAAGCCCCCGAAACGGCCTTCAGCGGCGGCGTTTTCTTTGATGTTTTGGGGGATTTTGATTTTTTTGTCTCAGCCACAGAGATTTCCTCTTAAATTAGCGAAAAGCTTAGGTGTTTCCGAGTTACACCATTCCGGCAAGGCGTGCCAGCAAAAAAGGACCGTTTTTGCACTGCAACATACTGTTTTTAAAGAATTTTTATGATTTACGGGAAATAAGGTACTTCTATGAGCGACTTTGTAGCAAAACCTTTTCATCTTCATGGGTATATCCCAGAACGCTGCGCACACGTTCTTCCAGAAGGTCGCGATTGACGCTGCCGGGCCGCATCATCTTTACCTTTTTCTCAAGGGCTTGACGTTCCTGCAAAAGGGAATCCTGCGTTGATGCGAGTGTTTCGATCTGTCTTTCCAGGGAAATCTTTCGCAGGAATCCGCGCTCCCCCGCAATCAGGTGGTAACAAAAGTAAACACTCAGGCACAGGCCGATGACGGCGATCAGGTTCTGACGGAGAAGATAGCGTTGTTCTGCAAGACGTTTCATACGGGCATAGAATCACAAACGAATCACCCGTGTCAAATAAAAAACACAATAGATTCAATGACTTAATGAGTACAAAAGAAGAACGACTTTAAGTAAGTGACTCTAATGATTCAGGAATTTCAGGACGCGAGGAAATGAATCCCGACCTAAACGGACAGACGCAAGGCCGTCTTTGCTTCCTGCTTTTTCAAGCGCTCTATTCTGTCCTGATTTTCAGGACGTTCCGCATCCCGCTCCTTGGGAACCGTTCCCCACCCCACTGAGCCGTTCCACTCCCGCGCCGTCATATAACCGGATGAAAGATTTGGTTTTTTCGTTTGATCGACCATTTTTGCCTCTTTTATTTAACAGAACTCTTTTCGCTTATATGTTTTATAAGAGGTAAAATCAAGCCGCTTTCTTTTTGGCAGCCTTTTTTTGCGGCGCGGATTTCAAGGCCCCTGCCCCGGCATAGGCGGCGGACGGTCCAAGGTCCTCTTCAATTCGCAGAAGCTGGTTGTATTTTGCCACGCGGTCAGAGCGGGACAGGGAGCCTGTCTTGATTTGCCCGCAATTCGTCGCCACGGCGAGATCCGCAATCGTGGAATCTTCCGTTTCGCCGGAGCGGTGCGACATCACAATGCCGTAACCCGCCCGTTTGGCTATTTCGATGGTTTCCAGCGTTTCGCTGAGCGTGCCGATCTGGTTGACCTTGATCAGGATGGCATTGGCCGCGCCCTTGTCTATTCCCTCCCGAAGCCGCCCGGGATTGGTGACAAACAGGTCGTCCCCGACAAGCTGCACCCGGTCTCCCAGCGCCCCGGTCAATTTGACCCAGCCCTCCCAGTCGTCTTCATCAAGGCCGTCCTCAATCGAGGCGATCGGGTAGCGCGCGCAAAGATCCTCGTAGTATTTCACCATCTCCGCAGAAGACAGGGAGCGCCCTTCTCCCGCCAGTTCGTATTTTCCATCCTTGAAAAACTCGCTGGCGGCGGCATCCAGCGCAATCACGACATCCCGGCCCGGCGTGTAGCCTGCGGCCTCGATCGCTTTCATGATAAAGTCGAGGGCTTCGGTCGAAGACTTCACTTCCGGCGCAAAGCCGCCTTCATCGCCGACATTGGTGTTCAGCCCGGCTTCGGAAAGCTGTTTCTTCAGCGCGTGAAACACTTCCGCGCCGCAGCGCAGGGCTTCCGAGAAATCCTGCATTCCCACCGGCATAATCATAAATTCCTGAATATCGACAGGATTGTCCGCATGCGCGCCGCCATTGATGATATTCATCATCGGCGTCGGCAGAAGATGGGCGTACGGTCCGCCCAGATAACGATAGAGCGGCACGTCCAGTTCCTCCGCCACGGCTTTCGCAATCGCCAGGGATACTCCCAAAATCGCATTGGCCCCGTAACGGGATTTGTTCTCCGTCCCGTCCAGCGCGATCATTGCATGGTCCAGATGGAGCTGATCCTCGGGGTCCTGCCCGCTCAACGCTTCGAAGAGATCGGTGTTCACAAACTCAACGGCTTTTTCAACGCCTTTGCCGCCATAGCGGGATTTATCGCCGTCCCGCAATTCAACGGCTTCATACGCTCCTGTCGAAGCGCCGGAGGGCACCGCCGCACGTCCGCGCGCACCGCTTTCCAGAAGAACGTCCACTTCCACGGTCGGGTTGCCCCGGCTATCCAGAATTTGACGGGCCGTAATGTCTACAATTGCGCTCATAAAAAATCTCTCCTTTTTTCAGTGGAGAGACAGTACGAAAAAACAGGGAAAAGGGAAAGGGGTTTAAGCTTTTTAAGCCTCTTCATCGACAACGTCGCCGCGCAGGGACGGCGCAAGCTGGCTTTCCGGCACGCCCGCGCGCAGGGCCAGAATCTTTTGCTGGAGGGTTTCCGTCGTGCCGAACTCGACGCTGTTCAATGAAAAGATGGTGTTAAAACCGGAGGCCGACTGGTCAAGGAACTGCCGGGTCAGCGCCCGCGCATTCTGTGAAAGCCCGATACCCGTATCGACCCGGGCGGCATCCAGAAGGCCCGCCGTGCCGCTCCCTTCGCCCAAAACGGTCGATTGCACCGCGGGCGTTCCCCGCAGGTTGGTCAGGGTCGCCGTATTCAAATACCGGGATGCGCCTTGAACGGTTGTCACGTTGCCAAATCCTTTGTTCTTCTTTTTAAGGGCTTTTCCGCCCTGTATAACATTCTCATTATAGCACAAAAAATATTTAAAAAAATTAAAGAGTTAACGTATTGTTTTTAAAATATTTTTTTAGGAAACCTGCACCAAATCCATGCTTTTCACCAGATCGTCCACGGCTTTGGCCTGCGCCAGAAATTCTTCCAGCTTGTGATAGGGCAAGGCGGAGGGGCCGTCGCATCTGGCCTGGTCCGGGTCTTCATAGGCTTCGATAAACAGCCCCGCAATCCCGATCGCCAGCACGGCGCGGCTTAAATCCGGCACAAGCGCCCGCCGCCCGCCGGACGCCTCGCTCCCCGGCAGACGCATTTGGGACGCATGAACGCTGTCGCAGATAATGGGCGTGCCGCCGCTCATCTCTTTCATCACGCCAAAAGCCATCGGGTCCACCACAAGATTGTCGTACCCGAATGTATGGCCGCGCTCGCAGATGATCGTTTTGTCATTGCCGCATTCGGAAAATTTATCGACGATATTGCCGATCTGATAGGGCGACATATACTGGGGCTTCTTGATGTTAATGACCGCCCCGGTTTTGGCCATTGCCGCCACCAGATCGGTCTGGCGCGCCAGAAACGCCGGAATCTGCAGGACATCCACCACCTCCGCCACGGCCCGGCACTGATTGATTTCATGCACATCCGTAATAACGGGCACATTGTCGAACTCCGCTTTCACCTTTTCAAAGATGCGCAGCCCCTCCTCCATCCCGACGCCGCGGTAGGAATGGATGCTGGAGCGGTTGGCCTTGTCAAAGCTGGCCTTGAAAATAAACGGAATGCCGAGCCTGTCCGTGACGGTTTTATAAACCTCAACGGCCTTTAAGGTGAGCGCTTCGTTTTCGAGGACGTTCAGCCCCCCAAAGAGCACAAACGGCTTGTTATTGGCGATATCGATCTTCTGGACGGAGACTGTTTTCATAGGCGTTGTTTTAACCGCGAAGCCCCCGGGGCACAAAGGATTTTTTATTTACCGTAATCTGGAAATACTCAGTTCGTTCCCTGAAATGCGTCCTGCCGCAAGCGGGCCTTTCTTTGTTTTTCAACGGGTTGGCGGTCCGGGACGGTTTATGGCAGGGCATAGAGATATTATAGGATTTTATACCTATTTTGGCAAGGGATTCTTTTTTCTGGATTGCTTCGGTCGCTGCGCTCTCTCGCAATGACGGAAAACAGGCATTCTCGAAAAAATGAGGGGTCGCAAGTATTTGGGTTGCATTTTATTGCCATAATACACTAATATAGACAGCCGGCAGAGATAAAGGCAAAAGATAAGGGCAAAAGGTAAAGAGGGAAAAAATGAGCAAAAAAACAAGCCAAAGAAGCAAAAGCGAAAGAAGAAATATTGCGAAAGCGGTCGAAAGCCGGGCCAACTCGCGGTATGATAAAGCCAGAGAAGAAAAGAAAAAGACAAACGACGCGATTGCCCTGTCTCCCCTGACGGCGGCGTTTTTAGCCGGCAGCGATGTCTCCCCCAAACAGGCCCAGTCAGAGTCGGGTCTGGCGCTGAAGGTCATTCAAAACATCGCGGCAAGACGCTTTAGCGCAACCCCTGCGCAGGCGAGCCAGCTCTTTGCCGCCGCCACGTCCCTTGGCTGGGAGCCGCCTCGGGAAGAGGAAGGCAAGAAGAGAGCATCCCATCCCGCGATGACCGTCAAACCAACTTATATTTAAAATGAAGCACCCCGCAGGCAGCGGGGCATCCGTCCAGTCATTGCGAGCCGCTGAAAAAGCGGCGCGGCAATCCAGAATCCTGAAGTTTCGGTTGTTTTTTCTGGATTGCTTCGGTCGCTGCGCTCTCTCGCAATGACAAACGGGCTTCATTTTGCCGCAATGACGAACGTCCCAAGGGGCGGGGAATAAATCCCGAAGAGATTTAATACCGGCGATTTATTAAACCAGCCGCCCCTGCGCGATGGCCGCTTTGATGAAAGACACAAAAAGCGGATGCGGGGCGAAGGGTTTCGATTTGAGTTCCGGGTGGTACTGCACGCCGATAAACCACGGATGGTCGTTTCTTTCGCAAATTTCCGGCAGATTCCCGTCGGGCGACGTGCCGGAGAAAATGAGCCCCTTTTCTTCCAGCCGCTCCCGGTAATTGATATTCACTTCATACCGGTGGCGGTGGCGTTCGCTGATGTCGGTGCAGCCGTAAATCTCCGCCACCCTGGACCCTTTTTTCAGGGTCGCCGGGTAAGCGCCGAGGCGCATGGTCCCGCCCATATCTTCGTGTCTGGTGCGCTTTTCTTTTTTATTGTCCTTGGTCCATTCGGTCATCAGGCCGATGAGATGCTCGCCCTCCTGCGCAAATTCCGTCGAGCTGGCGTTTGCGATGCCCGCCGTGTTGCGCGCCGCTTCCAGCACGGCCATCTGCAGCCCAAAACAAATGCCGAAATACGGAATTTTCTTTTCGCGCGCAAACCCGGCCGCCTTGATCTTGCCTTCCGCCCCGCGCTCCCCGAAGCCGCCGGGAACCAGAATGCCGTTCACGTCCTGAAGTTCATGGACGATGTTGTCGTCGCTCCCGTCAAACAGCGTGGATTCCACGAACTTGATCTTGACCCTGGTGTTGTTCGCAATGCCGCCGTGGCACAGCGCCTCGTTGAGGGATTTGTAGCTGTCCGTCAGGTTGGTGTATTTGCCGACCACTGCAATGGTGACCTCCCCTTCGGGCTGTTTGATCCGGCGGACGATTTCCTCCCACACGGATAAATCCGGCTCTTTTGAATCCTTGATCCCGAACGCATCCATTACCTGCGCGTCCAGCCCCTCTTTGTGATAGGTCAGCGGCACTTCGTAAATGGAGGACGCATCCAGCGCGGGAATGACTTTGTCTTCGTCAATATTGCAGAAAAGCGCGATTTTGCGCAGTTCCTCTTTTTCGATTTCGCGGTCCGCGCGGCAAAGCAGAATGCGCGGACGAATGCCCACGCCCATCAGTTCCTTCACGGAATGCTGGGTCGGCTTGGTTTTCAGCTCTCCCGCCGCCGGAATCCACGGCAGCAGGGTCACGTGAATAAACAGCGCGCGGTCCCGCCCCATTTCATTGCCGAATTGCCGGATGGCTTCCAGAAAAGGCAGGCTTTCAATGTCGCCCACCGTGCCGCCGATTTCGCACATCACAAAATCCGCCGTGCCGTCTTTCTCGCGGATGAAGGCTTTGATCTCGTCCGTGATGTGCGGAATGACCTGAACGGTGGCGCCCAGATAATCCCCGCGCCGCTCGCGCTGCAAAACATTCGTGTAGATGCGCCCCGTGGTGGTGTTGTCGCTCTGGCTGGCCGGATTGCCGGTAAAGCGCTCGTAATGGCCCAGATCCAGATCCGTTTCCGCCCCGTCATCCGTCACAAAGACTTCGCCATGCTGGAACGGGCTCATCGTGCCGGGGTCCACGTTCAGATACGGGTCCAGCTTGCAAAGGCGAACCTTGAAACCGCGGGCCTGCAGCAATGCGCCAAGCGCAGCGGAGCCGAGGCCTTTTCCCAGTGAGGAAACAACGCCGCCTGTAATAAAAATAAATCGTGTCATTAAAACCCTATAAAATCACCGGCTCCCGCCGGAAGGTGCCGGGCGGGAACGTTACTCTGAAATGGGCACTGAAGGTGGCTGGGACTCTTTTCCGGCGCCTTTAGCTTCCGGGTTTTCTTTATCGCCTGCCGCGGCCGAAGAGTCAATAACGGCCGGCACGTTATCCAGAGATTCAAGAATGTCGGCAGGTTTTTTCTGGGACCCGGCCAAAACCGCGAGCAGCAGACTGGTGGCAAAAAAGCAGGCCGCGCAAATGGCCGTGGCCCTTGTGAGGACGTTCGCCGTCTGACCCGCCGTGGCAAACCCGCCCAGCCCGCCGGAGCCGCCGCCGATCCCCAGCCCGCCGCCTTCGGAGCGCTGGAGCAGGATCAGCAGGATAATGCTGAGGGCCAGAATCAAATGTATGACAAGAACGACTGTTTCCATGGTGAAAGTTTTTTATCGCCCCGAAGACACGAAGTCACGAAGTTTTTTTTGAAAATCACTTCCCCTGTCATTTCGAACCCGCAAAGCGGGTGAGAAATCTCATCCGCGCGAAGAGACACGAATTCCCTTACATTCGCAAACACAAACATCCGATGGGCCCCGTCTTTTGACGGGGTTGCGTGTTTTTGTTTCTTCGGGGCTTCGCGTAAAGCAAAAATTTGGCAAAAAAATAAAATTATGTAATATGTAGGGTATTATGCCTTCTCTGCTAAAAAAATATTTGGAATTGAAACGAAACGCGACCGTGTAGAAGCCGATCGTGACAAACGTCACGCCAGAAATGATGCCTTAAGAAAACGCATGAAACCTGATGATGGTGTTAGGGGGTTTATGTTTGACCCGGATAAACCGCAAGGCGCTGTGGTTCCCCTGAATAAAGAAAAATTTCTGAACGCTTATCAAAGCCCCAAGAAAGGTCATGAAAGCGATTCAGACCGTGCCAAAGTTAAAAACTGTTCCAAAGCTTTTAACGATAACCACAACACCCATTTAATGATTACAGTTTACGTTAATCCGGATGGTGAGATTCGTCTTTTGGAAGGTAATCGAAGATTTTCATTACTATGTCAAGGGAGCGAGCCCATCATATTGGCTAATATTATTAATAATAATGGTTATGATGACGTAGGGTTTGCCGACAGTATCAACACTCTTATGGAAAAATGTGGCGAGCCCGATGCTTTAATTGAACAACGTGGTCCCGTTGTGTTTTGCAATATTGAGTATGGTGACAATGGGCACTTTGCTTACCTTCTTACAGAACGTATAACAGCCCCCTATTACACAATTGATAAATCTGCCGCTCCCGAAAGCAAGCCCACTTAAGCTTTACCCCCCTTGCGCAATCCCGATAAAATCTTCCGCTTTTAACGAGGCGCCGCCAATGAGCGCGCCATCCACATTTTCCGTGGCCAGTATTTCCGCCGCATTGGCGGGCTTGACCGAGCCGCCGTACAAAATACGGATATTTTCGCAACTTTCAAGCCTTTCCGAAAGCTGCGCGCGAATGAAAGCGTGCATGTCCCTGATGTCCTCCACGGTGGCCGATTTGCCGGTGCCGATCGCCCAGACGGGCTCGTAGGCGACCACCAGATTTTTGGGCGTGCTGTGCCCCGGCAGGGAATGGCCGAGCTGTTTTCCAACGACGTCCTGCGCCCGTCCCGCCTCGCGCTCCGCTTCGTTTTCCCCGACACAGACGATGGTCGTAAGACCTTCGCGGTGGGCCAGCAGCGCTTTTTCCGCAACCAGCATATCTTTTTCCCCGAAATACTGCCGGCGCTCCGAATGACCCAAAATCACATGGGTGCAGCCCATATCCGCAATCATCGCGGCAGACACATCGCCCGTATAAGCCCCGTTCTGATAAGAGGAGCAATCCTGCGCCCCCAGAAAAATCGCGTCAAACACCGGCTCGCTCAAAGCCCCCTGCACAAGGGGAATGTGAAGAAAAGGCGGGCAAATGAGAAAATCGCATGTATCGAGCAGACCGGGATTGCCCTCAATCCCCGCAGACACAGCCTCCGCCAGCTCGATGGCGCTTTCGGCCGTGCCGTTCATCTTCCAGTTTCCTGCAATCAATTTTTTCATTTGTTGCCCCGTTTTGTTCCAATCCTTATAGTGCCTGAGGCCGGAGATTAAAAGAGAGGATTTTTTCATGTTGGGAGCGATGCGCGAGGGGGCAAAAGGCGGGATACTGAAAGTCATCCTGATGGGCTTTATGGTGATGGCCGTGGGCGGCCTCGTCCTCATGGATGTGGGCGGCTTTTTCCGGGGCGGCGTTTCTTCCAACGTCGTTGCCAAAGGCGGCGGCCTTTCGATCTCCACAGTGGAATTCGACAAGGCCGTGCGCCGCAGCCTGGGACGTCAGGGGATCGGGCCGCAGGAAGCCTACCGGATGGGGTATATCCATTCCATCCTGAATAACGAAATCCAGATGCGCCTTCTGACGCGGGAAGCCGCCCGGCTGGGCTTGCGCGCCAGTGACGAGCTTGTGAGGAAGCAGGTGGAAAAACTGGCGGAACCCCTTGCCCGCGAGGGGCAAAGCAAGAAGGACGCCCTGAAACAGATTTTGCGCAACCAGGGGATTTCCGAAAGCGAATTTATCGGATCCATCCGGCAGGAAATCGGGAATGCCGCCTTGCGCAACGCCCTTGTCTCCGGCGTGTCCCTGACGCCGGATATCCTGGCGCAGGATTTGTACGCGGCCAAAAACCAGACGCGCAGCATTGAAACGCTCATGTTCAAGACCAGCAGTGTTGAGGCCATTGAAAAACCGTCCGAGGAGAATCTCCAGAAATATTATGCGGCCAATAAAACTGACTATGCCATTCCCGAAACGCGCCGCGTCACGGCGGCGACCCTGAAAAAAGAAATGCTGCAGGGCCGGGTCGATATCAGCGAAGACGACCTTAGGAACGCTTACGCCGAAAATATCGAACTTTATACAAAGCCGCCGCGCCGCAATCTGGAACAGGCCATTGTAGCCTCCCCGAAAGAGGCGGAAGACATCGCGGCAAAAGCCAAAGAAGGAAAATCCCTTAAAGATGCCGCTTTGGCCGTGACCGGCAAGACCGACGCGTATCTTGGCGCGCAGGACTTTCAGGAAAACGGCTTGCCGGAAGACCTTGCGGCGGCTGTGTTTCAAGCCGAAGCCGGCGACATTGTCGGCCCTGTCCAAAGCCCTTTGGGGTGGCATGTCATGGTCCTTGCGAAAATTCTCGATCCGGAAGTGACGCCCTTTGAACAGGTCAAGGCGGATATCAAAGAGGAACTGCTGCAAACGGCCCTGCTGGATGAACTGCTGGAAACGGCGAATATGATCGACGACCGTCTGGCGTCCGGCGAGGCGCTGGAGCCTATCGTGCAGGAATTCGGCCTGACAACCGAGAAGCTTCCCCCCTTCTCCCAGAACGGCTTGTCGCCGGAAGGAAAGGATGTCTTTAAAAATTACGGCGCAGGCAAAGGGGAGATCATCGAAACGATCTTTTCCTATGACTCGGGCGAAACGACGCCCGTTCTGGAAACGGAAGGCGGGCAGTTCGTCGTCTTCCGCATCGATGAAAGCACCCCGCTGGATTTCAAGTCTTTTGAATCCGTCAAAGCAGAACTGAAGGAGAAATGGATCGCCGCGCAAAAGGATCTGGTGGCGAAAGTCCGCGCCAAAGAGGCTTTGGAAAAGCTCGACGGCGGCGCGTCCATGGAAGAGGTGCAAAAGGAATTCGGCGGACGGCTTTCCAGCTACCGGAACCTGAAACGCGACGCGGACGCCCCGAAAGCTTTGGGGCCGGTTGTGCTCAGCCGTGTTTTTTCACAGGAGAAAGGAGAGTCTTTCCTGGCGGAAACCGGGGACGGCATTTTGCTGGCCAAAATTACGGACATTTCTTTTCCCGATTCCGGCGCGGAAAAGGAAAGCGATCTGGCGGCGATCAAAACGAGTGAAAAACGCGCGAACGCCATCGAAACGCTGGAGCGCTACGTTTATCACATGAGCGCCAATACGGAGATTCGGATCAACGAGCGTATCATCAGCCAGCTTTACGGCGAGAACGGCGCGAATTAAGGCCCATGAGCATTCAGCCGGATTTCGAAACCTTTAAGGCCCGGTTCGACGACCGGAAAACGCAGCTTTTGTGGCAATGGATTCCGGCGGACATGGAAACCCCCGTTTCGGCCTATTTGAAGCTGTGCGAAGACAAGCCCTACAGTTTCCTGCTTGAATCCGTCGAAGGCGGCGCGACGCTGGGCCGGTATTCCGCCATCGGGCTGGCGCCGGACCTTGTCTGGACCTGCTGCGCCAGCGAAAAGGAGGAACATGAAGACGCCGACCCGCTCAAAACCCTGCGCTGCCATGTCAGGGACAGCCGCATTGACATCGTGCCGGAAGACATCCCCCCCATGGGTCCGTCGGGGCTGTTCGGCTATATGGGCTATGACATGGTCCGCCTGATCGAGGACATTCCCGATCGTAATCCCGACGAACTGCATGTGCCCGACAGCATCATGATGCGCCCGACCCTGATGGTTATTTTCGACAACGTCAAAAACATGATGTGCCTCGTGACGCCTGTGCGGGACCATGCGGGTAACGCAAAGGACAAGGTCGAAGATGTTTACACGGCCGCATCGGAGCGTCTGGCCAAAGCCTTCAAGACCCTGACGGGCCCCCTCCCTGCGGAAGCGCTGCATTGCGGTACCAGACTGGAAACGCCTTTGCCGGTCCGGTCCAATATGGAGGAAAAGCAGTTTCACGAAATGGTCGAACGCGCCGTGGAATATATCCGCGCCGGCGATATTTTTCAGGTGGTGCTGGGGCAGCGTTTTTCGGTGGATTTCGATTTGCCGGGGTTCGAGCTTTACCGGAGCCTGCGCCGTTTGAACCCCTCCCCCTTTCTTTTTTATATCCGCTTTGAGGATTTCGACCTGGTCGGCTCCAGCCCTGAAATCCTGGTCAGGGTGCGGGACAAAACCGTAACCATCCGCCCGATCGCCGGCACGCGCCCACGCGGTCGAAACGCCGCCGAAGACAAAGCGCTGGCCGAAGATTTGCTCTCCGATCCCAAGGAACGCGCCGAGCACCTGATGCTTCTGGATCTGGGCCGCAACGATGTCGGGCGCGTGGCCAAAACGGGTTCTATGAAGGTCACGGAAGAATTTGTGATCGAACGTTATTCGCATGTGATGCACATCGTCTCCAATGTCGAAGGGACCCTG
Organism: Rhodospirillales bacterium; assembly: GCA_023898765.1. Classification (NCBI taxonomy): domain Bacteria; kingdom Pseudomonadati; phylum Pseudomonadota; class Alphaproteobacteria; order Rhodospirillales; species Rhodospirillales bacterium. The sequence continues at coordinate 1,490,814 of CP060238.1, read as the reverse complement.
CGCGCCGACAGGGATTCGCTGGATGCCCTGTTCGCCGGCTTTCCGGCCGGCACCGTCAGCGGCGCGCCCAAAGTCCGCGCCATGGAGATTATCGACGAGCTGGAGCCCCTGCGCCGGAGCTATTACGGCGGCTGCATCGGCTATCTGGACGGCAACGGAGAGCTCGATACCTGCATCGCGCTGCGTACGGCGCTGGTCAAGGACGGAAAGGTTTATGTCCAGGCCAGCGGCGGGATCGTCGCGGACAGCAAGCCGGCGTCCGAATACGCCGAAAGCTGCAACAAGGCCCGCGCGATCATTCAGGCGGCGGAACTGGCTGTGGATCAGGCGCGCGGGCAGATAAACCAGAAGGATTCGTAAGGAGCGCGCTCACCGGCACAAGCTCTATGCCTTTGGGCCCAAGGGTTTGAACCCACGCTTCCAGCGCCGCAAGGGTGACATCCTTGGGGTGGCCGATGGCAATCGCATGGCCGTTTTTATGAGCCAGCGCCTCCAGTTTTTCCAAAGATTTTGCCACAAAGTCCGGCGTGTCTTCATGATCCAGAAAAACGTCCCGCGCGGCATGCGGAAGGCCGGCACGCGCCGCCATCTCGCCTGCCACAGAGGTCGCAATGGTTCTTGAATCCACAAAAAAGAGCCCTTCTTTTTTCAGGCGCGCCATCACCCGCGCCATCATCTCCTGATCCTGCGTCAGGCGGCTGCCCATGTGATTGTTGATGCCGCTATAGCCTTTAAAACTGGAGAGGATTTCGTCAAAGCGGGCCTGAAACGCCGCTTCGTCCATATCGCCGCGCAGGCCCATCCCCCCCAGGCTCAGCTTCCGGTTCATCGGCTCCATAGGCACGTGAATCATCAGCTCATGCCCTTTCTCCTGCGCCTGACGTGCCAGTTTCGGCGCCGATTCCGCATAAGGAAGAAGCGCCAGCGTCACGGCCGCCGGCAAAGAGAGGGCCGCGCGGCTGCGCTTTATATCCATTCCGATATCGTCGATAATGACGGCAATGCGCGCCTTTCCTTCCAAAGGGGGCGGCGGCGCTTTCCCTGTCACCGTCTCAGGTTCAGGCTCAGGTTCGGCTTCGGGAGGCGGCGGCATTTCAACGGAAGGAATGATTTCCTCAAGGTACTCTTCGCCTTCCTCCGGCCGAATTAAGATGGGCGCGGGCGAAACGGATTCCGCCGCCTTTTCCGCATGTTCAGGTTCCGGCGTTGGAAGAGTCTCTGTTTTGAGGGTTTCAATGTAAGTGCGTTTGCCGCCAAAGATGAAATGATCTGCCAGCAGCATGAAGAACACGGCAATCAGGATAAAGACCCATGTTTCTTTGGAAAACGACTTGCGCATTGTCATAGCTTAACAAGCCCCCTATAACTGTCCAGCTATGATTACACTCATCGACAATTATGACAGTTTTACCTACAACCTCGTCCAGTATCTCGGCGATCTGGGGGCGCAGGTGCAGGTCTATCGAAACGACAGGATTTCCGTAGAAGAGGTGTTTAGCGCAAAGCCGGAAGGCATTTTAATCTCTCCCGGACCGAGCGACCCGGACCATGCGGGGATTTGCCTGGACCTCACCCGGCAGGCGGCGGAAAGGCAGGTTCCCCTGTTTGGCGTTTGCCTGGGGCTTCAGACCATCGGGCAGGCCTTTGGCGGGAAGGTCGTGCGCGCTCCCTCCCCCATGCATGGCAAGGTTTCGGATATTTTTCACGAGCAAAAAAGCGTTTTTAAAGGGCTGCCGTCTCCTTTTCCGGCGACGCGCTACCATTCCCTGATCGTGGAGCGAGGCAGCCTGCCGGATTGCCTTGAAATTACCGCATGGACCCAGGACGGGCTGATTATGGGGCTGGCGCATAAAACCGCCCCCCTTCACAGCGTCCAGTTCCACCCCGAAAGCATCGCCACGCAGCACGGCCATACCCTTTTGAAAAATTTTCTGGAAGGAGTTGCGGCGCGATGACATCCTTCGAGTCTTTCCTTCAAAAAGTCAAAGACGGCGCTGTTTTAACAGAAGAAGAAATGGAAGCGGCCATGCATGTGATGATGGCAGGCGGCGCATCGGAAGGTCAAATGGCCGATTTCCTCACCGCGCTGGCGCGGCGCGGGGAAACGGCGGGCGAAATCACCGGCGCGGCCAAGGTCCTGCGCCAAAAAGCTTTATCTATCAAGGCGCCGGAGGATGCGCTGGATTGCTGCGGCACGGGCGGGGATTCCGCCGGCACCTACAATATTTCCACGGCGGTGGCGATTGTCTCCGCCGCGTGCGGCGTGCCGGTCGCCAAGCATGGAAACCGCGCCGCCAGTTCCAAATCCGGCGCGGCGGACGTGCTCGAAGCGCTCGGCGTCCATCTGGATGTGGAGAAGGACAGGCTTGAAAGAGCGCTGGAGGACATCGGTTTTTGCTTCCTGATGGCCCCGCAACATCATGAGGCGATGAAGCATGTCGCGAAGGTGCGCAAGGAACTGGGGTTTCGCACGATTTTCAATCTGCTTGGCCCCCTCGCCAACCCGGCCGGCACGCAATACCAGCTGATCGGCGTTTTTGACGAAAAATGGCTCCTCCCCCTCGCCGAAACCCTGAAAAATCTGGGAACAAAGCGGGCATGGGTGGTGCACGGCACAGACGGGCTGGACGAAATTACAACGACCGGCCCCACCAAAATCGCCGTTCTGGAGGGAGGGAAGATCACTGAAAAAACCCTCCGGCCCGAAGATTTCGGATTGCCGGTGGCCGTGCCTGAAGCATTAAAAGGCGGCGATGCGCAGGAAAACGCCAGGGCGCTAAAAGCGCTTCTGAAAGGTGAAAAAAGCGCCTACCGTGACATCGTTCTGGCCAATGTTGCGGCGGTTTTGACTATCCACGGAACGGTCAATGACTTAAAAGACGGCGTGCGGACAGCGGCAAATGCGCTTGATACAAAAAAGGCATTATCCATTTTAAATCAATATATTGTACTTTCAAGTGAAGGTAATAGATGAGCGATATTCTAGCCCAGATTTGCGCCGACAAGAAGACGCATATTCAGCGCAAGCGGGCCACAACGCCCCTGTCCGTTCTTGAAGAAAGAATTGAGGATTTATCTTTAATCCCCGGATTTATAAGCAAATTAAGAGATTCGTCGCCGGCCCTGATCGCCGAAGTAAAAAAGGCTTCCCCGAGCCGGGGCGTCATCCGCGAAAATTTCGACCCTGTGGCGATTGCCAGACTCTACGAAAAAGCGGGGGCCGCCTGCCTGTCCGTTTTGACCGACGAGCCCTATTTCCAGGGAAAAGACGAGTATCTGAGCGCCATCCGCAAGGTCGTGAGCCTGCCGATCCTGCGCAAGGATTTTATGCTGGAGCCCTACCAGATTGCAGAATCGCGGGCGCTTGGCGCCGACTGCGCCCTGCTGATTATGGCCGCCCTTTCGGACGCGCAGGCCAGAGAGCTTTACGACGCTTCCAGACATTACGGGCTGGACGCGCTGATCGAGGTCCATGACGCGCAAGAGCTGGAACGCGCGCTGGCTCTTGGCCCGGAAATGATCGGCGTCAATAACCGCAACCTGAAAACGCTGGAGGTGGACCGCCAGACCGGCCTCGATCTCGCGGCGCGCATCCCGGAGTCCGTCCTGAAAGTCGCGGAAAGCGGAATCGCCACGCACGAAGATATGACGGTGTTCCAAAAAGCCGGTTACAGCGCCTTTCTGGTCGGGGAAAGCCTGATGCGCCAGGACGATATCGAAACGGCCGTTAAAAACCTGCTGCAAAAGAATTGACACAGACCAAGAACGAAGGTAGAACATAAGAGAACGTTTCGAATCTGCAAAGTTTTGGAAAAGTCCTAATCAGGGGGAAACATGCTGACCAAAAAGCAAAAGGATTTGCTTCTTTTTATCCATTCGCGCATGGCGGAAGGCGATATCGCGCCATCCTTCGACGAAATGCGCGAAGCGCTGGGCCTGAAATCGAAATCCGGCATTCACCGCCTGATTACGGCGCTGGTGGAACGCGGCTATCTGGAACGCCTGCCCCACCGCGCCCGGGCACTGGAAATTAAACGCCTGCCGGAAGAGGCGGCCCAAAAGGCCAAAGCCGTGCAGAAAATGGCGGCTTCCATCGGGCATCAAATGCAGTCCATTCCGCTCTACGGCCGTATCGCGGCGGGGGTCCCGATCGAAGCCATCGCCCATGAAGGCAACCATATCGAGCTTCCGCCTTCCATGCTGGGGCGCGGCGAGCATTACGCGCTGGAAGTGGACGGGGACTCCATGACCGGAATCGGCATCGAAGACGGGGATACGGTTATCATCAAACGCTGCGACACCGCCGAAGACGGCGCGATTGTCGTGGCGCTGGTCGAGGGCGAAGATGTCACTCTCAAGCGCCTGAAACGGGAAAAGGGGAAAATTGTCCTGATCGCCGAGAACGACGCCTACGCGCCCCGCATTCTGGAACCGGATCAGGTGCGCATTCAGGGCCGCCTCGTCAGCCTGATGCGGCGCTATCACTAAGGCCCACAACGCCGTTTAAAAAACATTGACATAAAGAATAAAGCGCTCTAGCTTCCCGTTTTTTATTTTATATAAGAATAAGGGTGTTGCTATGTCCAATCAAAAATTCGGAGTTCTTTTAACAACTAGGCCCGGCACAGAATCTTTCTCGGACGGAGGCATTTTTAACCTAAGTGTGCAAAGTATATTTGGTAGACTCGTCGCCAGAACAGAATGTGCTACAAAAGAACCAACAGCGCATGTTTGCATCATAGGTGATATTGTCCGGCGATCAGGAAACCTCCAACCCCTTATTGAAACGCCCATGCTTCAGAGTGACTGGAACGATTCTGCCGTTCCCCAAACTATAGCGCTCATGGCAAGCTTTGAAACAGAAGCCGCCGCTCTAAAATTTGAAGACAGGCTTACAGAGGGGCTTCGAACACATAATTTAGGTAGAGAACTCATGATGCAAAGCGGCCCCATTGTACCTGCGCACCCCGCTTAGTATTTAAAATTGACTAAGAACCTCCCGTCCAGGGGCGCTGCCCGCGCACATCGCGCACGGAGCGGATTTTAACGGATTTTCCGGCCAGCCAGAGGGCGTAAGCGCCGTTTTTCGCGACATCGAAGCGGTCGATAACGATTTCGGCCCCGCACTCTTTATCCCGCACGGGAAAGGGCGAGATGAGGATATCGGCCCAGCCGCAATCTTCCTTCTGCGCCAGAGCCGTTTTGGGAAAAGAAACGCGCCGGCCGCGGAGGACGCCCCGGCACCCCTGCTCCCCGCAGGTTAAGGGAAAGCCTTCCGCGCCGCCCTCTTCCGGCCAGACCTCGGGGATTTCATCGCGCCGGCCGTTGCGGCGCATCCAGTTTTCCCCGGTATAGCGCTCGGCGCGCCGGGAAGAAAGGTAAAGCTTTCCATTTTGCCCCCGCACGCCGACCAGCCCGCCTTTGGCCGAAACCAGGATATCAGGCTGCGCATAAAACGGCAGGAGAACAAGCCCGGCAATGACCGGAAGAAGAGCGATTATTTTTCCCCGCCCCTCCCAAAGCATGAAAAACAAACCGCCAAAGACAAAAAGCCCGAAAGAAACGGGCGACCAGACAGGCACTTTCCATACTGCCCCGTCGAGAGAGGCCGTCCAGCCTGCTGTCGCCAAAATCCAGCTCACGCCCCATTCCATGACATTCAGGGCCGGCCCTTCCAGCCCGACCAGCATGAGAGGATAAGACAGCACGGCAAAGGGCATGACAAACACGCCCATAAGGGGTACGGCGATCATGTTGGACAAAACGCCGTAGAGCGCAAAATTCTGGAAATGGTAAAGCGCGAAAAGCCCGGTGGCAAAACCCGCAATCACCGTTGTCATCAAAACACCGCAAAAATAAAGCCCGATGCGGCGCAGAAATCCGGCCCGGCGGTAAAGCTGCGACCAAAAAGGGCGGATCCACTGATAAAAGAAAATCAAGGAGGCTACGGCCGCAAAGGACATCTGGAAACTTACCCCCACCAGGCTTTGCGGGGAAAAAAGCAAAACGGCAAACGCCGCCAGGGCCACAAGGCGCATGGAAAAGGGAGAGCGGTCAAAAAGGACCGCCAGTAAAACAAGCCCCGTCATCATCAAAGCCCGCTGCGCCGGAATGCCCGCCCCCACCATAAATGTATAAAACACGGCGGCCAAAAGGGCTGCCGCAGCCGCTATTTTCTTGATGGGGCAATGAAGGGCGATAAACGGAAAAAACGCCAGAAGCAGCCGGACAAAGAAAAACACGGCGCCCGCCGCCATCCCGACATGCAGGCCGGAAATCGCCAGCAAATGCGCGAGGCCCGAATCCCGCATGGCCTCCTTGTCCTCTTCCCGCACCGCGCCGCGCTGCCCTGTGAGAAGTGTTATCATAACCGCCGCGTAAGGGGCGGACGCATGCGTTTCAACTTTTTCGGAAATGCGCGCCCGAAGTGTTTCAAAAGTCAAGGCGGGGGCAAAGGCGGGAAAAGGTGTCTTCCGCGCCAGAATCTCCGGCGCGTTATAGGCAAAGCCCACCGCGCCGATCTCCTGAAAATAGGCGTAGCGCTGAAAATCGAAAGCGCCGGGCGCTACGGGACCGGCAGGCGGATTCAATTTGCCAAGAAACCGGATACGGTCGCCCGCCTTTATGTCCCGGTCCGCCCGCACCAGAACGCGGATTTTGCGCGGCGTTTGCGCAGGGGCAAGCTTTTCGATCGTAAGATCAGACAGCACAACCCGGCTGCCTTTTCCCGTTTCTTTCGGCTCTGCGCTGTAAACGATCCCCTCGACCTGAACCGGCCCGAGAGGCTTGTCCAGCAAGGGGGTGTAATGGCGCACCGCGCTGATTTGCGCCGCGCCGATGCCTACAAAAATCAGGAAGATTCCCAGACAGGAGAACAATGCCGCTTTTTCCGCCCGCAACAGGGCGATCAGGACAAGGCTGGCGCCCGCGCCCGCCCCGCCGACATAGAGCGGCGGTTCAAACCGCAGGGCAAAATAGATCACAATCCCCAGCCCCAGAAAGACCGGCGCCCAAAGAAATAAACGTTCTCTTTGCCTTGTGAAATGCTTTATAACCATTGAAATATTTTCTAACCTAGGCACGTACAAAGTCACGAAAGAAATAAATATGAGCGTTGTTACACGATTTCCACCCTCCCCCACAGGCTTTATGCATATCGGGAACGCGCGCACCGCGCTGTTTAACTATCTTTATGCCAAAGCCAAGGGCGGAAAATTCCTGCTGCGGATCGAGGATACGGACCGCAAGCGCCATTCCGAAGAAGCCGTCCAGGTCATTTATGACGCGCTGGAATGGATGGGGTTGAAACAGGATAATATCGCCGAATCCCAATATGAAAACCGCCATAGACATGCCGAAATCGCCCGTGAGCTTCTGGCCGCCGGCAAAGCTTATAAATGCTACTGCTCCCCGGAAGAACTGGAGGAAATGCGCGAAAAGGCCCGCGCCGAAGGAAAACCAAGCTGGTATGACCGCAGATGGCGGGAAGAAGCCGGCGCAACAAACGCCGCGCCGCCGGAGGGCGTCGAACCGGTGATCCGCATCAAGGCGCCCCTGGAGGGCGAAAGCACGATAGAAGACAAAGTGCAAGGCAAGGTCACAGTCAAAAACGACCAGCTGGACGATTTCATTATCCTGCGCTCCGACGGCACGCCAACCTATATGCTGGCCGTCGTGGTGGACGATCACGATATGGGCGTAACCCATGTGATGCGCGGGGACGACCACCTGAACAACACCTTCCGGCAAAATGTGATTTACGAGGCCATGGGCTGGGATATCCCGACTTACGCGCATCTGCCGCTCATTCACGGGCCGGACGGCGCCAAATTCTCCAAACGCCACGGCGCGCAGTCCATCGAGGAATACCGCCTGATGGGCTATCTCCCCGAAGCCTTGTGCAATTATCTTTTGCGGCTGGGCTGGGGGCACGGCGACGATGAAATCATTTCAATGGCGCAGGCGATCGAATGGTTCGATTTTGACGGGATCGGCAAGGCGGCCGCGAGATTTGACTTTGCCAAACTCGAAAGCCTGAACGCCCACTACATTCATCAGGCCAGCGATGAACGGCTGGTGGAACTGACTTTGCCTTTTATGCAGGAACATCAACGCGTTTTTCCGGATACGGAAGGGTTGGAACGCCTGAAAAAAGGCATGCCCGCGCTCAAAGAACGCGCCAAAACCCTCCTCCAGATTGCCGAGGACGGCGCTTTTTATTGCAGGTCCCTGCCTTTCGAGTATGACGAGGCCGCCAGGAAACTGCTCGACGAGGAGGCGAAAAGCATGCTGCCCCGCCTTCTGGAGCGCTTTCAGGACATGGAGGCTTTCGATCATGAATCCATTGAGTCCGCCTGCCGCGCCCTGGCGGAGGAAGGCGGCGGTGGAAAACTGGGCAAAATCATGATGCCGTTGCGCGCCGCCCTGACCGGGACAAACAAATCCCCGCCTTTGTTCGAGGCCGCGGAGATTTTGGGTAAAGCAGAAACCTGCAAACGTATTCAGGCGGTTTTGGACCACTAACGGGCGGATTGATTTTTGCCTTTAAACGCTTTATGCTGCAAAGCATCTAAGGGCGATTCCCGCCCCCCTTTCTTTTTCTTTTCCCTTTTCCCAATGGAAGCCACCGACATGAGCAATGCACAACCCCAAGAAAAAATATCCGAAAAAACCTTTACGCTTACGGACGACCAGACCGGCGAAAGCTTCAAGCTGCCTGTCGTCGAGGGGACATACGGCCCCCATACCATCGATATCCGGAGCCTTTATGCCGACACCGGCTACTTTACGCTGGATCCCAGCTTCACCGCCACCGGGAGTTGTAAGTCCCGCCTGACCTATATCGACGGGGACAAGGGAATTCTGATGCATCGCGGCTATGACATCAAGGAGCTTGCCGCCCAGAGCAGTTTCATGGAAGTCGCCCATCTCCTCCTCTACGGGGACCTGCCGAACCAGAAAGAACTGGATACGTTTAAAAACACGATCACGCGCCACACGATGGTCCATGACCAGATGAACTTTTTCTATCGGGGATTCCGGCGCGATGCGCACCCGATGGCCGTCATGTGCGGCGTTGTGGGCGCCATGTCCGCCTTCTATCACGATTCCCTGGATGTGTGGGACCCGCGCCAGCGCGAAATTTCCGCGCACCGCCTGATCGCCAAGATCCCGACGCTCGCCGCGATGACGTACAAATACACGATCGGCCAGCCTTTCGTGTATCCGCGCAATGACCTGGGCTATGCGGAAAACTTTCTGAATATGTGTTTTTCGGTGCCGGCAGAAGAATATAAAATCCGCCCGTGCGTCGCCAAGGCGATGGACCGCATCATGATCCTGCATGCCGACCATGAACAAAACGCTTCCACCTCCACGGTGCGTCTTGCGGGCTCCTCGCAGGCCAATCCCTTTGCCTGTATCGCCGCCGGGATCGCCTCTTTATGGGGACCGAGCCACGGCGGGGCGAACCAGTCCGTCCTGGAGATGCTTAACGAAATCGGCGACAAGAGCCGGATTCCCGAATTCATCGAAAAAGCCAAAGACAAGGACGACCCTTTCCGCCTGATGGGCTTCGGCCACCGCGTTTACAAAAACTTCGACCCGCGGGCGCAGGTCATGCGGGAGTCCTGCCATGAAGTCCTGGAAGAGCTCGGCGTGGAAGACCCGCAGCTTGAACTGGCCATGGAGCTGGAAAAAATTGCGCTGGAAGACCCGTATTTCGTGGACCGCAAGCTCTTCCCGAATGTCGATTTCTATTCCGGCATTATCCTCAAAGCCATGGGCTTCCCCGTCAGCATGTTCACCGTCCTGTTCGCCGTGTCGCGGACGGTCGGATGGATATCGCAGTGGAAAGAGATGATGGAAGAGCCTTCTTTACGCATCGGCCGCCCCCGCCAGCTCTATACCGGTCCGGCGGAACGCCCTTACGTGCCGATTGATAAACGGGATTAATCTGCCTTTGCCCCGTCATTGCGAGGGAGCGTAGCAACCGAAGCAATCCAGAACAACAGAAACTCAAGGATTCTGGATTGCCGCGCTCCCTTTGGTCGCTCGCAATGACGCGGTTTCTTTAATCCAGAAAAGACAGGACAAATTCAGCGGCTTTTTCGGAAGGCGTTTTCGGGTCATGCGCCCCTAATTTGACCCGGATTTTTTCAAACGCATCTATCTGTTTTTGTCTTTCTTTTTCGTCGGTTAGAAGCCTTTTTAAAGATAAAGAGATAAGATCGGCCCGGCAAAGAGGCTGCAAAAATTCGGGGATGACCTCCCGGTCCAGCATGATATTGCCCAGATGCGCATATCTGACTTTGACCACCCTTTTGACGATGGCCCATGTCAGCGCGCTCATCCGGTAGGCGATGACATGCGGCACACCGGCGGCGGCCAGTTCCAGCCCCACCGTTCCCGAGGCCGCCACCGCCGCGTCACAGGCCGCAAAGGCTTCCCATTTTTCGCGCTTGTCCGTCGTGATGTGAACCGGCGCACCCATGTCGTCCGTCAGCGCCCGGATATCCCGTTCAAGATGCGGCAAAGTCGGCACAATAAACTGCGCCTGCGGAAAGTTTTTCATCACATCGTGCAAAACGCACCCCAAACGCTTGAATTCCTCTTTCCGGCTGCCGAAGAAGACGCCGATGGTCGCGGCATCTTGCGGGATATTGTGCGCGGCGCGGAACGGCCCCCCTTGCGCCCGGAAAGCTTCCCCTTCCACAAGGGGATGTCCCACGGCAACGGCTTTTAGCCCTTCTTTTTCAAAGTAAGGCGGTTCAAAATCCAGCAGACAAATGAGCCCGTCCAGAATTTTGGCAATTTTTTTCGCCCGCCCGGCCCGCCATGCCCAAACCGTCGGCGCCACATAATGAATAATTTCAGGAGGCGCGCCGACCCTCTTTCGCACCCCTTTCACGACCCGGAAAGAGAAGTCCGGCGCGTCGATGGTCACCAATATATCAGGATTTATTTTTTCTATATTTTCAATAGTTTGTTTAATTCTTTTAAGAATATGGATGATGTTTGGAAGAACCTCCAGAATTCCCATTAAGGAGAGCTCTTCATACGGAAAAATGCTCTGCAGGCCCTCGGCTTCCATCAGGGGGCCGCCAATACCGGAAAAGCGGATACCGGGCCGCGCTTCCTTCAGGGACTTCATGAGCTGCGCCCCCAGGAAATCCCCGGAGGCTTCCCCGGCAATCAGGTATATATGCGCCTCACGCATCTTCAAACTTCAGGTCTTCCGGCAGACCGACAACGAAAAGCCCGTTGGTGTTTGCAATCTCCCTGACCGCCTCGGCATCCAGTAAAAAGGCGCTGCCTGCCTGCACCGCAATCCCGTCGATTTTGCTCTGGACGCAGAGACGAAGGGTCTCGGCCCCGATGGTCGGAAGGTCCAGCGCCTTGTCCTGCTGGGGCTTGCAGGTTTTCACCAGAACGCCGCCTTTCCTGCCCTCTTTATAGGCCCCGCAGCGCTTTATCAGGCCGTTGGTGCCTTCCGCGCCTTCAACGCCCAGAACCCGTCCCTCAAACACAATGGCGGCCTGCCCGATATCCATCTCTCCAATCGCCTGAGACACCTCCATCCCGTAGGCGATATCAAGCAAATCCTGCCCCGAAGGTTTGTATTTCCCTAAAACGCCCTTCGGCATCAGAATGTCTTCATACATGAAATCCTGAACGGCGTGAACGGTGAACCCTTCTTCTTCCAGCCCCGCGCGGATGGCGGAGAGGAAATCGCTGTCTCCGAGCGCCCGCACCCCAAGACGCGCCAGAAAACGGGCGGTAAACAAATCCGGCCGGATCGCCGCAAGCCGCGGACGCTTCACCGCCCCGATCATAATCAGGTCTTTTATTCCCCGCTCTTTCAGGGTTTTAACGATATAGCCGGCGGCGCCCGGCCTTGACACGATATGGTCCCGCCCCGCGTAAAGGGAAGGGTCCGCATGCCCCTCGATCGCGACAATAAAAGGGGATATTCCCTGCGCTTCGCAGGACAGGACGAGTTTCAGGGGCAGGTCCCCGCTTCCTGCAATAATGCCAAGCTTTTCAATCCGGGGCGGCGTTATGCCAGGGCGCTGTTTTCCGGCTGACATAAGCCAAATCTTTCTTTTTCCCGCGCGAAGCGGAGAATCTGCATGACGGAAGAATCGTTGGCAAAGTCCCGCTCCATTTTGCTCAGGCGCTCTTCCATGGTCCCTTCCTTGCCGAAAAGGTTGATGAAGACATTCTGGAGCGTCTTCATCTGGTCTTTGGAAAACCCGCCCCGTTCCATCCCGACAAGATTAAGCCCCGCCAGATAGGCGCGCTCGCCCTTGACGCGGCCAAAAGGAATGACATCGGCGTTGACCCCGGAGGTCCCACCAATCACCGCGTAGGAGCCGATACGCACGAACTGGTGCACCGCCGCCAGCCCGCCGATCAACACATGGTCCCCGACAACCACGTGACCGCCGAGCGTCGCATTATTGGCCATAATCACATGATCGCCCAGAATGCAATCATGCGCCACATGCACGCCGACCATCAGCAGGCAGTTATCCCCCACAACGGTCTTCATCCCGCCGCCTTTCGTGCCGGGATTCATCGTCACATGTTCACGGATCGTGCAGTTTTTCCCGATGACAAGTTCCGAAGGCTCGCCTTTATATTTCAAATCCTGCGGCGGGGAGCCGATGGAGGAAAAAGGGTAAATGCACGTGCCCGCCCCGACGCTCGTGCGCCCGTCCAGCACCACATGGGCGTGAATCCGGACATTTTCTTCCAGCGTAACTTCCGGGCCGACAATGCTGTACGGGCCGATGGAAACGCCTTTGCCAATCTTCGCTTCGGGGTCAATAATAGCGGTGGGGTGAATGTTACTCATAGGTAAAATATTTAAACGGCTCCGGGAACGCCGACAATTCACAGAATCTTACAAAGCGTAACAAAACGCTTACTTTTCGGCGGCCCGGTCCATAATCATGGCGCTGAAAACGGCTTCCGCATGCACGGCGCCATTGACCCTGGCTTCCCCTTTGAATTTCCAGACGCTTTTCCTGTTCTGGATCTGGGACACGTGGATATGCATGGCATCTCCCGGCACGACGGGTTTGCGAAAGCGCGCGTTCTCAATGCTCATAAAATAGACGACTTTACCGTGAGATTCCTGCCCAAGGGTCTGCATCACCAGGCAAGCCGCCGTCTGCGCCATGGCCTCGACAATCAGGACTCCCGGCATGACGGGCCAGCCGGGAAAATGCCCCTGAAAATGCGGCTCGTTCATCGTGACGTTTTTGAGCCCGACGGCAGACTCCCCGGAGGTATATTCCAGAATTCTATCCACAAGCAAAAGGGGATAACGGTGGGGAAGAAGTTCCATAATCCCCGAAATATCAATCGTTTTATCCGTGGTGTCGTTTTCGCTCATCTGTCTTTTTTATTCACTTTTTTGTCTTTTCGTCAAATTTTTTAGCGCAATAATCTGCCGCATATATTGTTTGGCCGGCATCGCGGGAATCCCGACCTGTTCCTCCCCTGCCGGCACGTCCTTCATGACGGCGGACACCGCGCCGATGCGCGCGCCCTGCCCGACGGTCAAATGCCCGGCAATACCGACCCGCGCCGCCAGAAGACAGTAATCCTCTATCGTGGAGCTTCCGGCAATGCCGACCTGCGCCACAATGACGCAGCCGCGCCCGATTTTAACGTTATGGCCGATCTGGACCTGATTATCAATCCACGTCCCCGCCCCGATGGATGTATCCGGCCCGCTGCCGCGGTCAATGCAGCTATTCGCGCCAATCTCGACATGGTCTTCTATGATGACCCGCCCGAGCTGCGGCACCTTGACGTGTCCCGCCGGGTCAATGGCAAAGCCAAAGCCGTCCTGCCCGACACGAACGCCGGGATAAAGGCGCACGGCATTGCCGATCAGGGCGTGCGAAACACTGGCGCCCGCCCCGACGCGGCATCTTTTCCCCAAAACAACATTGCGGCCGATCACCGCGCCGGATTCAATCCAGCTCCCGGCCCCGATCTGCGCACCTTCCTGCACGATTGCACCCGCTTCTATATGGCACCCCTCCCCGACGGACGCTGCGGAATGAATGAGCGCGGCGGCCGAAATATCCGCCTCGGGGAACGTTTCAGGGTAAAAGGCCTGTGCCGCCAGAGCATAGGCCTTGTAGGGATTGTCCGAAACAAGAAGGCGCACGCCCGCAGGCGCCAGATCGACAACCTTTTGCGGCACAATGCAGGCCCCGGCTTTTGTCGCGGCAAAGGCATTCCTGTATTTAATATTGTCCAGAAAAGACAGATGGGAGGCCCCGGCGCTGTCCAGAGGCGCGACATCCTCTATCGGCGTATCGGCCTCTTCCGTTTGAACCAGCGACGCGCCCGAAAGCTCCGCAAGCTTTCCTAAAGAAATGGGAGGCGATTTTTCAAAAAAACGAGAATCTGCCATAAAATCCGGCCTTTTCTATCCAGTCTTCTATTTTATATCCAGAGGGATGATTTTGGTTTTCTTGTCCAGCTTTTTCAAAACGTCCAGCGTAATATCGAAATCCTTTTCGACAACCACGACGCTCTCCCTTGTCAAAATAGCCTGATACCCTTCTTCTTCCGCGATCTCTGCAGAGGCCTGTATGATTTTTTTGCGCAGCTCCTGCATGGCTTCCGCAAGACCCCGGTCCAGCGCCGCCCGGCGCTCCCGGAAAAGTTTTTTGGTTTCCAAAAGCCCGGATTCAAATTTTCTTTTTTCTTTTTCAAGCTCCTCTACAGGCGCTTTTTCTTTTTTATCAATAATATTTTTTTCCACCTGGCGCAGTTCTGTCTCTCTTTTGGAAAACTCTTCCTGAAATTCGCTTCTCTTTTTTTCCAGCTGCTCCTGAATGCTTTTGCCGGCGGCCGAGTCATTCAAAAGGGCATTAATATCGACAACGGCGAATTTTAATCCCTCTTCCCCGGAAAAAGCGGGTCCCGGCATCGCCGTTACCAAAAACAGCAGGAAAGACAGCAGAAACGGGGCAAACAAAATTTTACGCAAGAACAAGGACATCAAGCGACCTTTCTTTTCGAATTTAAAAATAAGAAGGAACGTAGCAGGTTTAGAAGCGCGTGCCAAAGCTAAATCGGAAAAACTCTTCCTGATCGTAGGCTTCCTTGACGTAGGGCATCGCAAAATCCACCCGAACCGGCCCCATAGGGGAACGCCAGGAAACGCCCAGACCGGCCGCCGCCCGAATGGAACTGTCGTCCTCCACGCCGGCGCCATTGGCGTCCACATCCCACAGGGATCCGAAATCCGTGAAGGCATGACCCGAAACGCCCAGTTCTTCCGGCAGGAAGACCGGGAAGCTCAATTCCGCAGATCCCCGGTAGAAAAGATTTCCCCCCAGAGAATCGTCCGTGGAACGGTCCCGCGGCCCGACGCCGGATTGCTGGAACCCGCGCAGTTTGTCGCCGCCGAGATAAAAACGCTCGTTGATCTGGACGTCTTCATTGCTAAGCCCCTGGATAGCCCCTGTTTCACCGAGGAAAGACAAAACAACTTTCTTTTTATAAACGGGAACGTAGTAGCGGCTTCCGATTTTTCCGGACACATATTTTGCGTCCCCGCCCAGACCGGCGCCTTCCAGATCAAGCCATGAATAAAGACCTTCCGATGGGAACAGCGCGCTGTCCAGATCGTCATAGGTCAGACGCTGGGACAGCGCCGAGGTGTCTCGCACGCCTTCCTGATCGCGGATATAGCGCGACGCATTGGAATCCACATTGGTGATTTTCGAACGCTGGAAGCCGTATTTCCATGTCTGGCGCCATTTTTCGGCCAAGGGGAACCCGACACGGACCGCGCCGCCGGATTGCTGCTGGTCGAACGAACTTTCGTCCTGCAGGTCCCGCCGCACATGGAAGGCATCAAACCCTGCCGAAACATCGCGATCCAGGAAGTGCGGCTCTGTGAAGGACACGTCAAACTGCGTCCGCTCTCCCGCGACCGTCGTCGCGAAGGTCAGATCCTGCCCCTTGCCCAGAAGGTTTCTCTCCCGAATGCGTAAGTCTGCCAGCGGACCGTCCGCAGTCGAAAAGCCCGCGCCGATCGACAGTTCCCCGGTGGACTGCTCCACAACTTCCACATCAATCACCGTCCGGTCCGGCGCACTTCCTGCAAGGGTCTTGATGACAACATTTTCAAAGAAACCAAGGTTGCGAAGCTGCTGCTCGGAGCGGGCCAGCTTGGATTTGCTGAAGGGGTCGCCTTCGGAGAGCAGAAACTCCCGCCGGATCACCTTGTCGATTGTGCGCAGATTGCCGTGGATATCGATCCGCTCTACAAAAACGCGCGGCGATTCGCCGATCATAAAGGTAATATCAACCGTTTGCGTCTCGCGGTGGCGGTCCATTTCCGGCTTGATATCCACAAAGGCGTACTGCTCGTTCCCCAGAGCGTCCGTCATCTGGTCGGAAGACAGTTGGACCTCGTTCGCGTTATACCACTGGCCGGGAAGAAAACTGACGGAATCCTTCAAAGACGCCCCGTCAAACCCGCGCAGGCTCGAATCAATCGTGATTTGCCCGACCTTGTAACGCGGCCCCTCGTTGATCGTGAAGGTCAGGTAGAAATCTTCCTGATCGGCGGACAGTTCCGCCACGGACGACACCACCTGAAAATCGGCATATCCCTGAGACAGGTAAAAACGCCGGAGAAGCTCTTCGTCAAACAGGACCCTGTCGGGATCGTAACGGTCGTCGGAAGACCAGAAATTATACCAGCGTTCTTCCCGGCTGCTCAGTTCCGAACGCAAGGCGCCGTCACTGTAGGAATCGTTCCCGACGAACCGGATCCCTTTGATCGTCGTCACCTTGCCCTCGTCCACCTCAAAAACAAGATCGACGCGGTTCTGGTCCAGCTTGATCGCTTTCGGCTCGACATTGGCGGCAAAACGGCCCGACCTGCGATAGACTTCGTAGACGCGGGCCACATCGTTTTGAACCTTGGTCCGGGTAAAGACCTGCCGCGGCCTGAGAGAAATCTCGGCCAGCAATTCATCGTCATTTATTTCCGTATTGCCTTCGAACGCAATCCGGTTGATGACGGGGTTTTCCGTTACATCCACGAACAAAACGCCGCGGTCCTGCCGCAAGGCCACATCGGAGAAAAGACCGGTGGCAAAGAGATTCTTCAGCCCCACATTCATGCTGTCTTCCGTTAAAGGCGTGCCCAGACGCATATCCAGATAGGTCAGGACGGTCGCAGGTTCGACCCTTTCCACGCCGTTGACGCGAATCTCTTTCAATTTGTCCTGCGCGAAAACGGGGCCTGCCTGAAGACAGGCAAGCAGAACAAGGGCAAAAAAAGCAGCTTTTGAATAACGGGATACGGACATGTTGCTCTACTTAAGATATTTTCAGACGGGAGACAACTTATTCCTGAATATAACCTACAGAATAAGCTGGATAATATCGTTCAGGTTCGTGAAGAGCATGATAGCAATAAGAAAGCCCAACCCAAAGCGAAAAGCATGTTCCTGGTTTTTTTCGGGAATGGGGGACCCTTTCACCGCTTCCACCGCATAAAAGAGAAGGTGTCCGCCATCCAGCATCGGAATAGGGAAAAGGTTAATCAGACCCAGATTGATGGATAAAAGCGCCGTGAAGGTTATCAGGGCGGCAAAGCCAAGCTGCGCCATATCCCCGGCGATCGCGCCGATGCGGATAATTCCGCCCAGCTCCGTCGGGCTTCTGGTGCCGGTCACGATCTGGCCCAGCGCTTTCATCGTGCTGGCGCTGATATTCCCTGTTTCCGTAAAGGCGTTGCGGATACCGCCGAAAACGCCCGGTTTGATGAAGTCTTCCGATAATGTGCCGGCGACAACAAGGACGTTGTAATCCTTGCCTTCCGGGTTTTTCCAGCCTTCGTTCATTTCCGCCAGGGGTCTGACTTTGAGTTTATTGATTTCTTCGCCCCGGTCCAGTTCAACAACGATGTCCCTTCCCAGTTTCGGGCGAATCGCTTTCCGGGCGGCATCGGCGCCCTTGACGGATGTTCCGTTCACGGACAGGACGTTTTCCAGAAGAAATCCGTTACTCGGCCCGATAATGCCCAGCAGCCCTTTCGAATGCTTGAACCCGAAACGGTCTCTCGATTCCTCGCGTTCGGGAATCGCGGTAAGGATTATTTTTTTGTCGCCGCGCTCCACTGTGAATTCGAGCGGCGTATCCAGCGCCACCATGACTTCCCTGCGAATATCCTCAAAGCGGTCAATCTCCACGTCGTCGATTTTGACGATCCTGTCATGCGGCTCAAACCCGGCTTTATCC
This sequence comes from Rhodospirillales bacterium, assembly GCA_023898765.1. Taxonomy (NCBI): domain Bacteria; kingdom Pseudomonadati; phylum Pseudomonadota; class Alphaproteobacteria; order Rhodospirillales; species Rhodospirillales bacterium. The sequence continues at coordinate 1,472,520 of CP060238.1, read as the reverse complement.
GCCGCGCTGCCGACGATGATGGACGCGGCCAGAGGCGGCGTGATCGGCTGGCCGTAAAAGACATAAAGCCCGCTTAAAAGGAGGACCGCAAAAATGAAATTAATCGCCGGGCCGGCAAAGACAATCGCGCTGCGCTGCGCCACCGGTTTGGCGAAGAAGGCCACTTTTTTTTCTTCTTCCGTAAAGGGGCGGACTTCCCCGTGATCTTCCACCCCTTCCGTGTGGCCGGCAGAGGCCGGATCGGTATCGCCGAACATCTTCACGTAACCGCCCAAGGGCACAATGGAAAACTTCCATCTTGTGCCTTTCCTGTCCGTTATCCCGAAAATCTCTTTTCCGAACCCGATGGAGAAGGTTTCGATCTGGACCCCGCACAGCCGCGCCACGAAATAGTGACCGAATTCATGTACGAAAACCAGAACGCTCAGGACAAGCACAAAGGTTCCGCCATACAGCCAGATATTGCTGGCAATGAGTTGAACAAGGTCAAAGAGATAATTCATGATACGTTCCGTCTTTTAGAGTAAACCGAGTCACAGGCCCCCAGCATACAGGATTTTATTTTCTCCCGCACATTAATATCCAAAAGCCTGATATCTTCTACGGTTTCCAGCGATGCAGGCGCAGAATAATTCTGAACGGCGCAGGACGCATATTTCAGGATATCCGTAAAAGGAATCCTGCCCGCCAAAAACGCCTCCACGGCGACTTCGTTTGCCGCGTTCAGGATTACGCAGGCCTCCCCGCCCGCTTTTAAGCAATCATATGCCAGCGGAATGGAGGGAAAACGCGCTTCATCGACGGCTTCAAAGCTCAAAGAGGCCATGTTTTCCAAATCAAGCCTTTGCCCCGGCGTTCTGATCCGGTCCGGCCAGCCCAGCGTGTGGGCGACAGGCGTGCGCATATCCGAGGCCCCCATCTGTGCCAGCACCGATCCGTCGCTATATTCCACCATGGAGTGGACAACGGATTGCGGATGCACCAGCACCTCGATTTTTTCCGGCGGAAGGCCAAAGAAGACGGAGGCTTCGATAATCTCAAGCGCCTTGTTCATCATGGTGGCGCTGTCCACGGAAATTTTGGGCCCCATGGACCAGTTCGGATGCGCCAGAGCCTGCGCCGGCGTGACCTGCGCCATATCCGCCAGAGGCATGGTCCGGAACGGACCGCCGGAGGCCGTGAGAATGATTTTTTCAATCGCCCCTTTGTTGCGCGTCTCAAGAACCTGAAAAATCGCATTGTGTTCGCTGTCGACAGGCAGAAGCTGCGCGCCGGATTTGCGCGCCGCCTCCATCACAATAGAGCCCGCCGCGACCAGCGGCTCCTTGTTGGCAATCGCAACGCACGTCCCTTGCGCAATCGCCGCCATCAGGGGATCAAGCCCCGCCATGCCGACAATGGCCGCCATAATCCAGTCCGCCGGCCTCGCCGCGGCTTCCGCCAGCGCCGCCGGACCGCCGGCGCAGGTAATGTCCGTTCCGGACAGGCATTCCCGCAATGTTTCATAAGCGGACTCATCGGCGACAACGGCATGCTTCGCCTTCAGCCGCACGGCCATTTCCGCAAGTTCCTGCGCGCTGCCATTGGCGGTCACCGCCTGAACATCATAGGCTTCGGGCTGCGCCAGAATGACATCCGCCGTGCTTCGTCCGACGGAGCCGGTGGCCCCCAGAATACTCACGCGTTTCATTTCATCAGGACTTTCAGGAGAAGCAGGAAGACCGGCGCGGCCAGCAGGAGTGAATCGATCCGGTCCAGCAAGCCGCCGTGACCCGGAATCAGCGTGCCGGTGTCCTTGACGCCGGCCTTACGCTTGAGAAAGGAAACAAGCAGGTCCCCCGCCTGACCACTGAGCGCAATCACTGCGCCGAAAAAAATCATGAAATGAAGCGGAATATGAAAGACCGTCACGGCGGACAACCCCCACAGGGCCAGAATACCGGCGGCAACGGCGCCCCCGAGGCCCGCCCATGTCTTGTTCGGGCTGATGGCCGGGGCCATTTTCGGCCCGCCGATCAGCCTGCCCGCCGCATAAGCGCCTATATCGCTTCCCCAGACAGGCAGCAGAAGCGCCAGAATGACGAAAATCCCCATTTCGCGCAGCAGCGCAAAGGAAATAGCGGCCAGCGCGATGTAAAGGATCCCGATAACAGAAACGACAAGATCGAACTTTGTTTTCGCGGCCACGTTCAGCCATTCATAAACGCCAATGGCGCAAGCCAGAAAAACCATGCCCCAAAACGGCCAGGCGCCAAACCAGATCGCCGTAAGAACGGCCGGCGCCAGAACAAAAGCCGAAGCGCAGCGGAGAAACAAGGGTGATTTTAAAAACGTCATGCGCCCTCCTGAATGGCGCCATAGCGCCGGTCCCGTTTTTGAAAGTCGGCAATGGCCCGCTCGAAATCGGCCCGCCCGAAATCCGGCCAGAGCGTATCTGTATAGACAAATTCCGTGTACGCGCATTGCCATAAAAGAAAATTGCTGATGCGCTGCTCCCCGCTGGTGCGGATCAGGATATCGGGGTCCGGCAGGTCTTTTGTCATGAGAAACTGCGGAAAATATTCTTCCGCCGTTTCAAAGGCCGGCTCCATGCCTTTTTCCTTGCACTCTCCGGCAAAGGCCGCCGCCGCCTGCAGGATTTCGTGGCGGCCGCCGTAATTCAGCGCCATCGTCAGGACAAGCCCTGTGTTCTCCTTCATCAGGTTTTCGGCGTTTTCGATCAGCTCGATAATGTCCGGCGCAAGCTCCCTGCGGGAGCCTATCATCCGCAAGCGGACGTTGTTGCGGTGAAGCTCCGCCGTCTGGGAGCGCAAATACATCCGCAAAAGCCGCATCAGCTCCCCGATTTCATCCGCCGGACGGCCCCAGTTTTCGGAAGAAAACCCGAAGAGTGTGAGATACCGAACCCCCAGATCCGCCGCGTCCTTGACGACGCGCTTGCACGCTTCCACGCCCTGATGATGGCCCGCGCTGCGCGGCAGGCCCCGCGCCTTTGCCCAGCGCCCGTTGCCGTCCATGATAATGGCGATGTGTTGGGGAATGTTTTTCATTTTTTATTTTTAACGCGAAGATGCGAAGTCACGAAGATGACGCGTGCGCGCTCCACTCCTTCCAGTCAATTTCCCTGCCCGGATAAGCCGGGTTTTTAAAAGGCCATGAGATGGAAATCCATTCTTTGACTTTAGAAAAAAGGATTTCGTCAAGACCTTCAATATTCGCCCCACTTCGCGTCCATAATTCAATCTTAGAATCGTAATTCGCTTTGTCCGTTGGATAAATATAAACGCAGCCTAAACACTGGCTGTCGTCCGGTTTCATCACTGTATAAGTGAACGAACTTCTTTTTTGAAACTCCTTTTGATGCCAGGCCAGATCAATCAGGTTTTGCTCAATCGTTAAACCGTCAGGCCAGACCGTGTTGTTTTCATCCGGACTTTTTAGTTTCTCCCTGCTAGCCATTACGGCATCGTAATCCTTGATAACGTCATGAATAGTCAGCATGCGCAGATAAAAATCATCCGCAACAAGTTTTTCGGGAACAACAAAATCGTCAGGAACAAAATTCATAAAATCTTCGCGCCTTCGTGTCTTCGCGTTTAAAAAATTAAAAACCATCCGGTCCGTTAAACCGTCATGATGTCCTTTTCCTTGTCCGAGAGGATGGTATCGATTGTCTGGATATGTTCGTCGGTCAGTTTTTGGACGTCCCCTTCCAGACGCTTTTGATCGTCTTCGGAGATTTCCTTGTCCTTTTCCTGTTTTTTCAGCGCCTCCATCCCGTCGCGGCGGACATTCCGCACCGAAATGCGCGCGCTTTCCGCGTACTGGCCGGCGACCTTGGTCAGTTCCTTGCGGCGTTCCTCGTTCAGTTCCGGAATGGGAATACGGATCAGGCTGCCTTCGGCCTGCGGGTTGAGCCCCAGAGAAGAGTTCCTGATCGCTTTTTCGACCGCCGAAACGGCGGAAGAATCCCACACCTGCACTGTCAAAAGGCGCGGTTCCGGCACGCCGACGGTCCCCACCTGATTCATCGGCATTTTCGAGCCGTAAACATCCACCACGATCGGGTCGAGCATGCTCGTCGAGGCCCGCCCCGTCCGCAGACCCGCGAACTCGGATTTCAGGGCCTCCACCGCGCTGTCCATCCGGCGCTTCAAATCATCCTTGTTAAAATCAGCCATTTTCCTTTTCCTTATTTAATTCACCACAAAGAACATGAAGTTCTCAATGCCTTTATATTCGTCATCCCGGAGAAAGCGAAGCTTTTATCCGGGATTTATGCCAAAAGACCGTCCGGCGGCGCAAACCCCGGATAGACCTGACGGTCTTCCGGGGTGACGAAAAAAAAGGATTACGTACCCTGTTGATGAGTGAAGACATCATAAAATACAGCCTATTCAACGATCGTATAGGTGCCCTGCCCCGTGGCGGCCTGTTTGAAGTTCCCCGCCTCTTTGATGGAAAAGACAATAATCGGAATATTGTTCTCCCGCGCGAGGGAAATGGCCGTCGCATCCATGACTTTTAAATCCTTGGTCAGCAAATCCATGTAGCTCAGGCGGTCATAGCGCTGCGCGTCGGGGTCTTTTTTGGGGTCGGCGGAATAAACGCCGTCCACCTTCGTACCTTTGAAAATGGCGCGGCAGTTCATTTCGGACGCCCGCAGCGCCGCCGCCGTATCGGTCGTAAAATAAGGATTGCCCGTGCCGGCCGCAAAAATAACCACCCGCCCCTTTTCCATATGGCGAAACGCCCGCCGCCGGATATAGGGCTCGCAAATGGCGGACATCGGAATGGCGGATTGCACCCGCGTATCGACATTTATCTGCTCCAGCGCGTTTTGAAGCGCCAGCGCATTGATGACGATGCCCAGCATGCCCATATAGTCCGCCGTGGTGCGGTCCATGCCTTCGGCCGCACCGGACACGCCGCGGAAAATATTCCCGGCCCCGACGACCACGCAGACTTCCGTGCCCGTTTCGACAACGCTTTTGATGTCTTCCGCCACGCGTTTCACGGTCGCAGGGTCCAGCCCGAAATCGTTGTCCCCCATGAGGACTTCCCCGGACATTTTAAGCAAAACGCGCTTATATAGCGGTTTCGCGGCGCCTTGCGTCTTTTCTTTTTCTGCCGGTATGGTCATGCCTGCTCCGTTGCTTGAAAGTGAAATCTGTCCCTAATGTAAAGACAGCCGCGCTGATAAGCAACGCGGCTGTTTAAAAAATCATACCGTCATCCTTAACCGTTCACAGCCGCGGCGACCTCGGAGGCAAAGTCTTCAGTTTTTTTTTCGATTCCCTCTCCAAGCTGGAATCGGGCGAAAGAGGTCAGTTTGACGGGGGCGCCGACATCTTTTTCAGCCGCCGCCAAAAGTTTTGAGATTTTGGTTTCGCCGTCAACGACAAAGGTCTGTTCCAAAAGGCAAATCTCTTCATAGAATTTGCGCATCCGCCCTTCGAGCATTTTTTCGATAATATCGTCGGGTTTGCCTTCGGCGCGGGCCTGTTCGCGGATCACGTCTTTTTCGCGTTCCAGAGCGGAAGAGTCCACGCTCTCTTTATCCAGATATTGCGGGAACGCCGCCGCCACATGCATGGCAATCTGCTTGCCAAGGGCTTCGAGTTTCCCGGCATCGCCCTCGGATTCAAGCGCGACCAGAGTGCCGATTTTCCCCAGATTGGGGGCAACCGGATTATGGACGTATCCTGCGACAACGCCTTTGCCGACAGAGAGTTTCGCCATGCGGCGCACCGTCATTTTTTCGCCGATTTTGGCGATAAGCGCTGTTAAATTATCCGCAACACTGTTCCCGCCGATATCCGCCGCCATCAGGCTTTCCAGATCTTCGGCGTGGCTTTGCGCCGTGCGCACCACATCCCCGACAAAGGACTGGAATTCGTCATTGCGCGCCACAAAGTCCGTTTCGGAATTGACCTCCAAAACCGTGCCGGACGTGCCGTTCGTCGCAACCGCAACAAGCCCTTCGGCCGCCGTCCGGCTGGACTTTTTGTCCGCCTTGGCCATGCCTTTTTTACGCAGGTAATCAACAGACGCCTCGATATCGCCGCCATTTTCAAGCAGCGCAGCCTTGGCATCCATCATGCCGGCGCCCGTTTTTTCACGAAGTTCCTTGATCAGTGCAATGGAAATATCAGCCATGTTTTCGTTCCTTGTTTTTTGTTTAACCAGCGGATGCCGCTTTTTTCTCCGGCTCTTCTTCATTTTCCTTTTTAGGCTCTTCAGCCTTTGGCTCTTCCTTTGAGGCTTCTTTATTTGCCGGGGCTTTTGTCTTCGCCTCTCCTTCAGCCTTGTTTTCTGCCGGAAGCTCCACTTTCAAATCGACCGCTTCGCCGGGGTCTTTTTGAACGGCGCTCACTTCCGCCTGCAAGCCGTCCAGAACAGCTTCGCTGAAGAGGTCGCAATACAGCTCAATGGCACGCATCGCGTCATCATTCCCCGGAACGGGAAAGGTGACCCCTTCAGGGTTTGCATTTGTGTCCAGAATGGCAAACACCGGAATTCCCAGCGTGCCCGCTTCCTGAATGGCAATGTCTTCCTTGGTGACGTCGATCACAAAAAGCGCGTCGGGCTTGCCGCCCATATCCTTGATACCGCCCAGCGCGAGATCCAGCTTGTCTCTCTCCCTTTTCATCATGAGCGTTTCTTTTTTGGTCAGCCCCGTATCTTCTTTTGCCAGAAGGGCGTCCAACTCGCGCAGGCGCGCAATCGACTTGGAAATGGTCTGCCAGTTCGTCATCATCCCGCCAAGCCAGCGGTGGTTGACGTAATACTGTCCGCAACGCTTCGCGCTTTCGGCAACGCGCGCTTGCGCCTGGCGCTTGGTGCCGACAAACAGGACGCGGCCCCCTTTCGCAACGATGTCGCGCAGGGTTTTGAGCGCGGTGTTCATCATCGGCACCGTCTGCTGCAGATCGATGATATGAACGTTATTGCGCACGCCAAAGATAAAGGGGCGCATTCTAGGGTTCCAGCGGCGTGTGTGATGTCCAAAGTGAACGCCCGCTTCCAGAAGCTGACGCATGTTTACGGTTGGCAAAGCCATGATGTTTTCTCCTTTAAGTTCCAGTTATGTCCTCTGCAGGCCTTGGCCGAATTTTCGGCACCGGTTAGGCTACCTGCATGTGAATTTGACCCGAAAACGAGCCATGGGCGCTGTTCTATGGGGTTTTGAGCGGAATTGCAAGGGATTTTTAACACGAAGCGTCCGAAGTTTTCACGAAGACCACAAAGAAAAAGGAGGCGCAGCAAAGCTGCGCGGGGGACGTTTTCGTGACCTTCGTGCCTTTCGTGTAAAGACAGGCGAAAAGCCAATATTACCATTATGGCCCGTCCTGTCCGTATAATCTACAGAAAGCTCTTGCACTGTCGTTAATATTATGTTAAATAAATAAACAGACATTCACTGGCAATAACGATAAAAATAAAGGATCGAAAGAATATGATTGAAGAAATGAAAAGGACCAGTCTTAGGAATCGTTTTCACGGTGCTGTCATGGGCATTGCTTCTGCAATTGGTGCTGGCGTTCCCGTTTATCATGCCCTTCTCTCTTCCGTCATATCCGATCCGAAAACGGCCTTTTTCGTTGCCGCTGTTCCTGCGACCGTACTCGGCGTTTCTAATTACATTACAAGCTCTATAGGAGCTGCACAATTGGGGAACAATGCGCCCAAACCTCCTGCGGCTTAAGGTACGTCAAAACTCCCGAATATCCAGCACGCCCGGAGTCCGGCTGATTTCCCGCACGGTTTCGGGTGACACGTTCCATTTGCCGGGCAAAGTCATTTCTGCCACCCGCCCGCCGGGCAAATGGGCCATGAAAGAGATTTTGACCAGCCCTTTTCCATCTTCTTTCAGGCGTTCCTGAAGTTTAATCGCGGGCGCAACCGCATCCATGTCGATTTTGACCTCTTTGAGCTTTCCGGCCAGAGCCTGATCCAGCGGCTCTATGATCTGGCCGGTGAGGCGGACTTCGTCTTCTTTGGCCTCCGCATCCACCGTAACCAGAAGAGCCGTTCCCGGTTCCAGCATGTCGCGGCAGCGTGCCAGCGTGTCGGAAAAAATCATCACTTCGTAAACGCCCGTGGAATCGGAGAGCTGCAAAAACGCGAATTTATTTCCGGACCTGGCCGAGACGCGCTCTTGCTTTTTAATCAGCACCCCGGCCATCTGGACGCGGCTGGAGGTGCGCTTTTTAAGCGTTTCCGCCAGATCCAGATACGGCACAATCCCCTGTTTTTGAAGCTGCCCGGCCTTGGTGTCCAAGGGGTGGGCGGACAGGTAAAAACCGACCGCGCCGAATTCCTGCGCCAGACGGTCCAGAATATCCCAGTCCTGAACATCCGGCAGCGGCGGCAGGTCCTCCTCCTTGCCGTCTTCTCCTCCCCCGAACAGGCTTTCCTGCCCGCTCTCGCGGTCCTGCGCCAAACCTTGCGCGTGGCGCAAAAGAAGCTCCGTATGTTCGAAAAGCTGCGCGCGGTTTGCGTGCACATTGTCAAATGCGCCCGCGCAGACCAGCCCCTGAAACTGCCGCTTGTTCATGGTTCTGGAATCGACGCGCCCGATGAAATCGGCCAAAGAGCGGTACGGCCCGTTTGCTTCGCGCTCCGCTACCAGTTTTTCCATGGCGCCTTCCCCCACGCCTTTGAGCGCCGCCAGCGCGTAGCGAACGCACCCGTCCTCCACCCTGAACATCACGCCGGATTCATTGATGTCCGGCGGCAGGAGACGGGTTTCCATCCGGTCCAGTTCCTGCTTGAACACCGCCAGCTTATCGGTGTTCCCGGCATCCAGCGTCATCGACGCGGCCATGAATTCCACCGGATAATTGGCCTTCAGCCACGCCGTCCAGTAAGACACCAGCGCATAGCCCGCCGAATGCGCCTTGTTGAAACCGTATCCCGCAAATTTGGCGATCTGGTCGAAGATGTGGTTCCCCAGTTCTTCGGGAATCTGATTATGCTCCAGCGCGCCCTTCACAAATTTCTCGCGCTCCGCATTCATCACGGACTGAATCTTTTTCCCCATCGCCTTGCGCAGCAGATCCGCCGCGCCCAGAGAATATCCGGCGAGGATTTGCGCCGCCTGCAACACCTGCTCCTGATAGATCATCACCCCGTAAGTTTCTTTCAAGACAGGTTCCAGCTTCGGGTGCATGTAATCTTTTTTTTCCTGCCCGTGCAGGCAGGCGAGATACTTGGGAATATTCTCCATCGGCCCCGGACGGTAGAGCGCAACCATGGCGATAATCTGCTCGAATTCGGAGAGTTTCATCTGTTTGCCCAGATCCCGCATGCCCGCGCTTTCAAGCTGGAACACGCCGACCGTCTCCCCGCGCGCGAGCATCTGGTAGGTCTTTTCATCGTCCAGCGGGACTTTCAGGATGTCGATCTCCCGCCCGCAGGAGTCCTTGATATATTCTACCGCTTTTTGAATGACGGTCAGGGTTTTGAGGCCGAGGAAGTCGAACTTCACCAGCCCCGCCTGCTCCACATATTTCATGTTGAGCTGCGTCACGGGCATGTCGGAGCGCGGATCGCGGTAAAGGGGCACCAGATCATGCAAGGGCCGGTCCCCGATCACCACCCCCGCCGCATGGGTCGAGGCGTGGCGGTACAAGCCCTCCAGCTTCATCGCGATATCGATGAGCTTGCGGTTGGTTTCGTCCTTTCGGCTTTCGGTCCTTAAATCCTCATCCTGCGCCAGCGCCTCGGCCAGCGTCACCGGCGCGGCCGGGTTGTTCGGGATCATCTTGGCCAGCCGGTCCACCGCCATATAGGGCATCTGGAGCACCCGTCCCACATCGCGCACGACGGCGCGGGCCTGCAGTTTTCCGAAGGTAATGATCTGCGCGACATGATCGTGCCCATAACGATTTTGCACATACCGGATAACCTCGTCGCGGCGTTCCTGACAAAAATCCACGTCAAAGTCCGGCATGGAAATCCGTTCCGGGTTCAAAAAGCGCTCGAACAGGAGGTTGAATTTCAAGGGGTCAAGGTCCGTCACTTTCAGCGCCCACGCCACCACAGATCCCGCGCCGGAGCCCCGCCCCGGCCCCACCGGAATACGATGTTCCTTGGCCCATTTGATGAAATCGGACACGATCAGGAAATATCCCGGAAAGCCCATTTGTTCGATCACGCCGAGTTCATATTCAAGCCGATCCCAGTAGGGTCCGTGGTCGCGGTCTTTCACAAAATTCTCAAGGCGCCATTTCAAGCCTTCCGTGGCCTGCCGCTTCAGTTCTTCCGCTTCACTGCGCCCGCTTTCCGTTTCAAAAGGGGGCAATATCGGGTCAACGGGTTTCAGCAAGAAATGGCAGCGTTGCGCAATAACATATGTGTTTTCAATCGCTTCCGGGAGGTCTTTAAAGAGTTCCCTCATTTCATCCGGCGTTTTGAAATCGTGGTTCTTCGTGACCCTGCGGCGGTCGTCTTCCGTGATATAGCGCCCGTCCGCAATGCACAGCAACGCGTCATGCGCCTCATGCATCGTTTCATCGGAAAAATAGCAATCATTGGTCGCCACAAGCGGAATGTCATGCGCATAGGCCAGGTCGAGCAAAGCCGGTTCGATCCTGTCTTCTTCAAGAAGGCCGTGGCGTTGCAGCTCGATATAAAAGCGGTTTCCGAAAATTTCCTTAAGCGCGAGAAGGTCTTTTTCCTGCGTGACGCCCTTCACCGGCCCGCCGGACAGGCAAATGAGGCCTTCATGACATACTTTAAGTCCGTCAAAAGAAAGGGCCGGTTCTTTCGATCCGTCCCCTTCCATATAGGCATCGCTGACAAGCTTGCTTAAATTCCGGTAGCCTTCTTCACTTTGCACCAGCAGGACGAGCTGGCGCCCTCCATCGAAACCGACCTGACATCCGATAATCGGCTGCACGCCCTTTGAAGCCGCCGCCAGCGCAAATTCAAGCGCGCCGAACATATTGCTGGTATCCGTAATCGCCAGCGCGGGCATTTTGTCGGAAACGCACAGGTCCACAAGCGCCGCCGGATGGCACGCCCCTTCCGCCAGCGAATAGGCGCTGTGCGTATGCAGGTGAACAAAAGACTCCATGTCTTTTTGTTTAACACGAAGAGCGCGAAAAAATCACGAAGTTATAACGAATTCAGGGCCAGATATCCGAAATCCACAAAAACGCGGTGGCGTTTCATCGCTCTTTACCTTCAATAACTTATCACCGCGCCGTTTTTAAGTTCCAGAATACGGTCCATACGCTCGGCCAGCTCCATATTATGGGTCGCGATAATCGCCCCGATTCCGGTGTCGCGCACCAGATCCATCAGCATCTCAAACACAAAATCCGAGGTTTCGGGGTCCAGATTTCCGGTAGGTTCGTCCGCAAACAAAAGCTTTGGACCGTTGGCCAGCGCCCGCGCAATCGCCACGCGCTGTTGCTCCCCGCCCGAGAGCCTCCCCGGGCGGTGATCCAGACGGTGGGACATTTTCAACCCTTCCAGCAGGTTTTCGGCTTTTTCTTCGGCATCTCTTCTGGATTTTCCGGCAATCATTTGCGGGATAACCACATTTTCAAGGGCCGAAAATTCCGGCAGGAGATAATGAAACTGATAGACGAACCCGATCAGCTCCCGCCGCAAAACCGTCCGCCGCCCTTCGCCGAGCCCCGCGACATCCTGCCCGGCAATCCGGATGCGGCCGTCTGTGGGCGTATCCAGCAGGCCGAGTATCTGCAACAGCGTCGACTTGCCCGACCCGCTCGGGCCGACAAGCGCGACAATCTCGCCGGATTTTATCTCGAGATTTGCGTTGTGCAAAACCGTCAGCGTTTCCCCGCCCTGCCGGAAAATTTTCTGAACGCCTTGCGCCTGTAACAAAATCTCACCCATTTTCACCTTCATACTTACGTCATCCCGGAAAATGCGGAGCATTTATCCGGGACTTGTGCCAACAATCCCTCCAGCGGCAGAAATGCCGGATCAAGTCCGGCATGACGGCAATAAGGAGGCGAATGAATCTCACTCATAGCGCAGCGCCTCCACAGGGTCGAGGCGCGAAGCCCGCCACGCCGGATAAAGCGTGGCCCCGACCGACAAGACAAAGGCCATCAAGACAACATATCCCGCTTCTTTCCAGTCGATAATCGCCGGAAGCTGCGAGAGAAAATAGATTTCTTCGGCAAAAAGCTCCGTGCCTGTCAGCCCTTCGAGAAAACGGCGGATGGATTCAATATTGGCGGCAAAGGCTATCCCCAGCAGCGCGCCGGACAGCGTGCCTGCCACGCCGATGCTTGCTCCTGTCAGCACGAAAATCCGCAGCATCATGCCTTTGGTTGCGCCCATCGTGCGCAGGATCGCAATGTCCTTCCCCTTGTCCTTGACCAGCATAATCATGGAAGAAATGATATTGAACGCCGCCACGATAATAATCAGGGTCAGGATCAGGAACATGACGTTGCGCTCGACCATCAGGGCGTTGATGAAAGATTTGTTCGCCTCCCGCCAGTCATAGACCCCGGCCTCGCCTTCCACTGCCGCAATCACGTCGTCCTTGACGTTGTCGGCTTCTTCCGCGCTGCGCGCCATGACCTCGATCGAGTTTACCGCATTGGGCAGGCGGAAAAACTTCTGGGCGGAGGGCAGCGGCATGAAAATAAAACCGCTGTTATATTCGTACATCCCGACGTCAAAGATCAGGCCGACCGTATAGGTGCGCGAACTTGGAATGGTGCCAAAAGGCGACGCCTTTCCTTTGGGCGCCAGCAACGTAAAGCTGTCTCCGACCTTCAGCCCCATTTTTTTGGCCATCGTGACGCCCATGCCGACCTGATTGTCTTTATAGGCGCTTAAATGCCCTTCCGTAATGCTGTCGGATAAAATGGACTTGGTGGCAAAATCCTCGCGGGCGATCCCCCGCACCAGGGTTCCTGTCGCCTGCCCGTTTACGGACACAAGCGCCTGCCCCTCCACCATCGGGCGGACCGTTTCAACGCCCCTGACCTTCTCGATCCGGTCAACAAGGGACATATAATTGTAAAGCGGGCCGGACTGCGAATAGACATTCAGATGGCCGTTCAGCCCTAAAATGCGGGTGACCAGTTCCTCCCGGAATCCGTTCATGACGGACATCACAATGATAAGGGTCGCCACGCCCAGCATAATGCCCATAAAGGAAAAGCCGGCAATCACGGACACAAAGCCTTCCGCCTTGCGCGCCCGCAGATACCGCCAGGCCATCAGTCTTTCAAAGGGGGTGAACATTTTTATTCAACACTTCCTTAATACGTCTTAGTACGCCTTTGCCACCAGAACCTTGCGCCCTTCGTCTTCAAAAGGCATCACGCGCGGCGTGAGCGAATGATCTTTCATAATGCGGCGGGCCTCGTCATTGCCGATCAGCGCCGTATCAATGCGCAGAAAGCCCGTTTTGCCGGCGGCAAAGAAATCATTTACCTCCCGCATGCCCGAAACATCGTGCGTGTTTTCTTTTTGAAAGGCCCGTGCCCGCGCGAGCATGCCGGCCTGAATATCGTCCAGAATACCCGGCGCTGCCGCAACGAATTCATCCGCGCTGCATGTCGTTTTGGATTCGCGGCCGATATCGCGGCGCACATGGGTCACCTGCCCGTCCGTCCTTTCACGTTCGCCAATTTCCACGCGCAAGGGAATGCCCTGTTTGATGCCGCCCCAGATTTTGTCCGGCGTGCGCGCATCCCCGCCTTCAAGACGCACCCGAATGCCCGCCTCTTTCAGGCGTGCGCGCAGACGATCGCAGTAAGAAAGAAGTTCGCTTTCATCCTCCCCGCGCAGGATCGGAACGATCTGGACCTGTACGGGCGCGACTTTCGGCGGCATCATCATGCCGTCGTCATCGCCGTGGGTCATAATCATTCCGCCAATCAAACGGGTCGACATCCCCCAGGAGGTCGTATAGGCAAAGCTTTCTTCGCCGTTCCGTCCCTGAAATTTAATTCCGCAGGATTTTGCAAAATTTTGACCCAGATCGTGGGATGTGCCTGCCTGTAAAGCTTTCCCATCCTGCATCATGGCCTCCATGGCCAGCGTGCACACCGCGCCGGGAAACCGTTCATCCGCCGTTTTTTCCCCGCGAAAGACAGGAAGGGCCAAATAATTTTCCGCAAAGTCACCATAGGCATGCACCATTTTAAGGGTGTCTTCGCGCGCCCCTTCCGCCGTTTCGAAGGCGTTATGGCCTTCCTGCCAGAGAAATTCGGAGGTGCGCAGGAAAAGACGCGTGCGCATTTCCCAGCGCATGACATTGCACCACTGGTTCAGCTTGAGCGGTAAATCCCGGTAAGACTGCACCCAGCGGGCCATGGAATCCCCGATAATCGTTTCGGACGTGGGTCGCACAACCAGCGGTTCTTCCAATTTTGAGTCTGGAGCAGGAATCAAACCGCCGCCGTCCGGCGCCGCTTCCAGCCGGTGATGGGTCACGACGGCGCATTCCTTGGCGAACCCTTCGACATGCTCGGCCTCGCGGCTGAAAAAGCTCAACGGGATAAGAAGCGGAAAATACGCATTCTGAACGTCGAGATCCTTGATGATTGCATCAAAACTGCGCTGGATATTTTCCCACAGCGCATAGCCGTAGGGCTTGATAATCATGCAACCGCGCACAGGCGAGTTTTCCGCCATGTCGGCGGCCTTGATGACCTGCTGGTACCATTCGGGGAAATCCTCTTCCCGCGTGGGCGTGATCGCCGTTTTGGGTTTCTTTTGCTGCTGTGCCTGTGTGCTCATTCTATCCCCTTATAATCATGACAATGCCGGTGATCGCGGCGAATATGCCCAATATTTGCACAGGCCGGATGGTCTCGCCAAGCAGTAAGACGCCGATCAAAATCGTCAGCGAAATCGAAAAGCCGTTCTGGATAATGGCCACAAGGCTCGCCGGGCCTTCGGCCTTGTAGGAAAAAGCCAGAAAGATATTGGCCATCGCCACGCCCACCCCGGACAGAGCCGCCAGGGCAACCCCCTGAAGATTATACTCCCCCGAAAAAACCGGCTGTCCCTGCGCCGTGCGCTGAAAAACCAGATAGCCTACCGTAACGAGCGCCATCGCAAGAGACAGGATTACAGCGCCCAGCGCCGCATCTATCTTTCCGTTGGCCACCTTGAACGCCACGTTCCGTGTCGCCAGCCCTACCCCAGATAAAAGCGCCAGAAGTCCCCAGTGCATAGTGCAAAATGCCTTTTTTATTTATATTTTTCGTCCCTGTAGTCTCCGCCTTCCAGAAAGCCGCCTTCCGGCAGGGGAGCCTGTGCGGGTTCCATATCCTTATCCTTCGCCCCGGACTTTATGGTATTTGGAGAGGTGTGTCCATCGGCCTGTTCTTCCGTTTTGAGAACGGCTTTGTGCGACTTCCCGCACAGCGCGTAAACCTGCGGCGTCCAGTCCTGCCCGTCTATCGCAACGCGCCCGTTTTTGTGAATCTCCAACAGACCCATGGGAGCTTCCAGTTGAACGCCTTCGATATTCATGTTCCGGAGCCGTTTCGCCAGATCAACGCTCAAAGGAAGCGTAACGACATCCGGCAGTTCAAAAGGCGCGGCGTTCACGTCTGCCGGCACAACGGCGTTGCCGTGCACGTCCACGCCGGGTTCGTAGGCCACGCCCGCCTGCGCTTTATGATCCGGCAAGAGACGGCATTCGGGCGGGCGGGAGTCTTGCGCATGGGCGGAATACACGAAGAGAAAAAACAGCCCCATTGTCATTGCGAGCGTAGCGAAACAATCCAGCATTCTGGATTGCCGCGTCGGCCTATCGGCCTCCTCGCAATGACGAATAATGTTCCTCATACCCTCACCAAGTGAACGGTTGTTTTGGGTTTTATTTTGAGCAGATGCGCGACAAAGCGGCGCAGGCCGATGCGGATTTCTTCGGACACAAAGTGATCGTCCCGAAGCTCCTCCCGCGTCATATCCGCCAGTATGTCTTCGATTTCAGACAGGATATCCGCTTCGAATTTTTTCCCCTCTTCAAGGTCGGGGTCCGTCAGCCCCACGGTCGAAATCTGCGGATCGGCGACAAGGTCGCCGCGCTCATTCATCACCAAAGACACATGCACCGTGCCGGAGAATTGAAGCTTACGGCGCTGAATAATCGCCTGATGGTCTGACTCAATCACCCGCCCCGGCTCTACCGCGAGCAGCCCCGTTTCCACATGATCCAGAATTTCCACCGGCCCCGGCGCGAGGCGAATGACCGAGCCGTTATTGGGTACAATCTCGTTTTTAATCCCGCTTTCCCGCGCCAGAGCGGCCTGCGCCTCAATCATGGTGCGCTCGCCATGCACCGCGACCACGGCCTCCGGCCTGACCCAGCGAAACATATCCCTGATTTCGTCCTGCGCCGGATGACCGGACACGTGAATGGTTTCCCCGACCTTGCCGGGATGCAGGATTTCCACCCCAGCCGCCGCCAGATGGTTGTTGACGTCGATAATGTTCCGCTCGTTCCCCGGAATGGCGCGGGAGGAATAAATAACCGTATCGCCTTTCCCCAGCGACACGCCCGCATGATCGCCGCGGGCGATCCGGGCGAGCTGCGCGCGCGTCTCTCCCTGCGAACCGGTGACGATCATCACAATCCTGTCTGCGGGCAGAAGCCCTATATCCTCCTCCGCGACGAAATCCCCGACATCTTTCAGATACCCGCACGCGCGCGCCGCCCCGATCATCCGGTGCAAAGAGCGGCCGATAACGGCCACATTCCGCCCGCAAGCCTTCGCCGCCCGGCAGATAGACTGCACCCGGCCGATATTGGAAGAAAAAATCGTAATGGCGATCCGGCCCCTGCAGCGTTCAAATGTTTTTTGCAAGCCTTCTTCCACATCCTTTTCGGAGCCGGAGCGGCCTTTCACCTGCGCGTTGGTGGAATCCCCTATATAAGCGCATACGCCTTTTTCCCCCGCCTCCTGAAACGGCCCGGAGTCCGTCGGGGCTCCGATGACGGGAGCCGGGTCGAGATTCCAGTCCCCGCTATGCACCACGCGCCCCAAAGCCGTTTCCAGTATAATGGAGCAGGTGTCCGGGATGGAATGGGCCACGGGCGCGAATGTTGCCTTAAACGGTCCCGCTTCGACGGTTTCATAAGGTTTGACAATACGGATTTCCGCATCGGCGCAATCCGGCTGCTCCTCGAATTTCTGCCGCAAAACCGCCGCCGTAAATTCCGTGCAGTAAACCGGGCAGCGCAGGCGCGGCCAGAGATACGGCACCGCGCCAACATGGTCTTCATGTGCATGGGTAACGATCAGCGCGGCGATATCTTTCCTGCGCGCTTCCAGAAAGGCCGGGTCGGGCAGGAAAATATCAATGCCCGGAAAACGGTCATTGGCAAAACCGATTCCGCAATCAATCGCCAGCCATTTGCCGCCTGTGCCGTAGACATTGAAATTGACCCCGAATTGCTCGGCCCCGCCCAGAGGGATAAAATAGAGTTCGTCGGGATGAAAGTCCATCAGGCCGCCTCTGTGTCCGTGTCAAAGCTTTTGTTCCGGTTGTAAATATGAACAAGGCCCTTCAGAGTTAAATTTTCATCCGTCGCATGAATGGCTTTTGTCCCCTTGGCAAAAAGAGCGGCAAGGCCGCCTGTTGCGATGACAAAAACGTCCTGGCCCACTTCCCCGGAAAGGCGTTTTATCATGCCTTCGACCAGACCGATATAGCCCCAGTAGATACCGGAGCGCATCGCGCTTACGGTTTCTTTCCCGATCGCCGCGTCCGGTTTTTCGATGCTGATTTTAGGAAGCTTCGCCGCCGCCCCGTGCAGGGCCTCCAGCGACAAATTGACCCCCGGCGCAATCGCGCCGCCAAGATACGCGCCGCTGCCGTCAATGACGTCAAAGGTGGTCGCCGTGCCAAAATCGACGACAATGGCAGGGGTTTGATAACAGGCCGCCACCGCCACGGCGTTCACAAGACGGTCGGCCCCGACCTCTTCCGGCTTGTCCGTTTTAATGTCCAGCCCCAGAGTTAAGGAATCGCTTCCGACAAGCGCGGCGCGGCAGTGAAAGGCCGTTTCGCACAGCACGCGCAAATTGTAATTGGCATCCGGGACAACGGAAGAAATAATTGCGGCCGTGATATCTGAAAAAGACAGGCCCGCCGCTTCAAAAAGCTGGTAGAGCCAGGAGGCGTATTCATCCGCCGTGCGCCCGCCTTCGGTTTTACAGCGCCAGGAACGCACAAAGGTTTCGCCATCCCAGACAGCAAAGACAATATTCGTATTTCCGGCATCAATGGCAATCAGCATCTACACATTTCCAAAATAGACTTCCCCGGCGGTAAAGGTTCGTGTCCGGCCTTCCTGATCCAGCAGCAACGCCCCGCTTTCATCCAGCCCGTCAAAAATCCCGCTATAGGAAACCTCCGGGAAACGAACGGACATCGGGCCGTTCAAACCATGTGCCTGTTTTAACCACTCTTCACGGATGGGCGCAAACCCTTTTTCCCGCCAAAGCCCGTAAGATTCGGCAAAGCACGCCAGAAAATCGTCCCGAAAAACATTTACATAGACGGGTTTTTCCTTGAGGGCATCCAGACCGGCGGCGCCCTCCGGCGGCGCGAAAACATTCACCCCGACGCCCACTACCAGATATTCTATTTCAGAATCGTTTTTTATGTTTGATTCCAAAAGGATGCCGGAGATTTTTAAACCATCAACCAGGATATCGTTGGGCCATTTCAAGGTCTTGCAGTGTCTTTCAGGGTCCAAATAGGCCCCCATCGCATCGGAAAGCGCCACCGCCGTCACAAAAGCAAGCTGCCCCGCATGGCCGGGCGCAAGACGTTCGGGCCGCAGGACGAAAGACAAATACAGATTCCCCATGGGAGAGAGCCAGTCATTGCCGTGGCGGCCCCGTCCGGCCGTTTGCTGGAGCGCCTGAATGACATAACCTTCCGCCGTGCCCGCTTCCGCAGCGTCCTGCGCAAGATCCTGTGTGCTGGAAGCGCTGCCGACAACATTTACGCGCCAGTCAATCCCCATCCTAAAACAAGGACATGGCTGCGATGACGCCGCTTTCAACAAGGACCGAAGGCCGGAAAACAAATCCCAGAATAAAGAGGATGGAGACAATGGTGACGGCCCGGTTTGCAAAACCGCTTTCCCCGTCGAATTTGTCTGCGGCTTTGTCAAAGAACATCACCTTGATAATGCGCAAATAGTAATAGGCCGCCACGACAGAGGTCAGCACCCCGAAAACGGCCAGAACATAAAAACCGGAAGACACCGCCGCCTCAAAAATCATCAATTTCCCAAAAAATCCGGCCATCGGCGGAATACCGCTCATCGAGAACATCAGGATCGCCAGCCCGTAAGCCATTAAAGGGGCATTGTGCGACAGACCCGCAAGATCGGAAATGTTCTGCAACGCCTGCCCGTTACGGCGCATGCACAGGATAATGGCAAACACGCCCGCGCTCATCGCCATATAGATCGTCATGTAAACGATCATGGAGCCGACGCCGCCATGCGTGCCGACCACCAGTCCGATCAGCGCATATCCCATATTCCCGATAGAGCTGTACGCCATCAGGCGCTTGATGTTTTCCTGGGCGATCCCCGCAAAGGCCCCGAGCGCCATGGACGCCGCCGACAATATCCAGACCATCTGCATCCAGTGTTCCTGCGCCCCGGGAAAAGCCTCCAGCAGTAAACGGGCCAGAAGCGCCATCGCCGCAACCTTCGGCACGATTGCAAAAAGGGCTGTCACCGGCGTTGGCGCGCCTTCATACACATCCGGCGTCCACATATGGAACGGCACGGCAGAAACCTTGAAGGCGATCCCCGCCAGAACAAAAACCATCCCGACCAGCGGCCCCAAAGCCAGATCGCCGCCGGATAAAAGGCCGGAAACGGCCGCGAAATTCGTGGTGCCGCTGTAACCGTAAATCAGCGAAATCCCGAAGAGCAAAAAGCCCGAGGCCATCGCCCCCAGCACAAAATATTTGACCCCCGCTTCCGCCGACTTGACGTGGTCCCGCCGGATGGCCGCAAGGACGTAGAGGCTTAAGGACTGAAGCTCCAGCCCGACATAAAGCGACAGGAAATCTCCCGCCGAGATCATCATCATCATGCCAAGGCCCGCAAACAAAACCAGAACGGGATACTCGAAACGGGCCATATGGTCCTGATAAAGCGGCTGCACGGCCAAGGCCACAGAAGCGATCAATCCGCCCAGAACAAGAATCTTCATAAAGCCGGCAAACCGGTCCATGACGAACATGCCGTCAAACAGGCTTGCCGCATTCCAGTTTATTCCCGTCAGGATAAGCGCGGTTACAATGAATGCGCCCACCGTAAACCATGAAATAAACGCCGTTGCCTGATTGCCGCGAAACACACCGATAATCAGCAGGGCCATCCCCGCCACGGCCAGAAACAATTCCGGCAGCATCGGCTCCAACATTGCAAAGGAAAAATCACTCATGTATCTGCGTCTCCTGCCCATGTTCCGCTTCGACCTGCGCCAGAGCGCTCACATATTGATTCCGCAGCTTCTCGACGGAAGGAGAAATTTTATCCATCACAACCCCCGGGGCAATTCCGAGCCATAAAACAAGAACCACCAACGGAATGAAGAAGAAAAATTCGCGCTGATCCAGATCCGCCATCGCCGCCGCATCCTTGTTTTTCTGTTCGCCATAAAAAATCCGGGCGTAAAGCCGCAGCATATAGGCCGCGCCAAGGACCACCCCGGTCGTTGCAAGTGCTGCCGTTATCGTACTGATCTGAAACGCACCCAGAAGCGTCAAAAATTCACCGACAAAACCGGAGGTCCCCGGCAATCCCACAGACCCCAGCGTAAAGAGCATGAAGACCGTAGCATATTTGGGCATGTTCCTCACAAGCGCGCCATAACGGGCGATTTCGCGGGTATGCAGGCGGTCGTACACAACGCCGACGCATAAAAAGAGCGCGGCGGAAATAACCCCGTGAGAAATCATCTGGAATATCCCGCCTTCGATCCCCTGCGTCGTGGCCGTAAAAATCCCCAGAGTCACGAACCCCATATGCGCCACAGATGAATAAGCGATCAGCTTTTTCATGTCCTCCTGCACCAAAGCCACCAAAGACGTGTAGATAATGGCGACAATGGACAGCGCAAAAACCATCGGCGCAAAAAACTCGCTGGCTTCCGGGAACATGGGCAAAGAAAAACGCAGGAACCCGTATCCGCCCATTTTCAGCAAGACGCCCGCCAGAATGACGGAGCCTGCCGTCGGCGCCTCCACATGGGCGTCCGGCAGCCATGTGTGGACGGGCCACATCGGCATCTTCACCGCGAAGCTGGCAAAAAACGCCAGCCACAGCCAGAGTTGCCAATCCCGCGGCAGCGGGGCTTCCATGAGCGCCGGAATGTCCGTCGTCCCCGTCTGGGAATAAAGCGCCAGCAGGGCCACCAGCATCAAGACAGATCCCAGCAGGGTATAGAGAAAAAACTTGAACGCCGAATAAACCCGTCTCGGGCCGCCCCACACGCCGATAATGAGGAACATCGGAATCAGGACGCCTTCGAAAAAGACGTAGAACAGGACGGAATCAAGCGCGGAAAAGGTTCCCACCATGAAGGTTTCCAGCACCAGAAAGGCGACCATAAATTCCTTCACGCGCGAGGTAATGCTTTTCCAGCTTGCCAGAATGCAAACAGGCGTCAGGAAGGTGGACAGCAGGATAAAGAACAGCGAAATCCCGTCGATCCCCATATGATAGGAAATCCCGAGCGCGGGAAACCACGGCACGTTTTCAACAAACTGAAATTCGGCGGAAGCCCCATCGAACTGCATCGCCATATAAGTCGACAATGCAAAGGTAAAAACGGACGTGTAAAGCGCGACACAGCGCGCATTGCGTTCCGCAATTTCTTTTCTTCCGCGAATGGCAAGAATAAAAAGCGCCCCGATGAGCGGCAGGAAGGTCAGCAACGATAAAACGGGTAAATCAGCCATGGCGTTTCAGGATCTTTTTTAATTCTTCCGCTACTTTCGGCAGTTCCTCTCGAACGGCCTCCCATACAAGTTGATCGTCAACCATATTATATTGATGAACAACAAAATTCCTCATATTGACAATTTTTTGCCACGCAATCTTCCCATATTCTTCCTTAACCTCAGGGGGAATACCCTTCACCGCTTCAGCTATAATCTGGATGTTTCGTTCAACGGCCCTGAAACTTTCCCAGTCTTCATGCAAGGAGGATGCGGAATCGTGATCCGAAATGGACGATTCTATCTGCTCTGCGGCAACCAGAATGTCCTTTATTTTGAACCGCCACTTCAGGTTTTCAGACATCCCGCGCCTCTTCAAGAATATTCTCCTTCAAAGCAGGATGCAGCCCTCTCTCTGTTACCAAATCCACTTTTACACCGAGCTCATTTTGCAAATCAAGCTGCATGCCCGAAAAAGCAATCAAGCCCGGCGTTTTGTAAAAATCCACGATCAGGTCCAGATCGCTATTTTCGTCCGCCTCCCCGCGTGCAACGGAGCCGAAAACGCGCAGGCGCTTGATGTTCATCTCCCTAAAGCGCGGTTTCAGCGCCCGCAAATCGGCCAGTATTTGTTCGCTTTTATTCATCTGGTTTTACCAAAGAACCGCTCTGACAAGGTTTAACCGAAAAAGATTTCATCCTCCCTGCCCCGCCATGGATTTAAAGAAAAACCAGCTTACAAACGCAATCAGTCCGATCATCATCACAAAGGCATACTGAAAGACGTACCCGCTCTGAAAGCGGCTTAACATACGGGCCGCTTTCTGGGAAGTTATCGCCGCGCCGTCCGGCCCCAGAGCATCCACGATATTTTTGTCGCTGCCGGAAAACAGCTTCCCAACGCAAAAAGCGCTCCGGACAAACAGACGGTCGTAAATTTCATCAAAGAACCATTTGTTAAACAGCAGGATATGGACCGGCTTAAATGTACGGATGAAAACGGACGGCAAAGACGTAAAGCGCAGGTAAAAAATCCACGCCAGCACAAGCCCTATGCCCCCGACGACGGACGGAAAGATCTTGACCCATTCCGGCACATGGTGGGCTGCCGCAACGGTATCGTTCTGCGGCAGGACAAATAACGATTTCTGCCAAAACTGCCGCTCCCCGATCTCCTGTCCGTGAATATCTTCATCAAGCGCAGGGGCTTCGACAACATGTTCCATAACAACCAGATGTTCGGTTTCCTGCGCCGGAACCTTGTGCCCACCGCCGCCGACAAAGTCTTCATAAAAAACAAAGCCTGAAAAGACAGCCCCGACCGCCAGCAAAATCAACGGCGTGAGGATCACCGGCGGGGATTCGTGCGCGTGATCGAAGACTTTTTTATCCATCCGCGGGGCGCTGTGGAAGGTCATGAAGATCAGACGACCGGAATAAAAGGCTGTCATCACCGCCGCGCCAATCCCCATCCAGAAAGCAAAATCGCCAAACCAGCTATGGTCGGCGAAGGCGGCCTCCAGAATGATATCCTTGGAGTAATAGCCCGCGAAAAAGGGAATGCCGCACAGCGCCAGAGAGCCGATCCACATCAGCACGTAAGTGGCCGGTATCTTCTTCCTCAAGCCGCCCATCCTGCGCATGTCCTGTTCGTCATGCAGCGCATGGATAACGGAGCCCGCCCCGAGGAAAAGCAGCGCCTTGAAAAAGGCATGGGTCATCAGGTGAAAAATCGCCGCGCCGTAGGCCGATACGCCGAGCGCAAAAAACATGTAGCCCAGCTGGCTCATCGTGGAATAGGCGATGACGCGCTTGATATCGAACTGCGTCATACCGATGGTGGCCGCCACAAAAGCCGTCAGCCCGCCAACCACCGTTACCACCATCAGCGCGACCGGCGCATATTCAAAAAGCGGCGACATCCGCGCCACCAGGAAAACGCCGGCGGTGACCATCGTTGCCGCATGAATCAAAGCGGACACAGGCGTCGGCCCTTCCATCGCATCCGGAAGCCATGTGTGCAGGCCCAGCTGCGCCGATTTCCCCATCGCCCCCATAAAGAGCAGAAGGCAAATCACGGTTGGCGCGTGAAACGCATAGCCGAAGAACGTCATTTCCGTATCCGCGTATTCCGGCGCCGCAGCAAAGATTGTGTCGAAATGAACGCTGCCGAACACGAAGAAGATCGTCATTACCGCAAGCGCCAGCCCGAAATCCCCGACCCGGTTTACAACAAAGGCTTTGATGGCCGCCGCGTTCGCGCTTGGCTTGTGGTTCCAGAAGCCGATCAAAAGATAAGAGGCCAGCCCCACCCCTTCCCAGCCAAAGAAAAGCTGCACCAGGTTGTCCGCCGTGACCAGCATCAGCATCGCAAAGGTGAAAAGGCTTAAGTAAGACATGAACCGCGCCTTGCAGGGATCGTGACTCATATAGCCCACGGAATAAACATGCACGCAGGCGCTGACGACATTGACCACGCACATCATCACGACCGAAAGCTGGTCCACGCGCAGCGCCCAGTTGACCTTGAATTCACCCGAAGACATCCAGGCCATAAGCTCTATGGTGCGCGGATTGCCGTGCCCCTCATGCCCATAGATAACGTCGATAAACAGAGTGCACGCCGCAAGCGCCGCAACAACCATCGCAAAGCAGGTTACAAATTGCGCGCCCCGGTCCCCGATCCTCTTCCCGAACAAAAACGCCAGCAGGAAGGCAAAAAGCGGAGAAAATACGGCCAGTTGTTCCATGCAACTACCCTACCCCTTCATCATCGAGATGTCTTCCACCGCGATCGCGCCGCGGTTGCGGAAGAAAACCACCAGAATGGCCAGACCGATCGCCGCCTCCGCAGCGGCCACCGTCAGGACAAACATCGTAAAGACTTGCCCCGTCAGATCGTTCAGCGCCAGCCCGGAAGAAAACGCGACGAAATTGATATTGACCGCCAGCAGCATGAGCTCGATACACATCAGGATCACAATGACGTTCTTCCGGTTCAGGAAAATGCCAAACACCCCGAGCGTGAAAAGAACTCCCGCCAGGACCAGATAATGGGCCAATGTAATTTCGAAAAGCGCTTCCATTAGACCCCCGTCCTCGGCGTTACTTTTTTAACCTCCAGCACATCGCTTGCCTTGCGCGATTGCTGGTCGCCGATAACCTGACGGCGCACGCCGGACCGGCGGCGGTGCGTCAGAACAATCGCCCCGATCATCGCCACAAGCAGGATCAACCCCGACGCCTGAAAGGCATAGATATATTTCGTGTAAAGAAGCGCCCCCAGACTTTCCGTGTTGGAAAGGTCCGTTTCCGCAGCCTCCTGGGCGGCGCCCGGCGCAAATTCCCACGCGCCGTATAAAACCACCAGTTCACTGAGCAAAAGGCCGCCGATCAGAATGCCTGTCGGGACGTAGCGCATCGACCATTCACGTAAATTCGCAAAGGAAATGTCGAGCATCATCACCACAAACATGAACAAAACCGCGACGGCGCCCACATAGACGATGACCAGAATCATCGCGATAAACTCCGCCCCCAGCAATACAAAAAGCCCCGCCGCGTTAAAAAAGGCCAGCACAAGAAAGAGAACGGCATGCACGGGATTTCTGGTTGTAATAACCATCACCGCCGCAAAAAGCGTCATAAAAGCGAAAAGATAGAAAGCAAGGGCCGGAAGCATGATTTTTTGACGTGGAATCCCGCTAGAGTTTTAACGCCTTAACTTTTAATCCTTATGGGAGAGCGGCGCAAGGCCGCGCATACGAATATCGCGGAAAAACCCCCATAAAATCGGCGCCTTGAAAACTCCCCAAGAAAAATATTGACATAATATTTTTTTGAGTTAGGTTCCGGGAAACAAACCTAAAAAAGGAAAAAGACCATGAGTAGAGCACAATGGGTAGGTGGAGCGCTTGGCGCAATTTTTGGAGCCTCTTTAGCCGCAGGACTTGTGTATATCATGCCGGATGGTCTGCCTGCCGATCCACAAAACGATCCAAAGCTGGAACAATATACGGCACGGTGCCTTGCCCCTGAAATAAAAATAAAGGAGGCGGGCCTTTCCGCCCTTCAAACGCCGGAAGGCCGGACGACATTATCCATTGAACACGCCAGGATAGCCTCGTGCATAAAACAGGAACACGAAAAAGATGAAAAAACAAATCAATCGCTCAAAAAAATAGCCGACGTTGTATTTGGAGTTGCTTTCGGCGCCCTTGGAGCGGCTGTAGGCGTGGCTGCTGCAAGCAGGCGAAAGTCGGGCCTCCCTACAATATATTTAAGGTAGGGCGAACCTGAAAAAACCAAAAACCCTCCCCTTGCTTTTTGGTCCCCCTTGTTTCATGTTTATGTCATAAAACGATGAAATATTTTACGTCCGCTCCAAAACAAAGGATTTGATACCGTGATACGAATAAAAAAGTTTTCTTTTTTCCTTTTTCTTCTTGCCTGCCTGGCCATCTCCCTGCCGGCAAACGCCCAGAGCCTTCTCAGCCTTGGCGCGGGATATTACGACATTGGAAAAGACGACGGCGCGGCGGATTTCCGGCTGGAATACCGCCCGGATGTAAAATTGTTTTGGAAAATAAAACCGTGGGTCGGCGGCGAAGTGACCTCCGAAGCATCCGTCTGGGGCGGCGGCGGCCTTATCCTTGACCTCGATGTCACGGACCATATCTATTTCTCCCCGAGTTTTGGCGCAGGGCTTTATGCGCAAGGCAGCAGCGATAAGGATCTGGGCCATGCCATCGAGTTTCGCTCGCAGGCGGAGCTGGGATACAAGTTTGACGGGGGACAGCGTCTGGGCGTCGCGTTCGGGCATATCTCGAACGCCTCCATCGGCAACAAAAACCCGGGCGTGGAAATCCTGAATCTTTATTACCATGTCCCGATCGGAACGGCGCTTTCCGGAAGCCTGCCTTCTCTGGGAGGCGGCAGGGGCGGCTATAATATTTTTTAGAAAAAACTATCCGTTTTTGGGCGGTGCGGCCAATCCACCGGAATTGACAGCAGTGTAGCCCCGCTGGCTATGCTGGAAAACGGCCCCCTTATCAATGGAACCGTTGCACTTGTTCGCGTCGATAGAGCGCGACTCATGCGGCATGGGAGCAACCCCTTCCCAATGTTCCGTCACTCTGAATCCCGGCTTTATACTCATATCTGCATTATATGGAATCGGGCAAACGGAATGCAAAAAACTTTGTTAACCTATTGAAATTTATAATTTATTTGTAAGGCGCGTTTTGGGCAAGATTGCGGGCGATCTGCGCTTCCCAGCGGTCCCCGTTCTCCAGAAGCTTTTTCTTGTCGTAGTAAAGCTCTTCCCGGGTTTCGGTCGCATATTCAAAGTTCGGGCCTTCCACAATCGCATCCACGGGGCAGGCTTCCTGACACAGGCCGCAATAAATGCATTTGGTCATGTCGATATCGTAACGGGTCGTCCGGCGGGAGCCGTCTTCGCGCGGCTCCGCCTCAATCGTAATGGCCTGTGCCGGGCAAATGCACTCGCATAATTTGCAGGCGATGCAGCGCTCTTCCCCGTCCGGATAGCGGCGCAGCGCGTGCTCCCCCCGGAAGCGCGGGCTTAAAGGCCCCTTTTCATGCGGATAGTTGATCGTCACGCGCGGCACGAAAAACATGTATTTGAGCGTCAGGGCCATGCCCTTTACAATTTCAACCAGCAAAAATGCGTTCAGATATTTTTTCATCTCTTCATTTACACCTATGGCAACGCATCAAAATAAACCAGAGAGCCGGACACCACAACGACCCAGAGCAAGGTGAAAGGCAGGAAAACTTTCCAGCCCAGACGCATAAGCTGGTCATAGCGGTAGCGCGGAAACGTCGCCCGCGCCCAGACATAGAAAAACATAACGGCAAATGTTTTCAGGGCGAACCAGACAATTCCCGGCACGAAGGCCAGTGCCTCGATCCCGAAAGGCGGCAACCAGCCCCCGAGAAACAGGACAACCGTCATCCCGCTCATCAGAATCATGTTCGCATATTCGCCCAGAAAAAAGAGCGCATAGGCCATCGCGGAATATTCCACCATAAACCCGCCGGAAATTTCCGACTCCCCTTCCGGCAGGTCGAAAGGCGCGCGGTTTGTTTCCGCCAGAATGGACACCAGAAACACCACCAGCATGGGGAGAAGCAATATCTGCATCCAGACGGAGCGTTCCGCCAGAACGATCTCGCTTAAATTCAAGGAGCCGGTGCAAAGCAGAACGGTGACGATAATAAGACCCATCGAAACTTCATAAGACACCATCTGCGCCGCCGAGCGCATCCCGCCCAGAAACGCATATTTGGAATTGGACCCCCACCCCGCCATGATGACGCCGTAAACGCCCATGGAGGAAATGGCAAACAGGTACAAAATCCCGACATTGATGTCGGCCAGCGCAAGCTGGTACCCCACCGGGATAACGGCCCACGCGGTCAGGGCAAGCATGAAGCCAAGCACAGGCGCCAGAAAGAAGACCGGCCCGTTGGCCTGCGTGGGTAAAATCGTTTCCTTGGACAGGAGCTTGATCCCGTCCGCCAGCGGCTGGAGAAGCCCGAACGGCCCCACCGTCATCGGCCCCTGACGGCGCTGCATCGCGCCCATGATCTTCCGCTCCGCATAGGTGTAGTACGCGACAAGCACCAGCACCGCCCCGACAATCACCGCGATATGAAGGACGATCCAGAAGAGGGGCGCGCCATAACCGTTCCACAGGGCCAGAAAATCGGGTGTCATTCGGCAGCCTCCGGCAGGTCAAAAAATTGCGTCAGGTCCGGCTTGAAATAATCCGGCCCTTTGAGGATTTTTCCATCGCTCTCGCGCACGACCGGTTTTCCGTCTTTTCCGAGCTTGCTCATATTGGAGCGCTGCACCTCCTCGAAGGCAGGGGCTTTCAAATCCTGCAACCCGAAAGACAAAAAGGCCCCGTCCAGAACATATTGGAGATCCACCAGCGCATCCAGCGTTTCGACGATATCCCCGCCGGCAAGAGCTTCTTTCAGTTCCTCCAGTTCCTCCGCCAGCAGATTGATCCGCAGATCGTTCGTTTTCGAATCCGAAATATCCGGTGACGCCTTCACGGGCAGCCCGTAGGTTTCATGGAATATCCGCACCTGTTCAAGGGTTGTTTTGCTCATTCCGCAGCCTCCGCAAGAGGGTCTTCCTTATGCAAAAACGCTTTCGAGCATTCCTGCATGGTCGGGGAAGACGTTGTAATCACATTTGTCAGGTAAAAATCTTCGACCGGAGACTTGAACGGCGCCGCAGACACCTCTCCCGCTTTTCCAAAACCTTCCCAGAAAGCGACAGCGACTTCATCCATCAGATCGAATTGCGGGAATTCCGCAACCAGCCTTTTGTGAAGCTGCGCCAGATCATCATACCGCAGCGTCCGTTTGCAATAGCCGGAAAGAGCGCGGAGAATTTTCCAGTCTTCCCTGGCCTCTCCTGGCGGATCCACAGCCTTGAGAGCCATTTGCGGACGGCCTTCGGTGTTCATGTAAATGCCGCTTTTTTCGGTATAGGCCGCGCCGGGGAAAATAATGTCGGCTCGGGCGGCCCCCTTGTCCCCGTGATGCCCCTGATAAATGACGCAGGAATGAGGGTGGATATCCCCTAAAACTTCAGGCGTATCCACATTCAGCAGGTACACCAGCCCGGCCTCTTCGGTTTTGAAGGGTTTTTCGGGCAAAAAGCCGATCTCGATCGCGCCCACACGCGAAGCCGCGTGATGC
The DNA here is from genome assembly GCA_023898765.1 of Rhodospirillales bacterium. Taxonomy (NCBI): domain Bacteria; kingdom Pseudomonadati; phylum Pseudomonadota; class Alphaproteobacteria; order Rhodospirillales; species Rhodospirillales bacterium. Next base: position 1,442,838 of record CP060238.1, on the reverse strand, counting down.
AGGACGTTAAATCCGTTCCATTCCTCTTTGAGCATACCGAACGTTTCCGCCGCGCAGCGCGCCAGCGCCTGCACCGCTTCCCCGTCTTCGCGGGCAAAGGCCCCCGCCCCGACGATAATCATCGGCGTGTTTGCGTCCTGCAGGACTTTGGCGAAACCGGATTTTGACTGAAGAAGTTTTTCGAGGTCCCGGGGTCCTTCTCCCAGATATTCGTAAGGATAAGACAGATCGACTTTTTTACCAATCAGCGCCACGGGCACGTGCCGCTTCACCGCCGCCGCGCGGAGGCGCGTATTCAAAAGCGCCGCTTCCCACCTTGGATTGGACCCGACGATCAAAACGGCATCGGCCCGATCGACTCCCGCGATGCTGGAATTGAACACGTATCCGGCGCGGCTGGAAGTATCGAAGCGGGCCCCGTCCACACGGCATTCCAGATTGGAACATTTCATATCGTGCATCAGGTCCTTGAGCGCGATCATGGATTCGACATCCGCCAGATCGCCTGCAAAGGCGGCAATGTTGTCGCCTTTAAAGGTTTTGAGTTTTTCAGCCGCCGCCGTAAACGCTTCTTCCCAACTGGCCGGCTCCAGCTTTCCCGTCTCCGTGTTGCGGACATAAGGACGATCCAGCCGTTTGTGCTTCAACCCGTCGCAGGAAAAGCGCGCCCGGTCGTCCAGCCATTCCTGATTGATATTTTCATTGAGGCGCGGCTGCACGCGCATCACTTCGCCCGCGCGCGAATCAACCCGGATATTTACGCCCAGACCGTCATGCACATCGACGCTCTTTGTGTGTTCAAGCTCCCAGGGCCGGGCCGTAAAGGCAAACGGCCGGGAGGTCAGCGCCCCGACAGGGCAAATGTCAATCAGGTTGCCGGAGAGTTCCGTACTGACAGCCGTTTCGATAAACGTGCCGATTTCCGCATCTTCCCCGCGATTCATCTGCCCCAGAACGGGCGTTCCCGCGATTTCTTCCCCGAAGCGGACGCAGCGCGTACAGTTAATGCAGCGGGTCATGATCGTTTTAATCAAAGGCCCGACATCTTTGTTCGGCACGGCGCGCTTGCTTTCGTGATAGCGCGAGCGGTCATAACCGTAGGCCACCGCCTGATCCTGCAGATCGCACTCCCCGCCCTGATCGCAAATCGGACAATCCAGCGGATGGTTCACCAGCATCAGCTCCATGACGCCGTTGCGCGACTTTTTGACCTTCTCCGAATTCGTGCGGACAACCATCTTGTCCCCGGCATTCATGCAGCAGGACGCCACAGGCTTGGGCGCCCCTTCCAGTTCCACCAGACACATGCGGCAATTCCCCGCCGGACTCAGGCGGTCATGATAACAAAAATGCGGGATTTCGATTCCAAGCTGCTTTGCAGCTTCGAGGATAGAGGTTCCCGCTTCGACTTCGATTTCAGAATCGTTGATGGTGATAGTGAGCTTTGGCATGACCCGGACTTTTTAAAACAAAGACGCAGACAGAGTACACGGGGAAAAAGCAGAAAAAAACAAAAAACGCTATAGAATGTAAGCTTCCTGTGGTTTAAAACGTGAACCATGGCCCAGCGTATCGAAGTTTTTACTCTTTTGGAAGACGGTCGCGCGAAAGCGCTGCAGGAACATTTTACGAAAACGGGAAAATCCGTCGGCGTTCGCGTCGTGGATGTTTACACGATTGAAAACGATATCAAAGGCGCGGCCTCTCTGGATAAACTGACGCAATCTTTCGTCAATCCGGTTACGCAAAAAGCCTTCCTCAATGACGAGGCAAAAGCCTCTTTCGACTGGGCCGTGGAAATCGGGTTCCTGCCCGGCGTTACCGACAATGTCGGACATACGGCCACGGAGCTGGCGGCCCTGACCCTGAATGACAACCAGCCCGTTTATTCCTCCCGCCTGATCCTTCTGGACGGAAGCTTAAGCGAATCGGACGTCCGGACATTTGCCGACACATTGCACAACCCGCTGATCCAGCGCGCCCATATCCAGCGGGGCGGCGATCCCTTGCCCGTCGTCATTCCCAGGGTTCATCTTGACAATCATGCGCCCGGCGCCGACGAAGTCGATTTGAACGTGTCCGACGAAGAGCTTGCCGAGATCGGTAAAAACGGTATCAGGAATGCGGATGGAACGACGCGCGGACCTCTGGGGCTGTCCCTGTTCTATATGAAAGCCATCCAGGCGCATTTTGAAAAGGAAGGCAGGAACCCCAAAGACATAGAGCTGGAGACGCTGGCCCAGACATGGTCGGAGCATTGCAAGCACACGATCTTCGCCTCCCCCATAGATGACATCAAAGACGGGCTTTACAAACATTATATCCGCCGGGCGACAAAAGACATTCGCGCGGCCAAAGGCAAAAACGATTTCTGCATCTCCGTTTTCAAGGACAATTCCGGCGGGATCGTTTTCGACGAAGACTGGATGATTACCGACAAGATGGAAACGCACAACTCCCCGTCGGCGCTGGACCCCTTTGGCGGCGCGATTACGGGAATTGTCGGGGTGAACCGGGACTGCATCGGATTCGGACAGGGCGCCAAGCCCGTCCTGAACCGCTACGGCTTTTGCCTTGCCGACCCGCGGAAAGATACGGGCTACTACCGCGGCAAGGGCCGGAAAAACAAAAGCCTCTCGGCCGAAACCGTCCTCAAGGGCGTGGTTGCGGGCGTAAATGTCGGCGGCAACTGCTCCGGAATCTCCACGCCGCAGGGCTTTATGTATTTTGACGACCGCTATATCGGCAAGCCCCTTGTTTTTGCCGGAACGGTCGGGGTCATTCCCCGCGAGGTGGGCGGAAAACCCGGCCACGAAAAAGCGGCGCATCCCGGCGACCGGATTATCATGGCGGGCGGAAAAGTCGGCTGCGACGGTATTCACGGCGCAACCTTTTCCTCCGTGGCGCTGGATGAAGGCTCTCCGGCGACGGCGGTGCAAATCGGCGACCCAATCACACAGAAAAAACTCTCCGATGCGATCGTCAAGGAAATCCGCGACATGGGGCTTTATAACGCCATTACGGATAACGGCGCGGGCGGCCTGTCTTCCTCCGTGGGGGAAATGGCGGAAAGCTGCGGCGGGTTTCATCTGGAACTGGATAAAGTGCCGCTGAAATATCCCGGTATGCAGCCCTGGGAAATATGGATATCGGAAAGCCAGGAACGCATGACGCTCTCCGTTCCACCGGCGCAGGTCGATAAACTTATTAAATTACTTGAAAAACGTGGCGTAAATGCTTGGGATATAGGAGAGTTTACGGATTCTGGCCGCGCCATTCTAAGCTGGCAGGGACAGCCGGTCATGGATATGGATATGGATTTCCTCCACAGCGGCGTACCGGAAACGCCTTTGGCCACAAGCTTTACACGCGGCGGCGAATCCGAGCCGGACATTCCCGAACCCAAGGATTACAAAGAAACGCTCCTGTCGATGATGGGACGGCTGAATATCTGCTCCAAGGAGTTCGTCGCCACGCAATACGACCATAATGTGCAAGGCAGCGCCGTTCTGGGGCCACTGCAGGGCAAGGGCCGCGTATGCGCCGACGCCTCCGTCAGCCGCCCGGTCCTGACAAGCCGGAAAGGGGCTGTCCTCTCGCAGGGGCTGTTTCCGCGCTATTCGGATATCGACACCTATCATATGGCGGCGGCTTCGCTCGATATGGCGGTGCGCGCCGCCGTGGCGGCCGGCTGCCCGATCGGGCATCTGGCCATCATGGATAATTTCTGCTGGTGCTCTTCGGACGAGCCGGAGCGTCTGGGCCAGTTAAAACGTGCCGCCGAGGCGATTTACGACCTGTCCACGGCTTACGGAACACCCCTTATTTCCGGCAAGGACAGCATGTTTAACGACTTCAAAGGCTATGACGAAAAAGACAATCCCGTTAAAATCTCCATTCCGCCGACCCTTCTCGTCTCCGCTTTGGGGGTCATGCCCGATATAGACCAAGCCGTTTCCCTTGATCTGAAACGCCCCTATGACCTGATTTACATGCTGGGCGATACGGCGGACGAGCTGGGTGCCTCCGAATATTACGCCCTGCATGGCGCTCTGGGCAACAACGTGCCGGAAACCTGCGCCGCCAGGAACATGCAGCTTTACCGCCTGCTCTCCGAAGCCAACCGGCAAAGGCTTTGCGCGGCCGCCATTCCGGTGGGGCTGGGCGGAAGCGGCGTGGCGTTGGCCAAGATGTGCATCGCTTCGGGGCTGGGAATTACCGCCATGCTGGACAGCGACATGAGGCTGGATAAAAAGATTTTCTCCGAAAGCCCGGGCCGCGTGCTGGTCAGTGTCGCCCCGGAGGATCAAAAAGCCTTCGAGACAATTTTCAAGGATTTCGAATATGTCTCGCAGATCGGCACCGTCATGGAAAAACCCTTCCTGCGCATTGTCGATTTCGAAGTGCCGGTCGAAGATCTGGAAGAGGCGTATAAAGCGCCTTTGAGGGGGTATTAGAAAATGGCCAAAGCCCTTGTCATCGCCGGATACGGCCTGAACTGCGAGGAAGAAACCGCCTTTGCCTTTAAGCAGGCGGGGTTCGAAGCCGTCATCCGCCATATCAACGACCTCATTGAAGCCCCCGCCGAGTTGAAGGAAACCCAGACGCTCTGCCTGCCCGGCGGATTTTCCTACGGGGACGACACCGGCTCCGGCAATGCCTTTGCCCAGAAAATGCGGCTGACGCTGTGGGATCATTTACGGGAATTTGTCGCGCGCGACACGCTGACCATCGGCATTTGCAACGGCTGCCAGATTGTGGCCAATCTCGGCCTCGCGCCCGCGCTGGAGGGAAAATACGGACAGCGGTCCGTGGCTGTGACCCATAACCTCACGGCCCGCTACCAGTGCCGCTGGGTGGATGTGCGCGTGGAAAAAAACAGGTCCCCGTGGCTACAGGGCATTGAACGCCTGCACATCCCCGTCGCACATGGCGAAGGACGCTTCATGATGGAGGAAGCAACCCTCTCCGCCCTGAAAGAGAACGACCAGATCGCCCTGCGCTACATCACGCCGGAGGGCGAAGCCGCCAAAGGCGTCTTTCCCTTCAACCCCAACGGCTCCACCGACGATATCGCCGGCGTTACGGACCCCGGCGGACGGGTGCTCGCCATGATGCCCCATCCGGAGCGCGGGATGTTCGTAAGCCAGCGCGACGACTATGCCGCCCTGAAAGATGCGGCGCGGCGTGAAGGCAAGGCGCTTTCCGAAGAAGCCGGGGGCCATGCGCTCTTCCGGAACGCCGCCGCCTATTTCGAGATTTCAGGTAAAAGAAAGACGGCGTGATTTAAGCTGTGAAGCCTTAAATTTTTCAGGCATTTCATCGAGTTTTTCAGGGGACCAGATTTCAAAATAATTTCCAAATCCGAGAAAAGTAACATGCGGGGGTTCTTTTTCCTCCGGATGGTTCCATGACGCTTTGGGAAGGATAAACCTGCCGTTCCTGTCCGGCTTCACGGCCTCGGCAAAGACCGCACACAAAGATTTATCCGCTTTTTCAAAAGGAAACCGGCCGGACACATATCCGACAAGGCATTTGTCATGAGGATGTTTCACAAGGTCGAAGCCGGCCTCCTTTAGGCTGACCGTAAGAAAAGCCTTCGGCAAGCCAACCCGCCCGCTTTCTTCGACGGCGCGCCGATGACTCCCTTTGAATAAAGATTCTTGTCTAACTGTCATTATTATGGATAATAACGGCAGATGTTCAAAAAGTCAATAAACAAGCCCCGTAAGCGGCCGGGTATTCATCCCGTCATTGCGAGCCGCTGAAAAAGCGGCGCGGCAATCCGGAATTTTTCCTTTTGGCTATGGATTGCTTCAGTCGCTACGCTCCTTCGCAATGACGAAAATAGGGGTACTCGCCCCGCTTCGTCAGGAAAGCTTTTTCTTCAGGAGGTCGTTCACCATGGCGGGATTGGCTTTGCCTTGCGTTTCCTTCATGACCTGCCCGACGAAGAAGCCGAAAAGCTTGTCTTTTCCGGCCTTATAAGCCGCGACATTATCCGGATTGCCGGCAATCACCCGGTCAACAACGGCTTCAATCGCGCCGGTATCGGTGACTTGTTTCAGGCCCTTTTCCTCGACGATTTTGCCGGCGTCATGGCCGGTTTTATACATTTCGGCAAAAACGTCTTTGGCGATCTTGCCGGAAATGGTGCCGTCGGAAATCAGCCCAATCAGGCCGCCAAGCTGCTGCGCCGAAATGGGCGAATCCGAGAGCGCTTTGCCGTCTTTGTTCAGCGCGCCCAGAAGCTCGTTAATCACCCAGTTGGCCGCGAGCTTCGTATCGTTGTCGTTGGCTACCGTTTCGAAATATTCCGCCCGCGCCCGTTCGGAAATCAGCACGCCCGCATCGTAAGGGCTCAGTCCGTAAGATTCGATAAAGCGGTGCTTCTTTTCATCCGGAAGTTCCGGCAGCGTGGATTTGATTTCGTCGATCCAGCTTTGCTCAATTTCCAGCGGCAAAAGGTCCGGGTCCGGGAAATAGCGGTAGTCATGCGCTTCCTCTTTGGAGCGCATGGAGCGCGTTTCCATTTTGACCGGGTCCCAGAGGCGCGTTTCCTGCACCACTTCCCCGCCCTCTTCGATCAGCTCAATCTGGCGATCCGCCTCATATTCGATGGCCTGATGGACGGCCTTGAGAGAGTTGACGTTTTTGATTTCCGCGCGGGTGCCAAGCTTATCCCCCGGATGACGCACAGAGATATTCACATCCGCCCGCATGGAACCTTCCTCCATATTCCCGTCACACGTTCCCAGATAGCGCAGGATCATACGGATTTTGGACAGGTAGGCGGTGGCTTCTTCGGGGCCCCTGATATCCGGCTCCGACACGATTTCCATCAGCGTGTTGCCCGAGCGGTTCAAATCCACGAAACTTTTGCTTGGATGCTGGTCATGCACCGACTTTCCCGCATCCTGTTCCAGATGCAGGCGTGTAATGCCGATATCCTTCGTGCTGCCGTCCGGCAGATCGATTTCGATTTTGCCTTTCCCGACAATCGGGTCTTCAAATTGCGAGATCTGGTACCCTTGCGGCAGGTCGGGATAGAAATAGTTTTTCCGCGCAAAAACGGAGGTTGTGTTGATTTTGGCATTCAGCCCCAGCCCTGTCCGCACGGCCTGCTCCACCGATCTTTTATTCAGTACGGGCAGCATGCCGGGCATGGCCGCGTCCACCATGGACACCTGGGAATTCGGTTCGGCGCCAAAGGCCGCCGAAGAGCCGGAGAAAAGTTTGGAGCGGGCCGTGGCCTGCGCATGGATTTCCATACCGATCACAGTTTCCCACTCGCCCGTTTTGCCTTTGATTAGTGCCGACATTTTGTCCTCTCGCATTTTATAACGGGAGGACTTTAGCGGCTTTAGCGCACGCAGCCAAGTAGTTTACGCCGGGCGAACTGCTGGAATTCGGAATCGGAGGTCAGCGCGCCCATGGGGTCCGTGATATTCGGATTGCGCGTCAAAATTTCCCGGAAGACCGTCTGGGCGTTATTTTTCAAATGGTCCGCGATTTCCCCGGCCATGCAGGAACACATCGCTTTGGGACTGGAGGTCATCGTCTTTGTTTTCGGGTCCGAAATGCAGTTGTTGTAATAATGATCCCGTGCCGGATACTCGATGCAGGGAGCGTAGACCTGAATAATCATTTTGTTGGTGGCCTTGCGCCCGCTCTCATTCTGCTGCCCCATCATCTTAACATCTTCGACGCTCATATGATCCATCATTTTGGCGGCGGTGCAGGCGCACATGAAGTCTTGGCTTTTCCGGCTCATCCCTTCGGCGCTCTGGCTTTTGCAATTTTGATAATAGGCGTTCGCCGCGTCCTTGCTCACAGGCGTGGCAAAAGCCGGAGCCGAGAGAAGGCACAGGGTCGTTAAAACAACAAAAAAGCGCATAAACATATCCCTTTCGAAAGGTTCCAAGGTTAAGTGTACAGGAAAGCGCCTTACGCCGCTATTTTGCCTTGCAGCATCTCCGGCAAAGCGCTGAACCCTGCGGATTTTTCAATCACGCCGCCCACACGCAGAACCGTTTCCTCATCCCACGGCCGCCCGATAATCTGCAAGCCCAGCGGCAGGCCGTCGGCGGATAATCCGGCAGGAACCGACATGCCGGGCAATCCGGCCAGTGAAGCCGGCACGGTGAAAACGTCGTTCAGGTACATTTTGATCGGGTCTTCTTCATTTTCCCCGATGGCAAATGCCGCAGACGGCGCGGTTGGGGTCAGCAAAACATCGCACTGTTCATAAGCGGCCTGAAAGTCATTGAAGATCAAACGGCGGACCTTCTGCGCTTTGATGTAATAGGCATCGTAATACCCCGCAGACAGGGCATAGGTGCCGATCATAATCCGGCGTTTAACCTCATCTCCGAACCCTTTGGCGCGTGTGTTTTCGTACGTGTCCCGCAGGTCGTTTCCCTCCACCCGCAAACCGTAGCGCACCCCGTCATACCGGGCGAGATTTGAGGAGCATTCCGCCGGCGCAATAATATAATAAGTCGGAAGCGCATATTTCGTGTGAGGCAAAGAGACATCCACAATCTCCGCGCCGCCCTCTTTAAGCCAGTCGATTCCCTGCTGCCAGAGCTTTTCGATTTCTTCCGGCATCCCGTCCACGCGGTATTCTTTGGGAATACCAACCTTCAGGCCCCTGACATCACCCGTCAGGGCCGCCGCAAAATCCGGTACGTCTTTTTCAGCGCTTGTGGAATCCTTTGGGTCAAAACCCGACATCGATTTGAGCAAAAGGGCCGCATCCTCCACCGTACGGCCAAACGCGCCCGCCTGATCGAGAGAGGACGCAAAAGCCACAATGCCCCAGCGGGAGCAGCGCCCATAGGTAGGCTTAATTCCTGCAATCCCTGTAAAACTGGCGGGCTGACGGATAGAGCCGCCCGTATCCGTCCCTGTGGCAACCAGCGCCAAACGGGCCGAAACAGCCGCCGCCGACCCGCCGGAAGACCCGCCGGGTACAAGATCCGCGCCGTCCTTGCGTTTCCACGGACTAATCACATTGCCGAAATAGGATGTCGTATTTGCAGAGCCCATCGCGAATTCATCCAGATTGGTTTTGCCCAGCATGACAGCCCCGTCTGCGAAAAGTTTTTGGGTGACAGTGGATTCATATCCGGGGGTAAACCCTTCCAGAATATGGCTGGCGGCCGTCGTTTGAACGCCTTTCGTGCAAAAAAGATCTTTAACGGCAATGGGCGCGCCGTCCAGCGGCCCCGCTTCGCCTTTGGCACGGCGGGTATCGCTTTCTTCGGCCTGCCTGAGGGCGATTTCCGGCGTTTCCGTGATATAGGCGTTCAAATGCCTTGCGGCTTCCATCGCGTCCAGATGCGCCTTCGTAATTTCAACGGAAGAGAAATCCTTGTTTTCAAGCCCTTTGAGAGCGTCCGCCAGCGTCAGGTTTGTTAAATTCATTTTTTTACCACTAAGGTCACAAAGACCACTAAGAGTTTAAAGAGAAAATCGTCGGATACCGTCTTTAATAAGCCTCGTATTAAAATTAATCAAAAGTCCCGTTTTAATGCGGGAAAGTTTTAAATATGTCAGAATTTGCGCCTCATGAATCGGTATCAGTTTTTCAACGCTTTTCAATTCTACAATCAAGCTCTCTTCAACCAAAAAGTCCAGCCTGTATCCTGCCTCAATCTTAACGTCTTCGTACAGAACGGGAAGTGTTTTTTGTTTTTCAAAAACCAGATTCCTTTTCATAAATTCAAAAGCAAGGCATTCCTCATAAGCATGCTCCAAAAGTCCGGGACCGAGAGCCGTGTGGACCTTGTACGCACAATCCACAACCATTCGTGAAATATCTGTTTCGTTCTCTTTTGCGAGCATTACAAATCTTAGTGTTCTTAGTGGTTAAACTCACTCCACCACCTTCGGTACCGCAAAAAAGTCTTCCAGTTCTTCCGGCGCATTGGCCAGCACGTCCTTGGCAATACCGCCGTCCGTCACGTCATCCTCGCGCAGGCGCAGTCTGATATCCACCACATTGGCCAGCGGCTCGACATTGTCCGTGTCCACTTCACCCAGCTGCTCCACAAATTTCAGGATGTTTTCCAGTTGGGGTTTGTATCTTTCCAGCTCTTCTTCGCTCATTTTGAGACGGGCGAGAGAGGCCACTTTCTTAACGGTTTTAATATCCATGATTTTACGGGTTACAAGCCTTTGGTTTCGCGTTACAAAAGAGAGTTGTAACCATGATCATCGGAAATCTCAAGGATATAGCAGCGCAGCGGCCCAAAAATTCACGTCTTTTGGGCGTGGATCTGGGCGCGAAGACGATCGGGCTGGCGTTGAGCAACGAGAGCCAGACGCTCGCGACCCCGCTTGAGACGATCAAACGAACGAAATTCGCCAGGGATATGGAAGCGCTCGGCAGGATCGTGCGGGAATTCGAGGTCGGCGGTTTTGTCTTCGGATGGCCCGTCCATATGGACGGAAGCACCGGCCCTGCCTGTGAGCGCGTCCGTTCTTTTATCGATGAAATGCAAAATTATCCACAGGAGCTGGGGACAAAGCCGGGGACAGAGCTGTGGATCGCTTTATGGGATGAGCGTTTATCCACAGCTTCTGTGGACCGTTTTGTGGAAAGCCGTGTGGATATAGGCAAAAAATCCAGACGCGGCGCAAAAGCCTCCGGCCTTACCGATAAACTCGCCGCCCAGGTCATCCTGCAAGGAGCGCTGGATTATCTGGTCCCGTCAACATGATTGACTTACGATAAGATATTTGTTATGTCCAATTCGTCCATGTCGATACGTTAAACAGGTTGAAGAGTATGCTTAAAAAACAGTTTTGCCCAAAAATTCCAGGACAAAAAGAAGGTCCGAAATCCAAAAAAAGCTCAAAAAGAAAGCGGGATTTTGACACGGCACGCCTGCGTCCGCACGAACAAAGGCTTGAAAACCCAAGTGTGTGGCTTATGTTTTCAGCCGCAGGTAAGGAAGACGGGCAAATTCTTTTCGGCGATTCCGGGTTTAATATGGCCCTGACGGATGAGGGAGCGTTTGTCCCTTATACCTACGCAGCCGAAACACCCGCACAAAGAAAATTCTATTTTCGCTGTTATCCGGATTCCCGGGCCACCCCCGTTCAATCCTTCCTGACCGTCACAGGCATGCACGAAGAACACATGGATGAGCAGGAGGCTGTGGCCCGCTATTCACAGGCCCCAAAGATCGACTTCCACCTGAAACGCGGATAAAATCCGGCGGGCCCTGCCTGCCGCCACTGGATTGCTTCATCGCCTACGGCTCCTCGCAATGACGGGATTGACCGGTGGTGAGCACAGATATATAAAATTCCCCTTTTCGTAAAACGGGCCTATCATGGAACTTTCTACCCCCGATTCGAAAGAAAATTTCTTATATTTTGATTATGTAAACAAATCAACAATTGTCTCTTGCCATCTATTTTAAGACCCTATTATAGTCATGCCATTCGATTTTAGAGCCTTTATTGAGGACGTTATGGGAAAAAGAGTTACTCCCTTGCGTGCCGGGCGCGGATCCCGTCAGGGGCAAGCGCATGGCAGCGCGGATTTAAGGATTTTAGCGCAGGAAAGAGCGCTGAGGGCGTATCCTTTTGCGGACATTTCCGAAAATCTGGAAGTCAGCATCAGTCCCCGCGCCAAGCGCATGGCCCTGCGGCTTAACCACCGGGACCGGATCGTTCATCTGGTTGTTCCCAAACGCGCCTCCTTGCGCTCGGCGTACGATTTCGCGCAGGACCACCAAAACTGGATTCAGGAAAAAATCAGCAAACTTCCCAAGATCGTCCCGTTTCAGGACGGCAAAACGCTGCCCGTTTTCGGGCGCGACAGGCGCATTATCGTTCTTTACAACAAAGCTTTAAGAAAAACGGATATCCAGTTGAAAAAGAATGAAATTATCGTCATTACGAACAAAAAAGACCCGGCCGGCCGTATCCGCCGCTTCCTGATGGAACAGGCCAGAAAAAAAATCTCGCTTCTGGCGCAGGAGAAAGCGGACAGGCTGGATAAAAAGATTGCGCATCTGAGCGTCCGCGATACGGTCAGCCGCTGGGGAAGCTGTTCAGAGGACGGCCGCCTGTCCTTCTCATGGCGCCTGATATTCGCGCCGCCAGAGGCTATGGATTATGTTGTTGCGCATGAAGTGGCGCATTTGGTCTATATGGACCACAGCCGCAACTTCTGGGCCGTTTGCGAAGAGCTTTGCGACGATTACGCCCAGGGCAAAGGCTGGATGCACACAAACGGCCATGACCTGATGCGCTTCGGGATCGAAAGCTGAAAAGCGGCCCGCTTTAAAGGCGTCCCTTGCGCCTTGCGCAGAATCCCTTTATTTTCTAAGGCATGAGCAAGATATTCGAATACAAGGTCATCATCTACCGCGAAAGCATGCTGGGGTCCCTGTTTCTGGGTGGGTCCAAAGTCGACCCGCTGAAATTTTCGGACTTCCTGAACGCCAATGGCGCGGAAGGGTGGGAAGTGGTGACAATGGAGCGCGAAATCCGCCGGATGCTCCTGTTCTTTAGCCGTGAAGCCTTTCTGGTCGTCCTCAAGCGGGAGAGAAAAAATGCATAAATACCTTCTGGGAACCCTGATCGGCTCCGTCCTTCTGGCCGCCGCTCTGACCATTGCGCAGATGTGGTTCGACCTCATCGACTGGGACAATTTCCTGAAAGCGCTCGGAACCCTTGCGATCGTTTTTGTGCTTAGCGGATTTTTAATGGTTGTCGGGCACGATTTTGGCTCCAAAAAGGACCTCAAAGATAAAAACTACCTGGATTAAAAAACAAGAGACTGGGATCAAAACATGACAGAACTTGCCGAAGGCCAAAGTATTCCCCTCCTTTACACGGCCAAATCCCGCGAGCGCGTTGTCGCGGGATTAAGCTGGGACCCGCGCGGAAAAACGAGCATGATGGACCGCCTGAAAGGCGACAACCAGCAATATGATCTGGACATCACCTGCTTCGTTTTCGACGAATACAAGGAATATATCGATTTCGTCGGCGCCGAAGCGCAGGACTCCATGGACCAGAGCGGCGCCATTTACCACAGCGGCGACGACATGACCGGCGAAGGCGACGAAGAAGACGAATTCATCACCGTCGAACTGGCCGGCCTGCCGGACGATGCCCACCATATTGTTTTTCTTGTGGAAATCCGCAGCAATCACGTCTTTGGCGAAATTCCAAACCCTTTCGTCCGCATCGTCGATTCCATGACCCATGAAGAGCTGTTCAAGGCCAATATCGCCGAGGAAGACGGCAAGGATTCGGCCGCCTATATCTTCGCCCGCATCTACCGCGACAGGACCAGCAAAACCGGCTGGAGCCTGCATTATATCGGCGATTATCCCGATATTTCACAGATTGAGGACTGGGGAAAATATCTGACGCGGTATTTGGCTTGAACTGATCCCCGACAACTGGTAACTCATAAATCCGACGGAGTCGTGGCCGAGAGGCTGAAGGCGGCGGTTTGCTAAACCGTTATACGGGCTTATACCCGTATCGAGGGTTCGAATCCCTCCGGCTCCGCCATCCTGCGCTCTTCGAGCTTCGGGTGGCGGGCCCCGTCTGCCCTCTATACCAAAGGCTTTACGTCCATCTTGAAATGGTGGTTCGCAACCGCGATGACTTTGCTCACGCGCTCATAAAGGCCGCTGCCCGGCTCCAGATCCCTGAACAGGATCAACCCCTCGCACCCGCCCTTGTCGGTGGAGTTTTTCTGCGGATGAACGTCCAGAAGGATGGCCCGGGCGTATAAATCGTAATAGCGGCGCGCATACACGTCATCCAGCTTCGTCCCCGGCTTTCCCTGTAAAATGGTCCCCATCGGATCCGTATTTCCGCCGCGGCCGATTTCTTCCACCCACCCGTCGGAGTTAAAACGCACCCGCATATGCCTGTCGACCTGAAAGATAAACTTCCCGTCAACGGGCTCAAGAACGTCGCCTGTTTCTTCCTGATTCATCTCTTTGTCCTTTCCGGTTTTTTGGGCTGCGGAGTCGTCTTTTCCTTGACAAAAAAGCCTCTTCTTGTATATAGTGCACCTCTTCGAAAAACAAGGATTACTGAAGGGTTGAGACATGTTTGCAGTCATTCGCACGGGCGGAAAACAGTACAAGGTCAGCAAAAACGACCGGATTAAAGTCGAAAAACTGGACGTCAAGGAAGGCGCAAGCGTCAATCTGGACGATGTTCTGGCCGTTTCGGACGGCAAAAGCACCAAAGTCGGCGGCCCTGCCGTTTCCGGCGCAAAAGTCAGCGCAAAGGTCGTCGAGCATACGCGCGGCCCGAAAGTGACGGTTTTCAAGAAGAAACGCCGTCAAAACTACCGCCGGACGCAAGGCCACCGCCAGGACCTGACGGTTCTGGAAATCACGGACGTCAAAACGGCCGCGTAAAACTCGAAACTATAAGAATTTATAAAGAATAAGAAAACTCTGGAGGACAAAAAATGGCACATAAAAAAGCAGGCGGAAGTTCAAGAAACGGTCGTGATTCGGCAGGGCGCCGTCTTGGCGTGAAAAAATACGGCGGCGAAGAAGTTCTGGCCGGCAATATTATCATCCGTCAGCGCGGCACGAAATACGCCACAGGCCGCAACGTGGGACTGGGAAAAGACCACACGATTTTTGCGCTGGTCGATGGAAAAGTCCTGTTCTCCAAAGGGCGCGGCGGAAAATCCATGGTCAATATCGTCCCGGCGAACGACATGAGCGCCCGCGCCGCCGAATAGCCCATACCGTAACAGATTTCAAAAAGGGGAGAGGCTGGCCTTTCCCCTTTTTTGTTTTATGAAGAGCCGGAAACATGAAATTTCTAGATCAGGCAAAAATCTATGTGAAAAGCGGGGACGGCGGCCCGGGCTGCGTGTCGTTCCGGCGGGAAAAATACATTGAGCGCGGCGGCCCGGACGGCGGCAACGGCGGCCGCGGCGGGCATGTCCTGTTTCAGGCCGCCGACGGGCTCAATACGCTGATTGACTTCCGCTACACACAGCATTTCCGGGCCTCTCCCGGGCAAAACGGCGCAGGCAAGGACCGCAGCGGCGCAAACGGCGCGGATATAACCGTCAGGGTGCCGGTCGGGACAGAGATTATCGACGAAGACAAAAAGACCGTCCTGTTCGATATGACAGACGCGGGCCAGAGCGTTCTTTTCCTGAAAGGCGGGGACGGCGGCTTTGGAAACGCGCATTATAAATCCTCGACCAATCAGGCGCCGCGCAAATCTACCCCCGGCTGGCCGGGAGAAGAACGCGCCGTGTGGCTGCGTCTCAAGCTCATTGCCGATGCGGGGCTGGTGGGACTGCCCAATGCCGGAAAATCGACGTTCCTTTCGGCCGTTTCGGCGGCGCAGCCCAAAATCGCGGATTATCCCTTCACCACCCTCCATCCCGGCCTGGGCGTGGTCAAAGCGGGTGATTACGACTTTGTGCTGGCGGATATTCCGGGCCTGATCGAAGGCGCGCACGAAGGACAGGGACTGGGCGACCGCTTTTTGGGGCATGTCGAGCGCACCTCCGTTTTGCTTCATCTGGTGGATATTACGCAGGACGACGTTGCAAAAGCCTACCAGACGGTGCGGCATGAATTACGCGAATATGGCGCAGGGTTGGAGGACAAAAAAGAGATTGTCGCCCTAAGCAAAACAGATGCGCTCGGGCCGGAACTTTCGGAAGAGCTTGCGCGGGAATTCGAAAAGGAAACGGGCATCAAACCCCTCCTCCTTTCCGCCGTCTCTGGCGAGGGAATAAAACAAACTCTTTATGCCCTTTCGGGTGCCATACAGGAGCAACGACGTGACAGCAAAAACGACGATTAAAGAAAGCCGGCGCATTGTCATCAAGATTGGCTCCGCGCTGGTCACGGACGAAAAAAGCGGATCCGTCCGCCGGGACTGGCTTGATTCTCTTGCGGCGGATGTCAAAGGTCTGACAGACCGGGGCAAGGAGATTATCATCGTCTCTTCCGGCGCGATTGCTCTGGGACGAAAGGCGCTGGGCATTTCCTACAAACAGGCGCGCGCGTCCATTCCGCTGGAAATGAAACAGGCCGCGGCCTCCGTCGGGCAGGTCTGCCTTTCCCGCGCCTATGACGAAAGCTTCGACCGTGAAGGCCTCAAGGTCGGGATGATCCTCCTGACCCCCAGAGACACCGAAGAACGACGCCCCCATTTAAACGCCCGCGCCACCCTCCACGCCCTGCTGGACAAGGGGATTATTCCCGTTATCAATGAAAACGACACGGTTTCCACCGCCGAAATCCGTTTCGGGGACAATGACCGCCTGGCCGCCCGCGTCGCGCAGATGATCGACGCCGACCTGCTTATCCAGCTCTCCACCACCGACGGGCTTTATACCGCCGACCCGACAAAAGATAGCGGGGCCACCCACATCCCCCTTGTCGAAACGCTCTCCGCCGCCCATTTCGACATGGCCGGAGACGCGCAGGCGGGGATTTCCACCGGCGGAATGAAAAGCAAGCTGGAAGCCGCCCGTCTTTCGACCGCCGCCGGAGTATCCATGCTGGTGGCAAAAGGCACAGACCTCCATCCGCTGCGCGACATTCAAAAATGCACCCTTTTCAAGGCCGTCGGAACGCCCGCCAGCGCGCGGAAAAAATGGATCGGGAGCCATCTGGAAGCGAAAGGAGTCCTGACGATTGACGAAGGCGCGCAGCGCGCCCTGCTGAACGGCAAAAGCCTCCTGCCGGCAGGCGTCGTTTCCCTGCAGGGAAATTTCGAGCGCGGGGATGTCGTGAGCATTGTCTCCCCTGAAGGTAAAAAAATGGCGATGGGCCTGATCGCCTATAACAGCACGGACGCCCGAAAAATCCTCGGTAAAAAAAGTGATGAAATTCCGGAAATTCTGGGCTATTTCATCCGTCCGGAATTGATCCATCGCCAAGATTTGGTCTTGCAAGGCTGACGCCCGCCTGTGATGATGGGGGCATGAAAACAGACACGCCCAAAACCATTTACCTGAAAGACTATACCCCGCCACTTTATACCGTATCGCATGTCGATTTGCGGTTTGAGATTTTTGACGGCAAAACGGTCGTTCACGCCAAAACGCAAATCGTCAAAAACCACGAAGGAAGCGAGCCGCTTTTCCTCAATGGCGAGGACCAGAAATTTCTGTCCGCGCGGCTGGACGGCGCAGACATCTCTCCGGAGATAACGGAGAAGGGCTTAAACCTTCCCTGCCCTGATGCGCGGGACTTTACACTGGAAATCACGAGCGAAATCTACCCGGAAACAAACACGGCGCTGGAAGGGCTGTACCAGTCCGGAGGGAATTATTGCACCCAGTGCGAAGCCGAAGGCTTCCGCCGCATTACTTACTTCCCCGACCGCCCGGACGTTTTGGCGACCTTTTCCGTGCGGATCGAGGCGGACAAAACCGCCTGCCCCGTCCTGCTGTCCAACGGGAACCTGACCGAAGAAGGGGATATGGCGGAAGGCCGTCATTATGCCGTGTTCGAGGACCCCACCCCCAAACCCTGCTATCTCTTTGCGCTTGTGGCAGGGGATCTGGAACACGTCCATGACATCTTCAAAACAAAATCCGGCATGGACGTCGATCTTTATATCTATGTGCGCAAGGGAGATGAAGACCAGTGCGCCCACGCCATGACTTCCCTGAAAAAATCCATGAAATGGGACGAAGACGTTTACGGGCGCGAATACCAGTACAGCCGCTTCAATATTGTCGCGGTAAGTGACTTCAACATGGGCGCGATGGAAAACACTTCCCTGAACATCTTCAACACCGCCCTTGTCCTTGCCCATCCCGAAACCGCAACGGATCTGGATTTTTTACGCGTCGAGAGCGTGATCGGGCACGAATATTTCCACAACTGGACGGGCAACCGTGTCACCTGCCGCGACTGGTTCCAGCTTTCCCTGAAAGAAGGCCTGACGGTCTTTCGCGATCAGGAATTTTCAGCCGACATGAACTCCCGCGCCGTGGCGCGCATTGACGACGTTATCCACTTGCGCAGCCTCCAGTTTCCCGAAGATGCGGGCCCCCTCGCCCATCCGGTGCGGCCAGACAACTATATGGAGATCAATAATTTCTACACCATGACCGTGTATGAAAAAGGCGCCGAAGTCATCCGCATGTTCCATACGCTCCTGGGGCCGGAAACTTACCGAAAAGCTACGGACCTGTATTTCGACCGCCATGACGGGCAGGCCGTCACCTGCGACGACTGGGCCAGATGCATGGAAGAAGCGTCCGGACTGGACCTGTCCGCGTTCAGGCTCTGGTATTCCCAGGCCGGAACGCCGGAAGTAACGGCAAAAGGCGTTTATGACGGGGACAAAAAAACCTATTGCCTGACCCTGTCCCAAACCATTCCCGATACGCCCGGCCAGACGCACAAGCGCCCGATGCATATCCCCGTCGCGACGGGGCTTATCGGCCCCAACGGAGGGGATTTAATCGAAACGCAGGTCCTCGACCTCAAGGAAAAAGAGCAGTCTTTCACCTTTGAAAATATCGGCGCAAAGCCTGTCCCTTCCATTTTGAGAGGATTTTCCGCGCCGGTCAAACTCACCACGGATATCAGCGATGAAGATTTACGCTTTTTGATGGTGCATGACACGGACGGGTTCAACCGCTGGGAATCCGGACAGACCTACGCCTTGCGGGTCCTGACGCAAATGATAGCGCAAGACGCCAAAGACGTGCCGGATTCTTACATCGGCAGCTTCGGCGACCTGATAGACCATGCCCTTGATCCTGAAAGCGACAAGGCGCTGATGGCGCGGTTTTTAAGCCTGCCCAACATCTCGGAAATTTCGCAGCAGCAAAAAGTGATTGATCCAGACGCTGTGTACAAGGCCCGGAAAGCGCTGCAGGCAGCCATAAAACGCGCCCACAAGCCCAAACTGTCCAGGCTTTACGAAGACAACGCCCCCGACGCTTCTTTCGATATTTCTCCCGCGTCCGTGGGAAAGCGGGCCTTGCGAAACGTGGCGCTTGGACTTCTCACGGCAACGCAAGGCACCGGCTGCGCGAAACTGGCGACGCAGCACTACAACGAGGCCGACAATATGACGGACCGGATGGCGGCCCTTTCCGCCCTTATCGGCAACAAACATGCCCCGCGGGAAGAGATTTTAAAAGCCTTCTACGAGCGGTTTAAAGATCACATGCTTGTCATCGACAAATGGTTCGGCCTTCAGGCGTCCGCCGTGCGGGAGGATATTTTCGAACAGCTTGAAAGGCTGAGGAACCATCCCGATTTCACCATGAAAAACCCCAACCGGGTGCGCGCCCTTTACGGGGCCTTTGCGATGAACAACCCGGTCTGCTTTCACCGGAAAGACGGCAAGGGCTACGATTTCCTGAAAGAGGCCGTCATACAGCTCAATGGAATAAACCCGCAAATCGCCGCACGGCTTCTCACGCCTTTGCGGGAATGGCGGCGCTACACGCCGGACCGGCAGGAAAAAATGCAGGCCGCGCTGGAGGAAATTGCAAACATGCCGGGCATTTCTCCCAATGTTTTCGAAATCGCGAGTAAAAGCCTTAAGGCGCGGGGTTCTTAAAAGCCATACCGGTAAAAAATACTTCCCTGTCCGAGAGAGTGGGAAATAGAATTGATCGCGGGCTGTGTATAGGTGTGACTTGCAACCGCATTACGCCTTCAGCGTCCGGATATGAATTCCTTGCCGCTGACCTGATGGCTTTTGACAATTTTTCTGTTACGTTTTCACTATGGTAAGGAATGGCCGCTTTACCGAATACAAGACCCAACTCCTTCGGACGAGAATCGGGCGTTTCATCTGTAATTATAAACGCAGGCCGGGTCATTGCTTCTTTCCTTCATCTCTCTCTAAACGTAAAACACCCGGCATTCCTAATAAAGAAAGGCTTTTATGTCAACGTATGCTTTGACGGGATGCCGTAATGCGGGACATAAGCCTGCAGTGATTACGCTGTTCTTATCCAACCCCAACTACGGATAAGAGACAAATATTCCCGTCATTCCGGGCGCAGGGCCGCCCAAGCGGCCTGAAGTCGGGGAATCCGGTTCCTTTCGTTAAAAATCGGACATGTTGATTGTTTTGAATTTTTAACACGAAGGGCACAAAGGATATGAAGTTTCACGAAGTTTTTCCTTTTCAAACAACAACTTCATGCTTCTTCGCAAGCTTCGTGGTGAAAATAAACCGGACTCATCCAGCAAGTGTCTGGTTTTTCTGGATCCCCGCCTGCGCGGAGATGACATTTAGGGTACGGATATACAATGATAGCCGTCCATAGTTCAGGTTATCTTGCAAGAGTGAGGGGTTTCGCCTTCACCGTGCGCGTCACGTTTACGCGTTCCGCTCCCTGCTTCCACCCGTCGGTTAGAGCTGTAGAGATTTGCGTTATCAGAATCCCGTCCAGACACATTTTTTCGGCTGCCTCTCTCAGTTTTGGCAACACAAGAGAGTCCTTATCCATAGAATTTGGATATTTCGCAGATGCCTGTTCGTCCACGGTTATAACAAAGCACGGCTTGCAAGATTTTTCATAGCCGCCTCCTTGTGCCGCCTTAAAATCCGTAAAAATATCAATTTCTTCACCTTTACGCATCATGCGTTCTCCCTCGTCTCAAAAATTCCGGACTTGAATTCAGTGCGCCGGAAGATAACAATATATAATTATTATGTCAACAAAATTAGAATTTATAGGCCATCCCTCTTACCGTAAAATGGGTGTGGCTGTAGTCTTTAAGGTTTTCATTCGAATTTGGATCACCGGTGATATCTACCCATATGCTATGCAACCCGGAGGCTTCCGGGTGCTGTCTTTGCATTTGAAACGCTATTTCCCTCTCTATTGCAGCGTTTAGTTGCGGCCCGTTGAGCGCCGAAACACGTGATTTAAAAGAAACCTTCCCCAGATTTTCAACATTTTCTACCGGAAACACCGATATTTCGAATTGCGTTTTCGCCAACATATCTTACTCTTTAACCGTTCGTTTCACTTCGTTCTTATGTTAATTATGACAAATTGTCAAGTTTTTATATGCGGTATAGATGAAGTCGGACGCGGGCCGCTCGCCGGGCCGCTCCTGTCGGCTTGCGCCTTTATCCCGCCTGAAACGCTGGATCATCCGGTCTGGGCCCATGTCACGGACAGCAAAAAGCTCACCCGTAAAAAGCGCGAAAGCCTGTTCGACGATATTGCCGCGAACTGCCTTTTCGGCATCGCAGAGGCGTCCGCCGAAGAAATTGACGCCCTGAACATCCATCACGCGACCCTGCTGGCCATGAAAAGGGCGTTTGAGGCCATGACGCAACCTCATCCTCCCTCACCCATAGGGAGAGGGAAGGCCCCGGTGAAAAGTGAAGCTTTAAGCCGGGAGGGTGAGGGGTTGAAAATCCTCATCGACGGAAAATTTATTCCCCCCGGACTTCCCTGCCCCGCAGAAGCGGTTGTCAAAGGCGATTCAAAAGTCCTTGAAATCGCCGCGGCCTCCATCCTGGCCAAAGTGACGCGGGACCGGATCATGGAAAAGCTCCACAATGACTTTCCCGCCTATGGCTGGTGCCGCAATGCCGGCTACGGCACGGCAGAGCATCTGGACGCCATTGCACAAAACGGCATTACGATTCATCACCGCAAAAGCTTCGCGCCCTGTGCCGGGCAACGCCTTGCCGCGTAAGTCTTTGAAGCGACTCCAGTTTCTTAAAATGTTCCTGTAACGTTCTGACTCTAAAGAAAAAATCTTCTTTTTATTCCTTGACGGCGAGTCCCAAATGACTCATGATTCGGCCTTCTTTAGACGAGGAGCTTTCAGAAATGTCGAGTCAAAAAAATAAAAAATCCCCAGAAAAATTAAAGAAAAATTCCATCCTTCAAGGGGATTGTATCGACATTTTGAAATCTCTCCCCCGGGGATCTATCGACACCGTTTTCGCCGATCCCCCCTATAACCTGCAGCTTCAGGGGGACCTGCACCGCCCGAACAATTCCAAAGTCGATGCCGTGGACGATCACTGGGACCAGTTCGCCTCCCTGCAGGCTTATGACGACTTTACCAGAGAATGGCTCGGCGCGGCGCGGGAGGCGCTTCACGATGACGGCAGCATCTGGGTCATCGGCTCTTATCATAACATTTTCCGTCTTGGCACAATTTTGCAGGATCTGGGATACTGGATTCTAAACGATATCATCTGGCGCAAATCCAACCCCATGCCGAATTTCCGGGGCAAGCGATTCACGAATGCCCATGAAACCCTTATCTGGGCCGCAAGGTCCCAAAACAGCAAATACTGCTTTAACTACGATTCCATGAAAGCGCTGAATGAAGACCTTCAGATGCGCTCGGACTGGTTCATTCCCCTTTGCACAGGGCATGAACGCCTGAAAAACGAACACAACGAAAAACTGCACCCCACCCAAAAGCCGGAGAGCCTGTTGCAGCGGGTTATCCTCTCTTCCACCAGGCCCGGCGATGTCATACTGGACCCCTTCTTCGGCACGGGAACCACGGGGGCTGTGGCCAAAAAGCTGGGACGGAACTGGATAGGGATCGAACGCGAAGACGCCTATATCAAAGGCGCCCGAAAGCGGATTGACGCCGTGGAGCCCTGCGCGGAAGAAGATGTTAAACTTGAAAATAAACGCGAGCAAATGCGCATTCCTTTCGGCTGGCTTCTGGAGCACGGCTATCTGGAGCCGGGCGCCAGGCTCACCAATGCCAAAGGCAATTTAATCGCGAAGGTTCATGCGGACGGCAGCGTTATCGTGACAGGCAAAGGTCCTGCCGGCAACCATCGCGGTTCCATTCACAAGGTCGGCGCGGCCGTCCAGAACGCCCCCTCCTGTAACGGCTGGACTTTCTGGCACGTTGAAGAAGCGGGCCGGAGCGTTCCGATCGACACGTTGCGCCAGCGCCTGCGTAGCCAGATCGAAGGGCAGGCTGCAAGGCAGGGCGCTGCGACGACCCTTCAGTAACCGTTGAAGTTTTCACCGCCCCATGCTAGAGGAATGGCCCCATGAACACGCTTTTTAAAACCATTACGGCCAGCCAGCTTTCCCCGGCAAACGAACAACCGGAGAAGAAGGCCTTTTTTCCGGAAGAGAAAAAAAGCGCCGACTTCCTTTTTATCCGTGACCTGGAACTGGACATGTTCGTAGGCGTCCTGCCGCATGAAAAAGACAAAAAACAGCGTGTTCTCGTCAATATCGAACTGGCTGTAGAACCCGTCCCCGGCGGGTCAAAAGACGAAATCCGGAACGTCGTTTCCTACGCGGATATCGTCGAAAATATCGAAAATATCGCAGCAGGCGGACATATCAACCTTCTGGAAAGCTTTGCCGAAAAAATCGCGGCTTCATGTCTTGAAGACAAACGCGCCCGCGAAATTTCCGTGTGCGTGGAAAAGACGGATATCTTCAAAAACGCACGCGGCGTCGGGTGCCGGATTATCCGCAGGCAAGGATAAAATGTAAAAAAACCGGGCGTTAAAAACTGACGCTGGACATCAGCCGTTTTCCGTGACTGTCTTCAAACAGGTCTACCCCCTGCAGATCCCCGTGAAGAATGGCGAGCGTGGCCAGACTATGCCCTTTTACGTTTCCCTGATACTGGTAAAAATCCACCCGCAGGCGCACGTAAGCTATTCTCTCATAACGCCTTTGCCGGAGCTCAAGCGCGAATTTTTCGACCTCTTCCTGTTTCCTCAAAAGATACGCCTGCGCAACATGTTCATCGACCTGTACAAAGCCGTAAGTCAGAGGCTCCTTGAAAATAAGCATGATATTGCGCGGATAGTCTTCGACTTCCCCCTGCCGGCCGCAAACATCGTCCCGCAGGGAATTTCCGGTAATTTCCATCCGGCGGCTATTGACAAACGCCGTGTCGTTAATGAGGGGAAAGCCCTTGCGCTCCATATCATACTCGCCCAAATAGACAGGCAGCATGAACTGAAATTTTTTGGAAAACCCCTGACTGTCTTGTCTAAGCATCTGTTTCGCGGCTTCACGGATTTCCACCCACTCGAAGTCATTATTGACATAGTCCTGATATATCTGACACTCGTTGATGAGCATAAAGTTATCGACAGCTTCGTTGTCGCCATCGTCAAACACCTTCAGCCGCCAATAAAGCTTGGAAAGATTTTGAATGGTGCCGTCAACATACTCTCCGGCAAAAAGATCCCTCATCACGGTGATGTCTTCATCCCCGTCGCTCATATCCTTTATTTTTTCTTCGGCGCTTTTTTCGGCTTCTCCGGCTTCCTCTTCGGCCTGATCAATATCCGCATCCGGCAGGACCTCCGGAGAATCGGGAACGGAAGCATCTGCTTCCTCCGCGCAGGCAGGAGAAAGAAAGGGCGAAGAAAACAGGAACAGGGCGCAAACCAGCCCGAATGTAAGAAAACGAGTCATATTCAGCATTATAGATTTTTACCCCTGAAAGCACAAACTTGCTTTTTGAATTATAAGCTATTTCATGAGCTTAACAGCCTTTCGGAAAAGAGTCGGAAGCCCCAGCGCCGCGATATCTTCCTTTTTAACCCAGTGCGCATATTGACCGGCCTGCCCGGCTGAAATACTTGTTTTCTGAAGGGTCAGCTCCAGATCGAAATGGGTAAAGCTATGAAACACTTTTTCCGAAAGCGTCTCTTTTTCTGCGCAGACAAACGCAGGATGTCTTAGAAGCTTTCTGTCTTGCAGCCAGTCCGATCCGGGCAGCCCCATCATCCCGCCCAACATCCCTTTTTCCGGGCGGCGTTCAAATAAAACCGCCCCTTGCGGATTTTCAATCCAGTACACGTAACCGTATTTTCTGGGTTTTTCGGCTTTCTTTTGCCTGGCGGGCAGGCTTTCCTGAATCCCTTTTTCCCTTGCCTCGCAAAATCTGCTTACAGGGCAAGCCCCGCATTTCGGAGAGGCAGGCGTGCAGATCACAGCCCCCAGATCCATAAGGGCCTGCGCGAAATCGCCGGGGCGGTCTTTGCGCCCTTCCGAAATACGCGCCGCTTTTGAAACCAGATCCTTTTTTGAACCGGGCAGCGGTTTTTTCACGCAGAATATCCGCGCCATCACCCGTTCGACATTCGCATCGACGACGCTTGCAGGCTTGTCAAAGGCAATGGCCGTTATCGCCGCCGACGTATAAGGACCTATGCCGGGCAGTTTCTGAAGGCTCTTTTCATCATCCGGAAACGAACCTCCGTGGTCCCGGGAAACGATTTCTGCGCATTTATGGAGGTTTCGCGCCCGCGCGTAATATCCCAAACCGGCCCATGCCGCCAAAACGTCTTCCCGCGGCGCCTTCGCAAGATCATGAACGGATGGCCATTTTTCCAAAAACGTGAGAAAATAAGGTCCCACAGCCGGAACCGTCGTTTGCTGGAGCATGATTTCCGACAGCCAGACATGGTAAGGCAAGGCCGTTTTTCCGGGCGGCGCACGCCACGGCATCACGCGGCGGTGCCTGTCATACCAGTCCAAAAGAACCGCCCTGAAGCCCGCGACGTCAAAACCGTTGTTCCTGTTGTTCCTTTTTGTAGAACCTGTCATGATGCGCCCATGTGTGCCTTAAGACTTCTTTCGGAAACCGTTCCCTTTGTGACGGGAAAAACCTTCGCCCGCAAATATATCGCGCTGGGACGAATTGTCACGCACTGGGAGGATGTGATCGGAAGCCGGATGGCCAAAATCGCCCAGCCTTTGAAAATACATTATCGAAAACCTTCCCAGACAGGCCAAAAACAAAAAGACAAAAAAGGCGAAGCCACGCTCGATATTGCCGTCTCCAGCGCCGACAGCGTTCTTTTGAGCATGCAAAAAGGCCTTATTCTGGAACGGATCAACCAGCTTTTCGGCCATAACTGGATTACGGATATTCGTTTTGTCCATACGGCACCGGCGGCACCGGAAAAAACAACCCGGACGCCCAAGCGCTCCCCGGCCCTTTTAAACGAGGAAGATAAAAAATATATCGCGGAAACCCTTGAAGAAATCGAGGATCCGGATATAAAAAGGCGCCTTGAGAGCTTCGGCACCGCAATTTTACAGGACAAAAAACAATGAAAGTAACCGCTATCACCCTCCGGCCCGGCAATGTTGTAGACCATAACAACAAGCTTCAGGTCGTCACCAAATATGAAATCATGCAGCCCGGAAAGGGCGCCTCCGTTATTCAGGTCGAAATGCGCGACATCCGCACAGGCAACAAGGATAACGTCCGCTTCCGCACGCAGGAAAGCGTGGAACGCGTGCGCCTCGATCAGAACGATTACCAGTATCTCTTTAACGATGGCGACACTTACACATTTATGAACGCGGAAACCTACGAACAGGTTGAAGTCCCGAAAGACACGATCGGGGAACCGGCCGTCTTCCTGCAGGATGGAATGGTCGTTAGCATCGAAACATTCGAAGGCGAACCTCTGGGCGTTACCCTGCCCGACACGGTCATAATGGAAGTGAGCGAAGCCGAGCCGGTCGTGAAAGGACAAACCGCCACAACGTCCTACAAGCCGGCTATTCTGGAAAACGGTGCCAAGGTTATGGTCCCGCCCCATATCGAAGTGGGAACGCGGATCGTCGTCCGAACGGAAGACAGTTCCTACGTCGAACGGGCAAAGGACTAGAGACATATGGCCGCTATCTCCCCTTTGATGTCCATCATGATCAAGGCCGCAGAGAAAGCCTCGCGGGCCCTGATCCGCGACTTTGGCGAGGTGGAGCAGCTTCAGATCTCCCGCAAAGGTCCGGGCGATTTTGTGACGGCGGCGGACAAACGCTCCGAAAAAATACTCTTTGAAGAACTGAGCGCCGCCCGCCCGGATTTCTCCTTCCTGATGGAAGAAAGCGGCGAGGTAAAAGGCAAAGATCCGGAAAATATCTGGATTATCGATCCGCTCGACGGCACGCACAACTTTATGCACGGGCTGCCCCACTGGTGCATTTCCATCGCGCTGGAAACCAAAGGAAAGGTTTTGGCCGGACTGGTTTACGACCCCGCCAAAGACGAAATGTTCCGCGCGGAAAAAGGGCTGGGCGCCTTTATGAACAATAAAAGGCTGCGCGTTTCCGGCCGCAGCGATTTTGACAGCGCTATGGTTGCGACAGGAAACATCCTTCATACAAAAAAGGATAACGGCCTTTTTATCAAAGAGCTTGATGCCATAACGGCGCAGGTCCCCTTCTTGCGCCGTCAGGGAGCCGCCGCGCTGGATCTGGCGTATGTCGCCGCCGGCCGGCTGGACGGGTTCTGGGAGCGCCACTTAAAGCCGTGGGATGTAGCCGCCGGGCAACTGATCGTCAAGGAAGCGGGCGGCCTCGTTTCCAGCATAGAAAACGAAGAAAACGTTCTTTATTCCAAAAGCCTTGTCGCGGGGAATCAGGGCCTCTATCCTGATTTACGCAGGATTTTGAAAGCCGCAGCCTGACAAAAAAGAGAGAAATGCGCTCCCTTTTCTATAAAATATTTCTACTCGCCGGCGGACTTGCCTTGTTTATGCCGCCGGTTTGTCTCGCGCAGACAGAAGAGCAGACGCCGGAAAGCTACGTTCCGCCCCCTTTGTTCGGAGCTCCGTCCGATGCAGCCCCCGTATTCCGTAAAAGCGCCACGGACGACTGGGATCAAAAAAACGTGCGGCCCGTTATAAAACCGCGCGTTTCCGTTTCCAATGAAAACGAACCGCTGGATTACAAACCTTATATCCCGCCTGCCAAACCGGTTAAAAAGCCCGTGAAAACGCAATCTCCCGCAAAAGCGCCGCCGCCGCCATCCGCCGGCATCGTCAAAGGGCCCAAAACCATGCCTGCCGTTCCGGCAGACGGCGTCCAGAGCGACAAGACCTTTAGCGCCGCCCCCGAAAAACCGGAAGATACGCTGCTGG
The DNA here is from genome assembly GCA_023898765.1 of Rhodospirillales bacterium. Taxonomy (NCBI): domain Bacteria; kingdom Pseudomonadati; phylum Pseudomonadota; class Alphaproteobacteria; order Rhodospirillales; species Rhodospirillales bacterium. The sequence goes on along the minus strand of CP060238.1, from coordinate 1,414,959 downwards.
AGCGCCACCTGAAAAAGCAAACGGCCCGGCAAAAAAGGGAAGAAAACACGGCTCCTCCTGCCCCGCTGCCTGAAGAAGACGTCCAGAACCCGGCAAAATTCACTATCCCCTTTGCCGCCGGGCAAACCGATCTGGATACAAAGCAGGCTTTAACTCTGTCTCACAATATAGCCCGCCGTCTCCGGCAGGATCCGTCGTTAAGGCTGCAAATAGAGTCCTTTGCCGGCGCCGTGGACAACGGGCGCAGCTCCGACCGGCGGGTTGCCCTGAACCGGGCGCTGGCCATCCGGAAGGCCCTCCTGAGCGAAGATATCGCCCCGCACCGTATCGACGTGCGGGCCATGGGCGCAAAAACAGACCAGACACCCCTTGAGCGCGTCGATTTATATCTATCGCCTTAGAAGACAGGCCAAACGCTTTGTGGATAAAGGTCTTCGGGCCGTTTTGGCCTTATTGACATGAAAACTGGATACGTCACACTAAAGACTGGAAATACCCGAAAATATACGCTAGAAACAAGCCTTCTATTTTTATTTATGAAAAAGAAGGGTAAAAAGGGGCTGGAATGACGTCTGAGAATACAGATAAAAAAACCGCAAACGATCCGGATAAAACCGCGAAGAAAAGGAAGATACTGGCCCTGAGCGGTATCGCGGTCGCCGTGTGTTTTTTCCTGATGCTGGCCAACCTGAATATCATCCTCCCTTTCTTCATGCAGAAGGGGGAAATATCAGGTCTGGATGTCGCGTCCGGTTCCGATTCAAACTTGCCGCCGATCCTCATATCGGGCCGCGCTCTGGGAGAACCGAAAGCCCCTGTCAAAGTCGTGGAATATTCCTCTTTGACCTGCGGCCATTGCGCGCACTTTCACAAGGACACGCTGCCTGCGATCAAGGAGAAATACATTTCCACCGGACAGGTTTATTTTCAGTTCGAGGACTTTCCCTTAAACGCCCCGGCCCTGCAGGCAAGCCTGATTGCCCGCTGCCTGCCGGAGAACCGCTATATCGGCTTTGTTGACCTCCTGTTTAAAACGCAGGATACATGGGCCCTGCGCGCCGACTACATCGTGCCCCTCACACAGGACGCAAAACTGGCAGGTCTGGGCGAAGACGGTGTGGAGGCTTGTCTGGAAAACAAAAAGATCCGGAATGAAATCGCGGACGCAATCAAACACGCCACTGGAAAATGGAATATTCGCTCCACCCCGAGCTTTATTATCAGCGGGCCGGAAGGAGAAGAAGTCCTGGAAGGCGCGCAGCCCCTCTATGAATTCGAGCGTGTTTTTCGCAAAGTCTCCGGCGGCGCCGTGGCCCCCCTTGAAACCGAGAACAAAGAGTAAGCGCCGTTTATGATTCAGTTTACAAAACTTCGCCTGAGCGGCTTTAAATCCTTTGTCGATAAGACGGAGCTGGCCATCGAACCAGGTTTGACAGGAATTGTCGGCCCGAACGGGTGCGGAAAATCCAATCTGGTTGAAGCCCTGCGCTGGGTCATGGGGGAAAATTCAGCCAAACGCATGCGCAGCGACGGAATGGAAGACGTTATCTTTAACGGCACCTCCGCGCGCCCGGCGCGCAACTTTGCCGAAGTCGGGCTTTTGCTGGATAACAGCTCTTTAAGCGCGCCGGCGGCCTTTAACAACGAAGAAGAAATCGAGGTCACCCGGAAAATCGAACGCGATCAGGGGTCCCTGTACAAGATTAACGGCAAAACCTGCCGCGCCCGCGATGTACAGATGCTTTTTGCCGATACGGTGAGCGGTGCAAATTCCCCCGCAATCGTATCCCAGGGGCGCATTACGGCAATCATCAACGCCAAGCCGCAGGACCGCCGGATGATTTTGGAAGAATCCGCCGGCGTTTCGGGACTCTACGCCCGCCGCCACGAAGCGGAACTGCGCCTGCGCGCTGCCGACCGGAACCTGCAACGGATTCAGGATATCGTCGGCAGTATGGAAGAACGTTTTGCCGCCCTGAAAAAACAGGCCCGTCAGGCCATCCGTTATAAAAAACTTAGCCATGAGATCCGGCAGGTGGACATCACGATCGCCTGGCTGGAATGGAAAAGCCTTTGCGTCCGCATCCATGAAGCCCGCAGCAAATTCGACGAAGCGGAAAGCCTTGTGGCACAGCATTTTACAACGGTGACGCAACTGACCAAAACGCAAAGCGTCCAGTCCGAAGACCTTCCGGCCCTGCGCCAGAGCGAAGCGGAAAGTTCCGCAGCCCTGCAGGCCGCCAAAATGGCGCTGCAAAGGCTTGAAGATCAGGAACGCGACCTTGAAAACCAGCTTACCGAAACAACCGAAAATCTAGGCCGGCTGGAACAGGACCGCAGCCACGAACAGGAAAGCCTTGAAGAAAGCGCCGGCCTTCTTTCCCGGCTGGAAGGGGAAGAAGGAAAAATACGCGAAACCCAAAACGGCGAAGAGAACACGCTGAAAGAAAAACTCGCCATTAAGGAAAAGCTGGAATCCAAGGTTTCAAAACTGGAAGAGGATTACGAATCTTTCATGGAAAAACTGGCGGAAAACAAAGCCAGCCGTCAGGCCATCGAGCGCCAGATTTCCGCCGATGAAAGCCGCCTTCTGGTCACGCAGGAACGCCGGGAAGCCCTGACGGAAGATCTGGAAAAAGCCAAAACGCGTTTTGACGAGGACTCCCGGCTGGCGGACCTGAAAACAGACATTCTGGCTCTGGAAGACAAGGTCTCCGGTTTGCGCAAAAAAGCAGACACAGACGAAAAGGCCCTTGAAACAGCCCGAAGCGCTTTGGACGAAGCGCGGGAAAACCAACAGGAATGCGAAAAGAAAAAATCAAAGATTTTGACTGAAATCAATATGTTAGAAAGCATTCTTAATTCAGATTCTCAGGACGAGTTTCGTCCGGTCCTCGAGGATATGCAGCCTGAAAAAGGCTTCGAAACGGCCCTTTCGCGGGCGCTGGGCGATACCCTCATGGCGTCAACCAACGCAGACGCGCCGATCGTCTGGCTGGCGCGGGAAAACGATCTTTCAAATTTCCCCGCCCTGCCCCAGGGCACGAAGGCGCTGGAGCCGCATGTCAAGGCTCCCGATCACCTGAAGGCCGCCTTAAGCCTGATCGGAGTTGTTTCTTCCGCGCAGGAGGGGCACGCCATCGCGCCACAACTCCTTCCCGGACAATCGCTTGTCTCTCAGGACGGCGCTTACTGGCGCTGGGACGGTTTGCACATCAAGCAGGAAGCCTCCGACCGCCACGCCTTGCAACTCCGGCAGAAAAACCGCCTGCAGGACCTCAGGAAAGACGCTCCGGGGCTGGAAGAAAAGGCTGAAAAGGCGGCGCAATCCTGCGACTCCGCACGCGCTTCGAAAGAGGAAGCGCAAAAAAGCCTTGATGAAACGCAAACGCGCCTGCGCGAAAACGAGGCGGCATTGTCGCAACATCAGTCCTCCTTAAACCAGATGACGGAAGAACGCTCCGGCCTGTTTGCCCGGATCGCCGCCCTGGAAGAAGGACTGCGAAGCTGCGCGGCAGATACCGCCTCTCTGGAGCAGTCTTTGGACGAAAGCCGGCGGGCCCTTGCCTCCTACGATGAAAAAACGATGGAAGACCAGAATGCGCAGATAGAAAAACTTCGCGCCGCGCTGGCGGAAGCGCGCGATTCTCTGCGCGAATCCGTGCGGGAATTCGATATCGTGCAGCAGGAACAAAGCCGCCGCCATGCGCGCCTTCACGCCATCGCCGATGAGCGCGTCAACCTTCAAAACCGCAATATCCGTTCCCGCGAACGCCTGAAAGAACTGGAAACACGGGAAGGCAGCCTGAAAGAAAAGCTCGGCGCCTTGAAAAACCGTCCCACGACGATTACGGCAGACCGCGAAGGGCTCCTTGAAAAAATCGGGCAAATGGAACACGCACGAAAAGCGGCCTCAGACAAGCTCGCCGAAGTCGAAACGGCGCTGCTTGAGACAAACAAGGCCCTGAAAGAAGCGGAAAACCAGATGGGACAGGCCAGAGAGCAGCGCGCCCATGCGCAGGCCATCGTCTCCTCGGGGGAAGAGCAGCTTGCAGAAGTCGTTTCCTCTATCGAGGAGCGTTTTGAAACGCCGCCCGAAAAACTCGCGGAGCAGGCCGGACTTCATCCGGACTCCGAAGACCTCCCCGACACGGACGCCCTGAAAGATGAAAAAGAAAAAATGATCCGCAGCCGCGAAATGATCGGCCCTGTGAACCTGCGCGCCGAAACGGAAAGCGTTGAACTGGAAAAAGAGCTCTCCACCATTCTGGAAGAACGGAACGACCTCATGCAGGCCATTGAAGAGCTGCGGCAGGGAATCGCGACCCTGAACAAGGAAGCGCGGGAACGGCTTCTGGCCGCCTTCGACCATGTGAACAGCCATTTCAAACGCCTCTTCACACAGCTTTACAGCGGCGGGCAGGCGCATCTGGAACTCATAGAATCCGACGATCCGCTTGAATCCGGGCTTGAAATCTTTGCGCAGCCGCCGGGAAAAACGCTGCAATCCCTCTCCCTGCTATCCGGCGGAGAACAGACGCTCGCCTCCACAGCGCTGATTTTTGCCATGTTCCTGACCAATCCTTCCCCGATCTGCGTGCTGGACGAGATTGACGCCCCGCTCGATGACGCCAATGTGGACCGCGTTTGCGACCTTCTCGAAGAAATATCGGAGCGCGGCGAAACCCGCTTCCTAATTATTACGCACCACCGCCTGACGATGGCCCGCATGGACCGCCTTTACGGGGTCACCATGGCCGAGCGCGGCATTTCACAGCTTGTTTCCGTTGATCTCAACCAGCAAATGGACTTCCTGGAGGAAGCGGCTTAATGAGCGAAGACAAGCTCAATCACCTCGAAACCCGGCTGAAAAACGCCCGCGAGGGATTTGAGGAGGAATATAACCCCGCCCCCCCGGAAACGGACGAAAATATGAGCGACGGCGCCCGCGCAGGCATCGAGCTTGTCGGGGCGATACTGGGGGGAGCCCTGCTCGGATACTTTCTGGACAGGGTGTTTGACACCCCTCCCGTCCAGTTTTTCCTCTTCACCCTTCTGGGGGTCGGAACCGGCTTTTATAACGTTTATAAAATAACGCAGGGATTAGGCACATCTGTGGGCGCTAGGCCCTTGCATCCCCTGTCAAAAAACGCTAAACAATCCCCGCAAGAACAAGAAGACGACGACCAATAGAGGATAAGAAGGTGGCCGATCCCATTCATCAGTTTGAAATTCACCCTTTAATCAAGCTTTCGGCAGGGAGTCTGGACCTGTCTTACACGAACTCCTCCCTGTGGATGACGATTGCCGTTATTGTCTCGTCCGTCTTCCTGACGCTTGCGATGAGCCGTAAGGCGCTGGTTCCCTCTCGCCCTCAAATGTTTGCGGAAATCCTTTATGATTTTGTGGCGGGCATGATCCGCGAAAATATAGGCGCCAAGGGCCGCCAGTATTTCCCTCTCATTTTCACGCTCTTTGTCGTGGTGCTTTTGGGGAACGTTCTGGGGCTTCTCCCTTATTCCTTCACCTATACCAGCCATCTGGTTGTGACGGCGGTGCTGGCCCTGATGATTTTTTCTTTTGTTATTGTTATCGGCATTTTCAAACACGGCCTCCATTTCTTCAGCCTGTTTTTACCGCCCGGCGTGCCCGGCTGGCTTGTTCCGCTGATTATTCCCATCGAGGTCATGTCCTTCCTTATCCGCCCCCTGACCCTTTCGGTGCGTTTGTTTGCAAACATGATTGCAGGCCACATCATGCTGAAAGTCTTCGCCGGATTTACCATCAGTATGATGAGCATGGGACTTGGCGGATATGCCCTTGGCGTGCTCCCGATGGTCTTCAATTCCGTATTGATCGGATTTGAATTTTTGATCGCCTTCCTGCAGGCATATGTTTTCGCGATTTTAAGCTGTATTTATTTGAAGGATACCATTGAAATCGGGCATTAAATTTGTTACCCCAACTCTAATTTTGAAACGAAAAGGAAAAAATCATGGATTTAGAATCTGTAAAACTTCTGGCAGGCGCCATCGCCCTGATCCCTTTGGCCGGTGTCGGTATCGGTCTGGGCTTGATGTTTGCTTCTTACAACCTGGCCGTTAGCCGCAATCCGAACGCCGAAAGCATATTGGAGAAGAAATTCTTCCTGACATTCGCCCTGACGGAAGCGCTGGCTATTTTCGCCCTTCTGATCTCTTTTTATCTTGTCTTCGGTTAGGCCGAAAAGAGTATCGAACAGCCATGTTGAATAAAACGCTCCTGTGCGCCTTTTTCACCTTTGCCCTTGCCGCTCCGGCATGGGCGGAGGATGTGCATGAAGAAACATCTTCAGGCGCAGGTACAGGCATGGCCGCAGAATCGGCCCACGCTGCTTCCGGCGGCCTGCCGCAGTTTGACCCGACATGGTTCCCCTCCCAGATTTTCTGGCTGGCGGTTTGCTTTGGCGTTCTTTACCTCTTTTTCTCGAAAAAAACCCTGCCGGAAATTTCCGGGGTCATCGAAAACCGCCGCAACCATATCCAGTCCGATCTGGATATGGCGGAGAAGCTGACCGGCGAAACGGAGAACGTGCAGCGCACCTACGAGAAAAACCTTGATAAAGCGCGGAGCGACGCGTCCAAAGCCGTTCTTGATGTTGAAAACGGCATAAAGGCCGAAATGGCGTCCCGGCAGGAAGCGTTTCGCAAACGCTCCGAAAGCGATGTCAGGTCCGCCGAAACGCGCATTGAGAAGGCCAAGGCGGAAGCAATGGACGAGATGAATGAGATTGCCGCGCAAGCCGCACGCGAAGCCGTGAAGAAGATCATCGGGCAAGAGATAGATGCGGGAAAAGCAAAATCCGTTGTGACCTCTCTCGTTAAAGACAGGGCCGAAAAACCGAGGACAAAAGCAGCATGATCGAGCTTCTCCAACATGATACGGCCATCTGGGTCACCTTCTCTTTTATCCTGTTTGCGCTCGTGGCTTACAGACTGGGACGCAAATCCGTAACGCAGGCGCTGGACAATAAGATCGAGGCTATTCGTAAGGAAATCCAGACGGCGGAATCCTTGCGCGTCGAAGCGCAGGAACTTCTGGCGCAATACCAACGCAAGCAACGCGACGCGGAAAAAGAATCCGAAGAGATCATCCAAAACGCGAAAAAACACGCGCAAAAAATCCAAAAGGCCGCCGAAGCAGAAATGGCCGAAACCATGGAACGGCGCGAGGGCCAGCTCTCCGAACGCCTCCGCCGGATTGAGGCCAACGCGATCGCCCAGATTCAAGGACATGCGGCAGAACTGGCTGCCGCGGCAACGAAAGAAATCATCATCACCACGCTGGATGAAAAAATCGCGCAAGGCCTGGCAGAAGAGTCTATCAAGACCGTTTCCAAACAGCTGAATTAGCCCTTTCCTGAGCCTATAAAGACAGGAATTTATAATCCCCTGCGCGGAGCAGATTCCCGCTTCCGCAGGCATAACAAAAATGCTTAAGTGTTTGAGACATGACCTATACGAACCTGATTCATGACCTTGGCGCGCAAGCCAAAAAATCCGCTTTTATACTGGCGCAAACGGATACGCCCGCCATCAATGGCGCTTTGCGAACCCTCGCCGAAAAACTGCGGGACAATCATAACACAATCCTTGAAGCCAATCAAAAGGATGTCGATGCGGCCAGAGCCAAAGAACTCTCCTCCGCCCTGATCGACCGCCTGACACTGACACCGGAGCGGATAGAGGCCATTGCACAGGGCGTAGAGTCCATCGCGCAGCTTGACGATCCTGTCGGCACAATCCTTGAAGAAACCGTGCGCCCAAACGGCCTGCGCATCCAGAAAGTTTCCGTCCCCATCGGTGTTCTGGGCATGATTTACGAATCCCGTCCGAACGTGACGGTCGACGCGGCGGCGCTATGCCTGAAATCGCATAACGCGGTCATCCTGCGCGGAGGCTCAGAAAGCCTGAACAGCTCCAAAGCCCTGCACACGCTTATTCAGGAGGCACTCAAAGCCCACGATATTCCCGAAGGTGCCGTTTGCCTCGTGCCCGATTGCGACCGCGCGCATGTAGGCGATATGCTCCGGGCGCATGATTTTATCGACGTGATGATTCCGCGCGGCGGACGCGGCCTGACCAGCCGTGTGATGAACGAAGCCACCATGCCCGTTTTTGCGCATCTGGACGGAAATTGCCACGTCTATGTCCATGAAAGCGCGAACCCGGCCCTTGCGAAAGAGGTAATCCTGAACGCCAAGCTGCGCCGGACGGGCATTTGCGGCGCAGCGGAATCCCTTTTGCTGGATGAGAAGCTGAGCTGCGAGACAGCGGCCGGTATTCTGGCCGTTCTTCTCGATGCGGGATGCGCCGTCGCCGGAGACGCGGAAAGCTGCGGACTGGACAAGCGCATAACACCGGCAAGCGAAGAAGACTGGGCCACCGAATATCTGGACGCCAGAATAAGCTGCAAATTCGTGAAGGATGTTCGCGAAGCCGCCGTCCATATCAACCGCTACGGATCGCACCACACGGACAGCATTCTGGCCGAAGACAAAGCGGCCGCCGATTATTTCCTTAAAAACGTCGATAGCGCGATTGTCATGCATAACACCTCCACCCAGTTTGCCGATGGCGGGGAGTTCGGGATGGGCGCGGAAATCGGGATCGGCACAGGAAAACTGCACGCGCGCGGGCCTGTGGGCGTCAAACAGCTCACAACCTTTAAATACCTTGTCCACGGAAACGGTCAAACCCGCCCATGAGTATCCTCACGCCGCCAACATTGCATGACGGGCAGCGCTGGCGAAATTTGCGGGTCGGGCTTCTTGGCGGATCCTTTAATCCGGCCCATCAGGGCCATATGCATATTGCGCGGCTGGCGCTGGCCCGGTTTCATCTGGATTTTATCTGGTGGATTGTAACCCCGCAAAACCCCCTTAAAGATGAAAAAGAAATGGCGCCCTACGATGTGCGGTATGAAGGCGTCCGGAAGATCACGAAATCTTCCCCCCGCATGATGGCAACCCATCTGGAACGGCAGCTTGGCACAAACTATACTTACGAAACGATCGTCCGCCTGAAAAAAGCCTTCCCGGCGACTGATTTTTTATGGATTTGCGGCATGGACAACGCCCATCTGTTTCACCGCTGGGAGAAATGGCGGGAGATAACGCAGGAAGTTCCCGTGGTTTTCATCGCCCGCCCCCCTGCCGGATCCCTGGTCAAAAACTGCCCGATCCGGATGTTTTCCCGGCAAAAAGCCCCGCAAACCACCTTTTTGCAAGGCACAAAAATGCTGAATATTTCCTCAAGTGAAATAAGAAAAAATACATTTAAATCAAATGATTAATATACTTAATTAATCTAAACTCTTAAAAGCTTGGAGCCCTTTCATTGATGATTAACCGAATCTTGCGTATAATGGGGGTATGAGCTTAGCGAAAGTAAACGCAAGTATAGTCGAAGAAGGAGGGCGTGCGTGACGGTCATCAGGCGCTCCACCCCCTTCACCCGAAACTTTTCCAGACAAAAGAGCCTTGGATATCCTGCCACTTGCAGGCCGTTTTGCTTTGCGCCTTTGCATTATAATTTTTCACCCCGGACCCCGAAAGGAGACGCACACCATACCCAAAACAAACCGCATGCTCGAAGGGCTTGACCCTTCCGCTTTAAAAGACCTTATCACCCGGTCACTGGACAGTGATAAGGCTTTGGACATCGAGGTCATCGACCTCACAGGCCAATCCGCCCTCTGCGATTATATGGTAATCGCTTCAGGGACCTCCTCACGGCAAATCATCGCCATGGCGGAAAAACTCAAGGAACGCCTCCACGCACGGCACGTAGACGACATTAAAACCGAAGGTCTGGCGCAGGGAGACTGGGTCGTTCTGGATACGGGCGATGTCATCGTCCACCTCTTCCGGCCCGAAGTGCGAGCGTTTTACGCCCTCGAAAAAATGTGGAACATGCCGCTGCACAGCCCTTCTCTGGGAAGCGACCACCACCAAAGCGCCTGATCATATTGTTATATGATCGCTTGGTGCTCTCTTAAACGGGGCTTGTCTCCGTGTGCCTGCACATAAACACTGGCCGCCTTATTTTGTTTTTGCTTTTATAGTCTTAAAAAACGACTATAGCGCATGGCCTCGATTGAAATCCTCTGTATCGGAAAACTGAAAAACAATCCCCTGGAGCAAGTCTGGGACGAATATGTCCGCAGGCTCCAATGGCCTGTCTCTTTGACCGAAATGGAAGGGAAAAACCAGAAGGAAGAACTTGAAAAACTCTCCGCAAAAATAGACCCTCACGCCGCCCTGATCGTTCTGGATGAAACCGGAAAGACGCTTTCCAGCCGGGATTTTGCACAAAAACTGGAACAATTCCAAACAGCGGGGCAAAGCAAGTTTCAGTTTGTCATCGGCGGCGCCGACGGATTAAACGACGATATCCGCGCCCGCGCCGGCCTTGTCCTGAGCTTTGGCAAACAAACATGGCCCCATCTTCTTGCGCGCGTCATGCTGATAGAGCAAATATACAGAAGCCAGCAAATTCTGGCCGGCCACCCCTATCACCGGGATTAGATATAGATGAAACCACCTGAAAATCGTCATTGCGAGCATAGCGAAGCAATCCAGTATTCTAGATTGCCGCGTCGGCTTTGCCTCCTCGCAATGACAATTATTTTTCTTTTCTCCCCTCCCGCTTTGGCAAAAGACGTCGCCACCCCGCCTCTTCATCCGCTTCAGGAGGCGGAAACCCTGTTGAAAGCCGAAAAGGCCCGGGACAAGGCCCTTAAGGAAAAAATGGAAACGCTCCAAAAAGAGCTGGAAGACACAAAGGACAGTCTTGTCCGTGTCGCGGGAGAGATCAAAAAGAATGAAAAAGAACTCACCCGCCTTGAAAAAAGGATGGAACAAAAACGGCGGGAGCAGCTTGAAATTGAATCCCGTCTCTCACAGGACAAAAGCGCCATGTCGGATCTGATTTTGGCGCTGGAGCGCATGCGCCGCGTTCCCCCCGAAGCGATGCTGGCCCGGCCCGGCTCCCCTTTGAAAACGGCGCAGAGCGCGATGATTTTGGAAAGCACCCTGCCGCGCATTTACGGGCGCGCGGAAACCTTACGGGAAGACCTGGACGCCCTGAAAAACATTCTGCGCGATCTGGATGAAAGCCGCCGGAAAAGCATAAAAGAATCCGATGCCCTGAAAATCCGTCAGGCTGAAATGGACGGATTGCTCCAAACCAGAAAGACACTCTTCGGACGCACATCCCGCGATCACGAAAAAGCCGCCGCTGAAGTCAAAAGGATTTCGGCGCGCGCCATCTCCCTTAAGGACCTTGTCCGCAAACTCGAAGAAAATAGCCAACACAAAAAACAGCAAACCGAAAAGACCGGAAAGGCAGACAAAGACCTGCCGCGCATCGGAAATGCGCAATTGCCCGTTTCCGGCATTATACGCATAAACTACGGCCAGCAGGACGAGATCGGCGCGCCGTCCGAAGGGCTGCATATCGAAGGCCGTCAGGGCGGCCTCGTGGTGTCCCCCATGGGCGGGATTGTCCGCTACACAGGCCCCTTCAGACGTTATGGCCAATTAATTATTGTGGAACATAAGAAAGGCTATCACAGCCTTGTTGCAGGATTGGCCAGAATTGATACAGTGGTAGGACAATCCCTTGCAGCGGGGGAACCTATCGGTATTTTAGGCGACGCAAATCTTTACTATGAATTGCGTTACAAAGGGCGGCCTGTGAACCCGTCCCATTTCTTCAGGTAAGAAACGGGACCTAAACATTGAAAAGCGGATAAAACGAACGATGCCAACAAGACAAAAACTCTTTATTATCTCCCTTTTTCTTGCAGTTTTTCTGTGCGGTTACACCACTACATGGGCGCAGGAAGAAGAACGGACCGCCCCAACGGCCCAGGATAAAAAAGCCGCGCAGGACGATCAGGACACCTACCGCCAGCTTTCCCTTTTCGGGGACGTTTTCGAACGTGTGCGCGCCCAGTATGTCGAGCCTGTCACAGATGAAGACCTGGTTGAAAATGCCCTCAGAGGCATGCTCACAAGCCTGGACCCGCATTCCGCCTATCTGGACGATGACGATTATGCGGATATGCAGGTCCAGACCAAAGGCGAATTTGGCGGGCTTGGCATTGAAGTCACCATGGAAAACGGCTTTGTCAAAGTCGTCTCGCCGATTGACGATACCCCGGCTTACCGCGCAGGCGTTAAAGCAGGCGATTTTATCACCCATCTGGATGGGGAACCCGTGCTGGGCATGAACTTAAGCGAAGCCGTCGACCGCATGCGCGGCAAAGTCGGAACGGATATTGTTTTGAAAATTGCGCGCGAAGGCGCGGACGAAGCGCTCGATATCACTATCACACGCGACATCATCCGCATTACGTCCGTCAAACACAGGGTTGAAGGCGGGGATATCGGTTACCTGCGGATTACAACCTTTAACCGCAACACGGAATCCGGTCTCAAAAAAGCCATCAAGGACATCAAGGAAGAGGCCGGGGAAGGCATAAAAGGATATGTTCTGGACCTTCGGAACAATCCGGGCGGCCTGCTCGATCAGGCCATTGCCGTGTCCGATGCGTTTCTGGACAAAGGGGAAATCGTCTCCACCCGCGGACGCAGCAAAGAAGACACCAAACGCGACAATGCCCATACCGGCGACCTTATCAACGGGAAACCGATGGTTGTTCTTATCAATGGCGGCTCCGCTTCGGCCTCGGAAATCGTGGCAGGCGCCCTGCAGGATCACCGCCGTGCGATCGTTATGGGAACGACATCCTTTGGAAAGGGTTCCGTTCAAACCATTATCCCCCTGCCCGGCCACGGAGCCCTCCGCCTGACAACGGCGCGGTATTACACGCCTTCCGGCCGCTCCATTCAGGCCAAAGGCATTGAGCCGGATATCACCGTGGAGCCTTCAAAAATAGAGGCCCTGGAAGTGGAACGCATGCGGGAAGGCGACCTCCGCGGGGCGCTGGACAACGGAAACAAAAAAGAGACGGACAAAAACAAGGAAAAGAAAGTCCCGCTTTCCGAAAAGATAAAAGGCCAGAAAGGCTCCTCTAAAGACAAAACCGACGAAGACAAAGACGCCAAAGACACAAACGAGGACTATCAACTCCTGCGCGCCGTCGACTTGCTCCGCGGGATCCTGATGTATGGAGAGAGAGTCCAGGGTGTAAAATAGGGAATTATGCCTGCAGAAAAACCACAACGGACCGGCATGGAGAACAAAAAAACATTTCCTTTTTCTGTCTCGTCTTTTCTTCAGGGGCTTGGCGCGGCGGGCGTTATCCTCCTGTTGCTCACGGGGTGGATGTGGCTGCGGGCCGAAGATACGCAAGAAAGGCTGCAGGAAAGGCTTCCTTCAAAAACGGTTTTGATCGAGCGCAAGAGCGCGCCTGAGCACCCCGTTTCCCCGCCTTCTCAGGATGAAGAGGAAATATCTCAGGAAGAACCTTCCCATGAATCCACACCGCAAGGCCGCCCGGATACCGCTTTGGCCCCAGCGCCCCTTCCCGGTCTTTATGAATCCGGCGCTGAAGGCAGGCTTCCGATTGCCCGTCTGGAGGACGGCGTTACCCCTTTCGAAGCCTATAAAAGACCCTTCGAACGCGTCATGGAGCGTCCCCTGATTGCCGTCGCTTTCGCGGATGCCGGGCTTTCAAAAGATTTAACGGGAAAAATCAGCACGCACTTTCCCCCGGAAGTTACGCTTATCCTGAACCCTTACGCCAAGGGCCTGAATGCATGGGGGGATAAAGCCCGGCTCGACGGACATGAAATCTGGCTGTCCTTGCCGATGGAAAATGAAACCTACCCGAATCCCGATCCCGGCCCCCGCACGCTTTTAATCAATGCCAGCCTGCCGCAAAATCAGGAGCGCCTCTTTGAAACGCTTTCCTCCGTTGTCGGTTATGCCGGGATCGTCACCCAGAAAGATCATCGTTTTACGGCGGAAAGCGCCGGAACGCCGTCTCTGCTCGAACAGATTTTCGGGCGGGGACTGGGGTTTGCCAATGCAAATACCCACCTTCCCTTTTTCGGCGCAAAAACGGCCAAAGAAAACGGCTCTCCCTTTGTCCAGACGGATCTATGGATCGAACGCGGTTTCCGCCCACAGGAAATAGAGGCAGCGCTGGCGCAGACCGAACGCATGGCGCTCCAAAACGGTTCCGCCGCCCTTTTTATAGAGCCTTCGCCTCTCACGCTTGACATGGCGAAAGACTGGCTGGAAACGCTGGAAGAAAAAAGCCTCCAGCTTGCGCCGCTTTCGGCCCTGGCCGGCATAAAATTATGACATTGCCGTACCGCCCTTGCGTTGGAATTGCGCTTTTTAACAGTGCCGGAAAAGTCTTCGTCGGCGAGCGCATCGACACGCCCGGCGCATGGCAAATGCCGCAAGGGGGCATTGATGCGGGCGAAGATATAAAGCTGGCCGCGCTGCGTGAAATCAAGGAAGAGATCGGCACAGACAAGGCAGAAATTTTGCGCGTTCTGGATAAAACAATCCCCTACGATCTTCCGCCGCACCTTTTAGGCAATCTCTGGGACGGAAAATACAAAGGCCAGGAACAGACATGGGTGGCCATGCGTTTTACAGGCATAGACAATGATATTGTTTTAGACGCAGACGATCACCCTGAATTTTCACGCTGGCAATGGGTCGGGCTGGAAGAAACCCTCGGCCTGATTGTCCCCTTTAAACGGGACACCTATTTGCAAATCATCGAAGCCTTTAAAGACCTTGCCTGCACTTAAGGGTTAAGCGGCGACCAGGCAGGATCCGATCCATCCCTTGGCGTTGGAAGCTGCTGCTCGTTATAGCCTGTCAGGTCCACCGTATAAAGCTTGGCGCTGCGTCCGTTCCCGCCGGAAACGGACATTTCCTTAAAGTAAGTCAGGACACGTCCGTTCGGCGACCAGCTCGGCCCTTCCACATGATAAGCCTGCGTAATCAAACGCTCGCCGGAACCGTCCGGACGAATAACGCCGATATAAAACTGGCCCTGCAGCATCTTCGTAAAGGCAATCAAATCCCCCCGCGGCGACCAGACAGGATTGGCGTAGCGCCCCTCTCCAAAGGTAATCCGGCGCACATTCCCGCCGTCAGCGCCCATCACGTAAAGCTGCTGCACACCGCCGCGATCCGATTCAAACACAATCTGGCGCGCATCGGGCGCGTAAGAGGGCGCGGTATCAATCGCGCTATGTTTGGTCAACTGGCGGGATTTCCGGGTGCGCAAATCCATTTCATAAATATCGGAGTTCCCGCTACG
Source organism: Rhodospirillales bacterium (assembly GCA_023898765.1). Lineage (NCBI taxonomy): Bacteria > Pseudomonadati > Pseudomonadota > Alphaproteobacteria > Rhodospirillales > Rhodospirillales bacterium. Next base: position 1,399,662 of record CP060238.1, on the reverse strand, counting down.
TGACATACTCATGATGACTTTGTTTCCATCGGGAGAAAATCTCGGCGCGAACGTCATGCCCGGAAAATCCCCCAGAAGCTCCTGCCGACCAGTATCGATATTGTACAGGTAAACGCGCGGCTTTCCGCCCTGATAGGACATATAGGTGATCTCCTGCGCCGTCGGTGAAAAACGCGGCGTCAGGACAAGCGTTCCCTCGTTTGTTAGATAACGGTGATTGGCCCCGTCCTGATCCATAATGGCGAGCCGTTTGACCCGTCTGTCGGCAGGGCCGTATTCGGAAATATACACAATCCGGGTGTCGAAATATCCCTCTTCCCCCGTAATACGCTTGTAAATTTCATCCGAGATAATATGCGCAATGCGCCGCCAGTTTTTGGGCGTTGTCATATAAGCCATGCCGGAAAGCTGCTTTTGGGAAAACACATCCCACAAGCGAAACTCCACCCGCGTGCGCCCGTCCGCCGTGCGCGTAACAGAGCCGCTGACCAGAGCCGGACCGTTAATGGCCCGCCATTCCGCAAAACGCGGCCCGTCTTTTTGAATAGAAGCAGGATCCTGAATGAAAGCGCCCTGATTGATCGGCGCAAACAGGCCGGAGCCGCGTAAATTGCTTGTAATGATTTTTGGGATATCCCGCGCCAGATCGTTGAATTCGGGACTTTCAGGATAAAAATCACTGACTGCGATCGGAAGTTTTTCAATATTCCCGCGCGTCACATCAACGCGAAGCTGCGCCTGCGCCGGCAAGGCCCATAAACAAATACTCAAAAAGACCAAAAAATTTCGCATGATTCTTTCCTATCCTTTTCTCTTTACAACATTTCGCTCGGATCAAAATTCACAACAATATCCTTCCACAGATCGTATTTGTCCGGCGGCAAATCAAGCGGATTGCACAGCGGGCTCCTGACAGCACGCATAGCACTATCTGCCGCCGCGCGGAAGTGCGGATCCTGCCCGTAGCGCCATTGATCCACGATTGTGGCGCTGCTCACCTGCCTTGCGGGCGTGACGGTCAGCCTGATTTCAACCACCAGACTTTCGGCATAACGCGCCCCGGCCTGAATACTCCAGCAACGGGTCAGTTGCCGGCGAAGCGCATCGGCCTCGCTCATGCTCATGCGCTGGGAAAATTCCGCCAGGGGAGAGGGCTGCGGCGCCTGCGCTTCGGGGTTTATTTTCTCGACCTCCGGCTGCGTTTCGCCATCCTGTAAATTTTTTAGCAAGGAGGCGAATTGATCCTCTTGCTGCGCTTCCGCTTTTTCTTCCTTCGGCGGCGGTTTTTTCTCCGGAACTTCTTTCAATGTTTCCGAGGGCGGCGGCGGCACTTTTGGTTTCGGCTTGACCGTTTCAGCTTTTTCTTTGGGCGGCTCCGGCGGTACGGCCTTGGGCGGCTCTTTCGCCTCGACCTTCGGCGGCGCCGGCGGTTTCTTTTCCTTCTTCTCCGGCAGGATATCTTTTTTCTCCTGCAATTTTTTCAGGGGCGCTTTGATCGGCGGCCGGTTTGTCGTTCTTTTTTCGCTGACCTCGACAATGTCCACACTGATGGGCGCGGGCGGCAAAATACGGGGGTTTTTGATATAAGGAAGCCCCACGACCCCGAGCGTGACAACCCCCAGATGAAACAAAAGCGAAAGGACCACCGCCCCCCACATAAAGGGGGTCATTTCGAATGAATTTCTATAGGCCGTTTGATGGACGAAAGCGTTCATAACAGACACAAATCTACCGAACTTTATGGCCTTTTTGAGGTCGAACCGGAGGAAGAATTAGACACAAGGGCCACTTTTCGAAAGCCTGCCCCGTTGATAGCCCCCAAAATATCCATAACCTCCCCGTAATCGAGTCCCTTATCCGCGCGGATATAGATTCGGCGGTCCGGATTGTTCTGGGTCATGGAAGTGAGCAATTTTATCAGCCGCGCCCGCTTGACTTCCGTTTCCCCGACATACAGCGCGTCTTTGGAAATAGACACTTCCAGCGGCTTATTGTCTTCCTCGGACAGCGCTTTGGCACCGGAATCAGGCAGATCGATCGGGACGCCCGTGGTTAAAAGCGGCGCGGCAATCATAAATACAATCAGCAACACCAGCATCACATCCACAAGCGGCGTAACATTGATCTCCGACATGGGGCGGTGCGAGGCGCGCCCGCTGCGCCGGGAGCCGGAAGAAAAATCTATTCTAAGTCCCATAGCGTCCCTGTTTTTTCGAGTCCTGCCCTTGCCCCTTTCCTTCCTGCGATTCCAGATGCCGCGATAAAATTGCGGAAAACTCGGAGACAAACCCGTCCAGCCGTCCAGCGTAGCGTCCGAGCTGTGAACTGAAACCGTTATAGGCCACTACGGCCGGAATGGCCGCCACAAGCCCCAGAGCCGTGGCGAACAAGGCCTCTGCAATCCCCGGCGCCACCACAGCCAGAGAGGTATTGTTCGTCTGCGCAATCGCCGTAAAAGAATTCATAATCCCCCAGACCGTACCAAACAGGCCGATAAAAGGCGCCGTGGAACCGACCGTCGCCAGAAACGTCATCCCCCGTTCCAGCCGGTTCATTTCATTGTTGATCATATTGCTCATCGCGCGCTCGACCCGCTGACGCAAGGAGGCCTGCATGCTTTCCTTTCCCGGAATGCCGCCCGCCACCGTATTTTGCCACTCTTCCATTCCCGAAGAAAATGTTTTGAGAAGCGGGTCCTGCGGCCCTTTTTTTATACGCTGGTAGAGCTTGTCCAAAGGCTCCCCCGACCAGAACGCGTCTTCAAACTTGTTGGCACGGCGATTAAGCTTTCCAAGCGTCGCGCGTTTTTCAAAAATAATGGCCCAGCACCACACGGACGAAAAGATGAGAATCATCATAACGATCTTCACAATAAGATCCGCCTGCATGAACAGGCCGATCATACTCAAATCGCCGGAAAAAGACTCCCCGACTGCGCTTGCGTCAACGGCTCTGGATGTTTCGTCCATGTTTATTTACTCCTGATAGGCTTCAAATTTCTCCCGTACTTTTTCGGGAATACGAACGGGTTTTGATGTCTTATCCACGCAAACAACCGTCACCGTCATCGAAAAGAGCATAGAATCCTGGCAAAAAATAGACTGTTCCATGACAAAGGACGTATTTTTCAACGTTTTTATGCGGCTTTCAACCCGCAAAAGATCGTCCAGATTCGCAGATTTGAAATAATCCGCCTCCAGATGCCGGATCACAAACAAAAGACCGTCCTCTTCGCTTAAGGAAGAACAGCTTAACCCCAGATTGCGCAGGAACTCCGTCCGCCCCCGTTCGCAAAAGCGGATAAAGCTGGCGTGATACATGATCCCGCCCGCATCGGTATCTTCGTAATAGACCCGGAAATCACAGTTATGTTTCATTCTTCAAACAGCTCCGGCGTATCGTCCGTCTTGGGGGAAAGTCCAAAATATTTATATCCTTTTTTGGAAATGACCCGCCCGCGCGGGGTGCGTTGCACTAGCCCCTGCTGCATCAAATAAGGCTCGATCACATCTTCGATCACATCGCGCTCCTCGGATAAGACAGCCGCGATCGTTTCCACACCCACAGGGCCACCCCCGTAATTTTCAATGATACAGGTCAGATAACGCCGGTCCATACCGTCCAGCCCGTTTCCGTCCACATCGAGTTTCCGCAGCGCCGAATCTGCGATTTTTGCATCGACTTTCCCACTGCCTTCCACAGCGGCAAAGTCCCGCACGCGCCGGGTCAGGCGCCCTGCAATACGCGGCGTGCCGCGGGAGCGCCGCGCAATTTCAAGCGCGCCGTCCGCGCTTATATCCATATCCAAAAGCGCGGCAGAGCGCGCCACAATGCGGGACAGCTCCTGATCCGTATAAAATTCCAGCCGCAAGGGGATGCCAAAACGGTCGCGCAAGGGACCACCGAGAAGCCCGCTGCGCGTAGTCGCCCCGATCAGGGTAAAAGGCGGCAAATCAATCTGGACGGAGCGTGCCGCCGGGCCTTCCCCGATAATCAGATCCAGTTTCCGGTCTTCCATCGCGGGATACAGAATTTCCTCCACGGACGCATTCAGGCGGTGGATTTCGTCAATAAACAAAACATCGTGCGGCTCCAGATTGGTCAGGATCGCCGCCAGATCGCCGGCCTTGCTGATGATCGGGCCGGACGTGGCCCGAAACCCTACCCCCATTTCCCTGGCCACAATCTGCGCCAGTGTGGTTTTGCCCAGACCCGGCGGACCAAAGAAAAGAACATGGTCGATCGCATCGCCGCGCTTGCCGGCCGCCTGAATAAAAACTTTCAGGTTTTCCCGCAAGGATTCCTGCCCGACAAACTCTTCCAGCCTTAAGGGACGCAGCGAATTTTCGAGGCTTTTTTCCCCTGCCTGTTGTTCGCGGGATTGCAACGCGGGATTGTTCATAGGCTTAGCTCTTTCAGCGCCAGTTTAATCAAATGCTGCAAATTATCATTCACGGATTTTTCGGGCGCTTTTTCCTTGGCCTGCAAAACGGCCCGGAAAGATTCCGAGCGCGCATACCCCAGATTTACAAGCGCCGAGACCGCATCATGGTCTATCCCTGATTCCTGCTCCTGCGCGCCAAAAACGCCTGCCGTTACAGCCGCCCGCCCCGGCGCAATATCTATCTTGGCGGCCTTGTCTTTCAGCTCGGTTACAATACGCGCCGCCAGTTTCGGCCCCACGCCCGGCGCCTGCGTGATCGCCGCCTTGTCGCCGGATGCGATGGCAAAGCCGATCTGCTCCGGCGGGCAAACGCCCAGAATCGCCATCGCCGCTTTCGGGCCTACGCCCTGAACGCTATAGAGAAGACGGAACCAATGTTGCTCCTTCTGGTCTAGAAAACCGAAAAGCGTCAGGGACTCTTCGCGCATATGGGTATCAATATACAGGGAAAGCGGGTCCCCCTTCTGACCGCAACGCGAGAGCGTGCGCGGACTGCAGGAAACCAGATACCCGACCCCGCCGACATCGAGGATAAGCTGCCCGTCCGCCGCGCTGTCCAAAACGCCTGAAAGCTTGCCGATCATCTCGCCGCCCCCGCAAGTTTTCCGCCGAATTTGCCGAAAGAAGACGCATGATGCGCATGGCAAATCGCCACAGCCAGCGCATCGGCCTCGTCCTCTCCCATCTCGCCGCTGGCGGGCAACAGAATTTTAATCATCGTCCCCACCTGATTTTTTCCGGCCTTTCCGGCCCCGACCACAGACTTTTTCACAAGATTGGCCGGATATTCGGCCACCGGCAGTCCCATCCTGGCCGGCACCACCATCGCCACGCCCCGCGCAACGCCAAGTTTTAGGGCCGAAGCGGGGTTTTTATTCACAAAAGTCTCCTCAATCGCAGCCATATCGGGCTCCCAGCGTTCCACAACTTCGCTCATTTTATCATCAATCGTTTTCAGCCGCTGCGGAAGATCATCGGCAGAATCGGTCCTGATCAGGCCGCAAGCCACATAAGACAGCCGATTGCCCGTGAAATCGACAACCCCCCACCCCGTCTTTACCAGCCCCGGATCTATGCCTAAAATCCTCATAGGTCATATATAAGCACAAAACGTGAACAAATAACAGCCCAATCCCTCATTCTGCCATGAGTTTTTCAAGAATGGCGTCATCGACGTCCATATTGGTTGTCACCGTCTGGACATCGTCATCGTCTTCCAGCGCCTCTATCAGATTCATCAGGGTGGCGGCCTGGTCTTCGTTCAGTTCGTTCATCGTGTTGGGTTGCCATGTCAGATCGGCTTTTTCGGCCTCCCCGAATTTTTCCTCCAAAGCGTCCCGTACGGCGGCCAAGTCTTCCTGCGCCGTCTGGATATCGTGGATATCCTCCCCGCTTTCGCAGTTTTCCGCGCCCGCCTCCACAGCGGCCTCGAACATCGCGTCCGCATCCGCCTTGTCCGCAGGATAAATAATCTGGCCCACACGGTCGAACATAAACCCCACAGAGCCGGTTTCCCCCAATGTTCCGCCAAATTTGGAAAAGGCCGTGCGCACCTGCGCAAAGGTCCTGTTCCTGTTATCGGTAAGCGCATCGACAATGATCGCCACGCCCGCCGGGCCGTACCCCTCATAGCGGACTTCTTCGTAATTGGCGGTATCCGCACCGCCCGCCCCGGTCTGAATGGCTTTTTTAATCCGGTCATTGGGCATATTCACAGCCTTGGCCTTTTGAATCGCCAGCCGCAGCCGCGGGTTCATATCCGGGTCCCCTCCGCCCAGCTTGGAAGCCACGATAATCTCCCGCCCCACCTTGGTAAAGGCTTTGGCCCGCAGCTTATCCTGCTTGCCTTTTCGGTGCTGAATATTCGCCCATTTTGAATGACCTGCCATAGTGCCGAATCCTTATATTAAAACCGTGGCAGAATCATAAACAAACCCCGCAGATATGCAAAGGTGCAACGCACAATTCCAACCCTTTTTTGCAAACAAAATGATGCTTATGAGATAATGAAAGTCAGTTAACCGTGCATTATTTAGATTGTTTCACACCCCGCAGGAAAGGAGAATTTATCTTCTTTGTGAAAAAGTCCGGCTTCTGTATATAAACAGGGCAGATTCGCGAAACTAAGATAAATATTAACTATGTCTTATTTTTTTCACAAAATTTCGGTTTTAGCTGTTGAAGATAACGACCCTATGCGCGAACTGATTATATCCATTTTGAAAACGTTCGGGATTGGAGAGGTTTTCCATGCCGCGGACGGCCAGACAGGATTAAAACTTTATCGGGAAAAAAACCCGGACATTATCATTTCAGACTGGATGATGCCCGGCATGGACGGTCTGGAGATGACCAAAAAGATACGGAACCTTCCCCTTTATAAATATTCGGACGTTCCGATTATCCTGATGACCGGGCAAACAAACATGTCCATGATCGAGGACGCCCGCGAAGCAGGCGTCACGGAATTTCTGGCGAAGCCTTTTTCGATTGAAGCTTTGGCGAAACATCTGACATGCCTTATCGAAAGACCCCGTCCTTTTGTTCAGGCCCCTCACTTCAGGGGACCGGACAGGCGCAGGAAAAAGAATACCGCCGACATGGAGCATTGCCCGGCAAGACGCTCCACCGATACGGAGGGAATCTTTAACTATGGCTAGCCATCCTGCCCAACATGTCGAGATTGTCCCCTCTTCCAACCGGCTTAAAAGAAAAGCGGGATATGGCGGAATCCATAAAATGGATATTGAAAAAGCAAGAACACTTCTGCAAACCAGCAGGGACCGCTTTGACCTTTGCGCCCAAAAAAATATTGACCGTATAGAGGCTTTGCTGGACAAAACAGTGGCCTTCAAAAAAGAAGACGGCGAACATATCCTTGGAGAAATGAAATTTCTTGCGCTGGACCTTAAATCCAACAGCGGGTACTGCGGAAAAAAACAAACGCATGATCTGGCCTGTAAACTTCTTGAATTTGTCACCGCCTCCTCCGCGCTGGACAAAGTCACCTTATCCGTCATGGCCGCCTTTAGCGCCTCAATCAAGACCTCCTTCTATTCCAACGAGGGCGACGGGCTTCCTTATAGCTATCTTGAAAGGATCTTTACCAAAGCCTGCCAGGAGCATTTCAAGAAAATCGAAACCACCGTTTCGTCTGAAATTGATCTTATCTTTCAGGACACGCCGGCTGGAGGCGCCCGCCAGATCGCACCGGCGCAATAGAAACCGCCAGCCCCGTTTGATCGCTTGTCTCAATCAGGCAGCCGCAAAGCGTCCCTTCGCCATCTGCCGGCACCATGCGTTCCGGTGGTTTTTTCTTCAGAAAACGCTGAAGGGAAATTTCCGTCCGCATTCCGATCACACTATTATAATCGCCGCTCATCCCCGCATCGCTCTGGTACGCCGTCCCGCCCGAAAATATCTGACAATCCGCCGTCGGAACATGGGTGTGGGTCCCCACAACGGCCGACACACGCCCGTCGAAATAATGCGCAAACGCCATTTTCTCGGAGGTGGCCTCCCCGTGAAAATCGACAAAAACGGCCTGGACATTCTGCCCCAGCTTTAAGGATTCCAATGCCTTGTCTACCGTCCGGAAAGGGTCGTCCAGCGGGTCCATAAAGAGGCGGGCCATGACATTGATCACGGCAATTTTTTCGCCCGTCTGCAAACTCAGGACACAAAGCCCCCGCCCGGCGGCCTCGTCCGGAAAGTTGATCGGCCGGAGCAATTTAGGGTCGTTTTTTATATAGGGAATAATTTCGCGCTGATCCCAGACATGATTGCCTGTAGTAATGCAATCCACGCCGAGATCGTAAAACTCTTCACAGATTTTGCCGGTAATCCCGAGTCCGTGCGCCGCATTCTCGCCATTCACAATGATAACGTCGGGCGATAATTTCGTCTTGAGACCGGGCAGGTTCTTTGCCAGCGCCTCCCGGCCCGACCGCCCCATAATGTCCCCAATGAATAAAATCCGCATTGTTTACTTTCTAAAATCGTGAACCGCCCCGGGCGTTACAATCAGATCAAGCCGCTGGTCGTGCTCCTCTACCGGCAAAGGAAATAGCACGGCTTGCTCGGAATAGCCAACCCCCGCGGCCAGAATATCTTTTTGCGCCCGCAATGCCGCCAGCGTCGCATCGTAATACCCTCCGCCATGCCCCAGCCTGTACCCGCGGCGGTCAAACGCCATAAGAGGCACAAGGACAATATCCGGATCAACAGGCACGGAACCTTGCGGCTCCATAATCCCAAACGCCCCCTTTTCCAGAGGCACATCTTCATCCCATTTGTGGAAGCCAAGAACAAGGCTGTCTTTTTGAACGACCGGAAGAGCGCAGGTCACGCCCTCTTTCAAAAGATCGTCGAGGATATAGCGCACATCAAACTCTTTGCCCTTGGGCCAGTATCCGGCCACAACCTGCCCCTGCCGGGGTTTAAGGACTTCGAAAAAACGTGCGGCCGCTTCTTCCGGCGCGGCAAGATCCGGCGGCAAATGCTCCAGATGCGCTCTTGCTTGCTGGCGTAATGTCTCTTTATTTTCAGTCACTTCTTTTTTTAACACGAAGTTAAAAAAGTTCATAGAAAAGTACACGAAGACATTTTTTGCGCGCAGAGAACACTTTTTGTTTCTTTGTGCTCTTCGTGAAATTTTCGTGTGCTTCGTGTTAGAAAAACGATGCGTTGCACATTTTAAAAAAGGCGCCGCGAAGGCCGTGTACAAATCAAATATCCGCATGAAGCCCGGTAAACCAGGTGGGCACCACAATAACCAGACCACGGCCTGGACAGAGGCAGTTCCCGTATGCGAAACGCATAGGCCTCTGGGATAAAGCTGTATCACGAACCCCGCAGCTAATGTTTATTCTACAGTTTTTGGATATTCCCGGCAATGGAATCAATGCGGCCGGCCAACCGGTCAATGGCCCCGACAATGGCGGTTTCATCTTCTTCGCTCATGCGCACGCCGAGAGGCTCCGACGACCTGCGGTTTGAATCGCGCCCCTCTTTGAGATCAAAAACCTCGTCTGCCATGATAATGGAAGTCAAAACCAGCAAATGCGCCTCGTTGGACGCCGCGCCGGCCTGGGCGATTTCCCTCAGACGCGCATCCACGTATTTTGCCAGATCAAGCACACGCTGCTGCTGCCCTTCATCACAGGCGATGCCATAGACACGGCCATTTATGGTTACATTGACTTCAGACATAATCTTACCCCTTTACTGCTGGCTCTATCTACGTTTACGCGCGGCTCTCTTTCAGAAGCTTTTCGACTTTATCAATGGCGCTGTCGAGTCTCCTGGCGAAGAGCTTTACGTCGCCGCCGCCCTGACGATTGCCGTTCGAAACCGCCCCGAACAGGTCGTCCTGCGGCAATTTCGGCTGCTTCATGGCTTTTTCCACGGCGGCCTCAAGTTTTTCAAGAGAGTCATTTAACCCAAGAAGTGAAGTTTTGATTGCAGCACTCACGAAGACGGCCTTTCCTGTTAAGGTTGGTTTGAAAACGGCCCCATTATGACCCTCGCCGCGCAATGGTCAAGAGAAGAGCTTTTATTTTGTACAATTTTTTATTTTTTCAGTGGCCTTACAGTTGACCGGAAGCCCGTGGAACGGCATTGTACGAATAATTTTCACAGTTCAAGCACGTTAGGGGCAAGCATGGGATATCCGGTAGAAAAAGCCGCCGAAAGACAGGCGCAAAATCTCGATTTCAAAAACATGGCGAATGCCATTCGGGCGCTCGCCATGGACGCCGTGCAAAAAGCGAATTCAGGACACCCCGGCATGCCGATGGGCATGGCCGATGTTGCCACCGTCCTGTTTTCAAAATTTTTAAAATTCGATCCTAAAAATCCACGCTGGCCCAACCGGGACCGTTTTATTCTGTCCGGCGGGCACGGCTCCATGCTGCTTTATGCGCTTGGCTACCTGACGGGCTATGAGAAAATGACACTGGAGGAAATCAAAAATTTTCGCCAGATGGGCGCCGTTACGGCCGGACATCCAGAATATGACGTCGATGCCGCTATTGAAATGACGACAGGCCCCCTGGGGCAGGGCATTTCTTCCGCCCCCGGATTTGCGCTGGCGGAGCGTATCCTGAACGAGCGTTACGGGGATGATCTGGTCGACCACTATACCTATGTGTTTGCGGGCGACGGCGACCTTATGGAAGGAATCAGCCACGAAGCCTCCTCCTTCGCCGGGCATATGAACCTGTCCAAACTGATTGTCCTGTACGATCAAAACAGCATCACGATCGACGGCAGCACGGACCTGTCTTTTACCGAAGATGTGCCAAAGCGCTACGAAGCTTACGGCTGGGATGTGCAGAGCATCGACGGACACAACTATGATGAAATTGAATCCGCCATTGAAACGGCCAAGGAAACCGGCACCCCTTCCCTGATTTGTTGCCGCACGCATATCGGGTTCGGCGCGCCCACGAAACAGGACAGCTCTTCCGCCCATGGCGCCCCGCTGGGCGAAGAAGAAATCGCCGGCGCGCGTAAAAACCTCGGCTGGCCTTACCCCCCTTTTGAAATTCCCGAAGACATCCTCGCCATGTGGCGCAGTGTCGGCGTCGATAGCGGCGGGGAAACGTCCGGACCCGAGATTGATCTTTCCGCCCTCGACAAGGTCGTTGAAAGCCTCAAAAAAACTTTCGCGGAAGAAAAGCCGAAAAAAGCGACGCGCCAGACCTCCGGCATGTGCCTCGAAAAGCTCGTGCCGAAAATTGACTCGCTCATTGGCGGGTCGGCGGACCTCACAGGCTCCAACAACACCAAGGTCGGCGCTTCCAAATTTGTGGACGACAAAGATTACGGCGGAAACTATATCAACTATGGCGTACGGGAACACGGCATGGCCGCCATCATGAACGGCCTTGCGCTCCATGGCGGGTTTATTCCTTACGCCGGGACGTTCCTGCAATTTGCAGATTATGCCCGCCCCGCCATCCGTCTGGCCGCCCTGATGAAACAGCGCGTCATTCACGTTATGACGCACGATTCCATCGGCCTGGGCGAAGACGGCCCAACGCACCAGCCGGTCGAGCATCTGGCTTCTTTGCGCGCCATTCCCAACACCTATGTGTTCCGCCCGTGCGACGGCGTTGAAACGGCCGAATGCTGGGAACTGGCCATTAAAAAGGAAACGGCGCCCTCCATTCTGGCGCTCACGCGTCAGGGCCTGCCAACCCTGCGGGAAGACGACCCGGTGAACAAATCCTCCCTCGGCGCCTATATTCTGGAAGATTGCGAAGGGGAAACACCGGAGGTGACGATCTTCGCCTCCGGTTCCGAGGTTCACCTTGCGATGGAGGCGGCGGAAAGACTGGGGCCCGGTGCGCGCGTCGTGTCCGTGCCCTGCATGGATATTTTCTGGGAACAGGACGGCGAATATATTGGGGAAATCACCTGCAACGCTTCCGTCAAAGTCGCTGTCGAAGCCGGAATCCGCCAAGGATGGGACAGCTTCATCGGCCCGCACGGTATTTTCATCGGCATGAAAGGCTTTGGGGAATCCGCGCCGGCGGACGCGCTTTTCAAACATTTTGGAATTACGACGGATGCCATCGTCGAGGCGGTGGAAAAGAAATTAAACAATTAAAAAAGAGGAGTACGAAAATGACAGTCAAAATAGCCATTAACGGATTTGGACGCATCGGACGGAATGTCTGCCGCGCTTTATTTGAATCAGGCCGCACGGATATCGAACTGGTGGCCATTAACGACCTGGCCCCGCTGGAGACGAACAAGCTCCTGCTTAAGTACGACTCCGTTCATGGCCGCTTCCCTTTCAGCGTCGAAAGGGTGGACGAAGACACACTCATTATCGACGGTAAAAATGTAGAAGTCGTGCAGGAACGCGACCCCGCAAACCTGCCGTGGAAACAAATGAACATTGATATCGTGTTCGAATGCACCGGCCTTTTCACCGCCCGCGACAAGGCGGCGATGCATCTGGAAGCCGGCGCAAAGAAAGTGTTGATTTCCGCACCCGCAAGCGACGAAGACCTTACGGTCGTGTACGGCGTCAATTCAAATGACCTGAAGGCCGAACATGAAATCGTGTCCAACGCCTCCTGCACCACGAACTGCCTTGCCCCTGTGGCCAAGGTCCTGAACGACGCGATCGGAATCGAAAGCGGGTTCATGACGACCATCCACTCCTACACGGGGGACCAGCGCATTGTGGACACGATGCATAAAGATCCGCACCGGGCCCGCGCAGCGGCGTGCAACATGATCCCGACCTCCACCGGCGCGGCCAAGGCCGTCGGCAAGGTCCTGCCGGAACTGAACGGCAAACTGGACGGCGTGTCCATGCGCGTGCCGACCCCGAATGTCTCCGTTATTGATTTTAAATTCGTCACCTCAAGGCCCACGAGCATTGAAGAAGTCAACAAGGCCATCCTGTCCGCTGCGGGCGATCCCCTGAAGGGAGTCCTCGGCACCTATGACGAGCCGCTGGTCTCCGGCGATTTCAATCACAACCCGCTTTCTTCCGTTTTTGCAGTCAACGAAACCAAGGTCGTTAACGGAAATCTTGTGCGCGTGATGAGTTGGTATGACAATGAATGGGGATTTTCCAACCGCATGATGGACACGGCCGTCAAAATGCACGAAGTCGGTTACAGCAAAAAAGCTGCAGCCGCCTAGAATGTTCGTCGCTTAAGGCCGGTTCTGTCCTGTCATTTCCGAGCGCAGCGAAGAATCTCCGGGAAAATTTGAGATCCTTCGCCTTCGGCTCAGGATGACAAAACGGGTTGTAGCTCGACTTGATCGCAGAATGCTCTAGTTCAATCTTTGCGTCATCGGATCAGGCTGCACGACAGTGCTTGTTTCTCTTTTGCGGCGCGGCGGAGACGGCATATCTTTGGCTGCATGCAGGCGCTCCACTTCGGCGCGGTCAATGCCTTCCGGCAGGATCGTTGACTCGTCGATATAGGCGCAGGCCAGAATCTCCGCGGCAAGACCTGTAACGCGCGTCAGGTTGGCCCCTTCCATCAGGGTGCCGTTGAGTGTGTTGTCCGGCCCGAAAACACACCCGGTTAAGTCCGTGCCACGCAAGTCCGCGCCGTCCCAGCAATCACCGCTGCCTGTAAAATCCTGGCCTGTAAGATCATCAGGCCCAGCCCCTCTCCCTGCAAAATAGGTTTTGATGTCAACTCCAGACAGCTCATACATTTCTAAAATTACTGAAAACGGCAGGTCTTCAGCCAATTTTCCCATAGAGACAAGATCTTCCTCCTCAAATGGATTACCCTCCTCTACACTGACAACAAAGTCTTCCCCCAGATCGACATCTGAAATCAACGAACCCTTTTTCTGCGAATTACTGCCCATTTTCTTTGCCTCTTACGGAAGAACAGCTATATTTATAAAGGAATAATTTTATTATGTCAATAATTAAGAGGCCCCGGCCTTAAAAGCAAAGCGCCTGCGATTCTTCCAAACTTTCCCTTTATTCCCGCCCGCCCCTTTGGTATTTTTCATCCCGTCAGATACTTACAAAGAGAGTAAATCACATGGCGCAATCAAAACCTGCCCTGAAGCCGGGAGTGGTCTGGGGGGAAGATTACAAAACCCTTTTAAAAGCCTGTAAAGACGGCGGATACGCCCTGCCTGCCGTGAACGCCGTCGGGACGAATTCCGTCAACGCGATTCTGGAAGCCGCCGCCAAAAACAAATCGGACGTCATTATCCAGTTTTCCAATAGCGGCGCGCAGTTTTACGCGGGGCTTGGTATGCAAGACAGCTTTCAGGCCAAAACGCTGGGGGCCGTGTCGGCCGCCCTGCACGTTCATGCCCTGGCCGAGCATTACGGCATTTGCGTTGCGCTCCACACCGACCACGCGGATAAAAAGCTCCTGCCGTGGATTGACGCCCTGATCGACTACGGCGAAGCGTTCTTTGAAAAACGGGGCTTTCCCCTTTACACCTCTCACATGGTTGATCTGTCCGCCGAGGACATTGAATACAACCTTTCCGAATCAGCGCGCATCCTCAAGCGCATGGTGCCGCTGGGCATGAGCATCGAGATTGAACTGGGCGTCACCGGCGGCGAAGAGGACGGCGTGGGCTCGGATGATATCGACAACGACAAGCTCTACACCCAGCCGGAAGACTGCCTGCGCGCCTATGACGCCCTTGCCCCTATCGGGCATTTCTCGCTAGCGGCTTCCTTTGGAAACGTTCACGGCGTTTACAAGCCCGGGAACGTCCATTTGCGGCCTGAAATCCTGAAAAACTCGCAGGCTCTGGTAAGCCGGACCCACAATCTGGACAACAATCCGCTCGACCTGGTCTTCCATGGCGGCTCCGGTTCCGAAAAAGCCAAAATCGAAGAAGCGCTCGGCTACGGCGTTTTCAAAATGAATATCGACACGGATACGCAGTTTGCGTTTGCCGCGCCTGTTGGCAAATATGTCGCAGAAAATGACAAAGCCTTCAAACACCAGATCGATCCGGATGACGGCACGCCTTACAAAAAACAATACGACCCGCGCAAATGGCTTCGCGCTGGCGAACTCGGCATGGTTGCGCGTCTGGACGAAGCCTTTGCCGACCTGAAATCCGCCGGAAAATCTCTGGCCGTTCCAAACGCCAGCTCGAAAGCCGCCTGATGTTGCAACAGCCTAAACGCGGCCTTCTTCTTATTCTTCTTGGTCTGGCCTTTGGGGCAGGAGGCATTTCGCTGGACCGCCTCTATGATTTTGACGCGGGCAAGCTTCCTTTTATTTCCTCTTCTCCCGCTGAAGAACCTGATGATCCCATGCCCGTGAAAAAGGGGGAGCGGCGCGTATGGGTGATAACGCCCAAGGCACGCGCGCATATCCTTGAAGGGCACATGCATGGCGCGGGCAAACCCTGCAAGTCGGAGTTTCCGGAAGACTGGGACGAGGAGATGATTATAAACGCGATTGCGAATGTCGCCGTCAATGACAATCTGAACTGGAAACAGGAAGGAAACGGCTATTACGTCGCGGAACAGAATTACGGGCGGGTGAAACTCCGCATTGTAAAAGATGAAAAGAATGAGCGCGTGATTACGGGCTACCCCGTTACGGCCACGCGCAACCCCTGCCCTGACGCGGCAAACGACAACGACCCTGATTTTTAACCTCAACAGACAAGGAAACCACCACCATGAAAAAACTGCTTTTACTCGTTACAGCGCTCCTCCTGACCGCCGGGTTTACGCCGCAGGCCGCCCATGCGTGCCCGTGCAAGGATAAAGGGGCCCAGACCTGCCCCTATGCCAAAGAAGGCAAAGTCTGCCCTTGCCCTGAATGCAAAGACGTAAAGGGCAAGATATGTAAAAAAGGCTGCAAAGAGAAGTGCTGTGCAGAAAAAGCCGGGAAAAAAGGCATTTGCCAGAAAGGTTTGAAAAAGAACCTCTCCCACGCGAACTCCGCACGCTATAACGACTAAATGTAAAAAAGATCATAGAAAAACGGCCCTGTTTTCAGGGCCGTTTTTTACGGCCTACCGCACCAGAGGACCTGATCTATATCTTCCGCGCCCGTGGCCAGCATCACAAGGCGGTCAATGCCAAAGGCGATTCCGCCGCTTTCCGGCAAACCATGCTCCAGCGCCTTGATGAAATCTTCATCGACCGGATAGCGCTCCCCGTAGAGTTTTTCCTTTAAATCCATCTCCTCGGCAAAACGCTTTTTTTGCTCCGCCGCGTCGGTCAGTTCGCTAAAGGCGTTGGCAAGCTCCATCCCGCAGACATAAAGCTCGAAACGCTCGGCAAAACGGGGATCGGAAGGTTTCCTGCGCGACAAAGACGCCATACAGACCGGATAATCGTACAAAATGGTTGGAACCTTCCTGCCCAGATACGGCTCTATTCTGGCGTCCATCACCCGGAAAAAGAGATCGTCCCAACCGTCATCCTTCGCCGTGTGCAGGCCCAAAGCGGAAACGGCGGCGCGGAAAGCCTCCTTATCGTCCAAAAACGCCTGTAAATCCATCTGCGCATATGTTTCAAAGGCCTCCCGAACGCTCAGACGTTCCCACGGCCCGAACGGATCGCATACCATCCCTTTATACTGATAGGTCCGGATATTCAGGGCCTCGGCGCAGGAACGCAGCAGCCCCTCGCAATCCGCCATAATATCCGTGTAATCCGCTCCCGTCCGATACCATTCGATCATCGTGAACTCGGCGCTGTGACGGGAGGAATTTTCGCCATTCCGAAAGACATGGCAAATCTGGTACAGCCTCTCCATTCCCGCGACCATCAGCTTTTTCATCGCAAATTCCGGGCTGGTATGGAGGTAAAGCGTCCGCTCCGGCTTAAGGTCCACGCCGTTCAGGACCGTTTTAAATCCGTGAACATGGGCGTCCATAACGGGGCAGACCTGCAGGACCGGCGTTTCAACCTCATCAAAGCCGGCCGCGTCAAAATAGCTCCGGATGGCGTGGATAACGGCCTGCCGCGCCGCCAAATAAGGCCTTTTTTGCTGAAATTCGCTCTTAATCCACCACATTCCCTTGCAATTTCCCGTCAAAAATCCTATAAGCACAGCGGAATTTATAGAAGGACAGGAAAAATGAAAGCAGATATTCACCCGGATTACCACGAGATCAAGGTCGTGCTGACAGACGGAACGGAATACACAACCCGCTCCACATGGGGAAAAGAAGGCGATGTCATGAAGCTTGACGTTGACCCTTTGACCCATCCCGCCTGGCAGGGAGGCGCCGCCCGCGTGGTCGAGAAAGGACAACTTTCCAAATTCGAGAAAAAATACGGCTCTTTCCTCTCCGGCGATGCGTCCGGCGGAAAGAAGGAAGATTCCTCGAAAAAAGCATAATGACGGAAATATTTCCGGAAAAACAGGCCGCTTTTTAGCGGCCTTTTTATTTACCGTAATCTGGAATCGCTCAGTTCGTTTGAAAAAACGGGCGACAGGTGCCCACCCTCTTTCCTTTCTTTTCAATGAGTTAAACGAAGTCCTCATCATTGCGCGGAGCTTCTGCAACGAAGCAATCCAGTCTTGGACTTGCGGCCTCTGGATTGCCCGGATAAACCGGGCAATGACGGATGCAGGCGGATGGGTTTTTGTTTGGAAATGCATAAGAAAAAATAGGATAAAAATCCTATTTTGTCAAGGTTTCACATATACCGTTTTTTGACAGTTTTACAGAATTAAAGCATTCTGTAATTAGATCGAGTCACGACCTGTTTTGTCATCCTGAGCCGAAGGCGAAGGATCTCAACGTTTTCCGGAGATTCTTCGCTGCGCTCGGAAAGGACAGAATGGAACCAACCTAAACAATGAACGCTCTGAAGCAAGAAAGCGGGCCGAAGCAGTTGAACAGCGCCGACAACAACAAGCCAGCCAGCGCACGCACGATCTTGACAGAGAAAGGTAAAAACTACGCCGCGGCAAGCTGTTTCAGGGCCGCAGCGAGCTTGTGAATAACCATTTCCGCCTCTTCGCGCCGCCCGCGTTGTTCCGCGACGACCTCTTCCGGGGCGTTTTTAATAAACTCTTTGTTTTCAAGTTTTTGGTCTATTTTCTTAATGTCCTGCTCTAACTTCTCAATTTGCTTTTGAAGCCGTGCGCGTTCCTGATCCAGATCGACAATATCCGCAATCGGCAAAATCAAAGTGCATTCATCCACCACAGACTGGATGGACCCTTTCGGCGGCGTGCCGTCAAAAATTTCGACACAGGACAGGCGCGCCATCTGTTCCAGCGCTGCCTCGTAGGTTTGAAGCCGTTCCTGCGTGACACCGGACGCCCCTTTCACCAGAAGCTTGATTTTGGCCCCTGCCGGCACGTTCATATCTGCCCGCACGGAGCGGATATTCGAAATAAAACGCATCAGCCAGTCAATTTCGGCAACCGCGCCCTTCTCTTCCGGCATCTTCGAATAATCCGGCCAAGACGACGCCATCAACGCAGGCGCGCCTTTGCGGTCCGCAATCTGCGCATAGATTTCTTCCGTAACAAACGGCATAAAAGGGTTCAGCAAAAGAAGGATTTGATCCAGCACCCAGCCGGTCGTAGCCCTTATCTCTGTTTTTAATTTGTCATCCTGAGGCGCTTGCGCCGAAGGATCTCCTGCCTTTTCCTGAGATCCTTCGCTACCGCTCGGGATAACATCCGAGAGGTACGGCTTGGTAAATTCCAGATACCAGTCACAGAACGTTCCGCGCGTAAACTGATAGATCGTATTCGCCGCTTCGTTGAAACGATAGCTTCCAAGCGTTTTTTCCAGATCGGCTTTCGCCTGCGCCGTGGCCGCAACGATCCACTTGTTGAGCGTGTTTTCAACCTTTGACGGATCAAAGCCTGCGCGGGGCAAACATGCGTTCATCTCGCAATACCGAGCCGCGTTCCAGAGCTTGGTCGTAAAGTTCCGGTAGCCCTCCACCCGCTCTTCGGACAGGCAGATATCCCGCCCCTGCGCAGCCATCGCGGCCAGCGTAAAGCGCAGGGCGTCCGAGCCGTACTTATCCGCAATTTCAAGCGGATCGATGATGTTCCCTTTGGATTTGGACATTTTCTGCCCCTTCCCGTCGCGCACAAGCGCATGGATGTAAACATCCCGAAAAGGCACATCCTTCATGAAGTGAAGCCCCATCATCATCATGCGGGAGACCCAGAAGGTGATAATGTCAAAGCCTGTCACCAGCACGTCGCCGGGATAATATCTCTCCAGCTCCGGCGTTTGCTCGGGCCAGCCCAGGGTTGAAAACGGCCATAGCGCGGAGGAAAACCACGTATCCAGCACGTCTTCATCGCGGGTCAGGGAAACGCCCTCTCCGGCTTCGGCTTGTGCCTCTTCCTCGGTTTCGGCCACGTAGGTTTTTCCGTCTTCGTCATACCAGACGGGAATTTGGTGCCCCCACCAGAGCTGGCGGGAGATGCACCACGGTATCTGGTTTTCCAGCCAGACCAGATACATGTTCTCATATTGTTTGGGATGGAATTTCGTGCGCCCGTCCTTCACGGCTTCAATCGCCGGTTTTGCCAGGGTGGGTGTATCCACATACCACTGATCGGTCAGCCAGGGCTCGATCACCACGCCGGAGCGATCGCCGTAAGGCACGGCATGCTTGATTTTCTCAACCTTCCCCAGTTTTTCAAGCTCTTCGAGTTCGGCCAGAATTTTCTTCCGGGCGTCATAACGGTCCAGCCCCTGATAGGCTTCCGGCACGTTCTCATTCATGCAGGCATTTTCATCCAGCACGTTGATCATAGGTAAGTTATGACGTTTTCCCACTTCGAAATCGTTGAAATCATGGGCGGGGGTAATTTTTACCGCGCCGCTGCCTTGCTCCGGATCGGCATATTCATCGGCAATAATCGGAATCAGGCGGTTTACGATGGGAAGCACCGCCATCTTCCCGATCAGGTCCTTATAACGCTCATCGTCAGGATGGACCGCAACGGCGGTATCCCCCAGCATCGTTTCGGGACGCGTTGTCGCCACCGTAATAGACCTGTCTTCGGGGCCTTCCACGGAATACTCGATATGCCACATATGGCCTTTGGTTTCTTTTTGCTCCACCTCCAGATCGGAAATGGCCGTGTGGAATTTCGGGTCCCAGTTCACAAGCCGTTTATCCTTGTAAATGAGACCTTCTTTGTAAAGCTGCACAAAGACCTTCCGGACGGCCTTGTTGAGGCCCTCATCCATAGTGAAACGCTCACGCGCCCAATCCGGCGTGGTGCCCAGACGCCGGAGCTGATGCACGATCGTGCCGCCGGATTTTTCTTTCCACGCCCAAACCCTTTCCAGAAACTTTTCCCGGCCCAGATCGCGGCGGTGAACGCCTTCCGCGTCCAGTTGCCGCTCCACCACCATCTGTGTGGCAATGCCTGCATGGTCCGTCCCCGGCTGCCAGAGCGTATCCTGGCCTTTCATGCGGTTATAACGGACAAGCACATCCTGAAGCGTGTGATTCAAAGCGTGTCCCATATGCAAGGAGCCCGTCACATTGGGCGGGGGCATCATAATGCAAAAGGGGGTGTGCTGACTTTCCGGATGCGCCCCAAACAGGCCCGCTTTTTCCCATTCCTGATACAGGCGGGATTCAGCTTCAGAGAAGTTAAAGTTTTTATCGAGCATTTTTAAAGACTTACAGGTTTAATTCACAATTCACAGGATTGTTTTAGCATCTTTCCCGCAACAGGCAACCTGTAACTTAGGGTGAAACTAATCGTCCGCGGCGCGGCGACCCAGTTTTGCGATCTCTTTCTGGACAATTTTTTCGACAATTTCAGAAAGATTGCCGTCCATCCATTCCCGCAACATCGGATTGAGAAGTTCCCGCACGATATCTTCAACGGTCACGCCGTTATATCCCGGGCGGCGGCTTACAGGCATATTCCCGGCCAGCTTGGCCATGCTGGCCAGCGCAGCCGCTTTTGCGGCATCAGAGATGATAGAATCGTCTAAAGCGGAATCATCCGGTTCCGAGTCCAGAAGATCAATCTCGATTTCTTCTTCCTCTTCTTCCTCGATTTCCGGTTCCGGTTCCGGTTCCGGTTCGGGCTCTTCCTGCATGTCTTCCGTCAATTCCAGAACATCGTCATCTGCAGACAAATCCTCTTCCGGCTCTTCAGGCGCAGGTTCCTCCGGCGGCGGCGCCTCCTGAGCAGGCGCAGCCTCTTCCTCATCGTCGTCAGAAATGATCTGACGGATAGAAGACAGGATTTCCTCGATCGATGGTTCTTCTTCGTTTTCTGACATAGACAAGAATCGTGTTGAATCAACGGACTACCGAAACAGTCTCCCTGATTGAAAAAGCCTTGTCAAAGGCCGATTTCACTCTGTCCTCATCTATTCTCTTCTTCGTTCTCTTTTTTAGAGGAAAATTCGAGGATTTCCGGCGTTAGACGCCCCAATACCGCCGCCAGAGAAAAACGTGCAACAATCTCGTTCCGCCGCGCACTCACCAGCCCCACCTGCGCATCCAGATATTCCTGATCGGCGTCCAGCGCATCCAGAATCGTCCTTTCGCCGAAATCGGACTCATACCGGACCCCCTCCTGCGCCATCGCCGAAGCCTCGACCTGCGCCCTGCGGGATATAATCTCCGCCTTGGCCGCCGCCAGATTTTCCCAGCTTGAAATGGTTTCGGCGCGCACCCGGCGGCGCGCCTCCATAATCTGGATAAAACGCTGGTTGGCAGTCTGTTTGGCCTGCCGCACGCGCGAGCGCACACTGCCCGCCTGATAAAGGGGAATACTGGCGGAAACCCCCACCGTACTTTCGCGCGTTTCATCCAACGTTCCGGGCTGCGGATCGTAGCTTTTTGACAGCCCGCCCGTTAAAGAAACCTCCGGCAGCAATTCCCCGAAAACGGTGTCCACATCGTCTTCCGCCGCTGCGTTCTTATATTCCGCGGACAAAACGGAAGGGTTTTTCTGCGCGGCTTCCGAAAGCGCTTCCTCAAGCGTTTCGGGCAGGGAAAAACGTATGTCGGGGTAAAGAAGCGTCTGGTCCGGCACACTGCCGACAATCTGCTCGTACACCGCCACACTGGAACGCATCTTTGCCTTGGCCGAAATAATATCGGAAACGGCGCCTGCTTCACGCGCCTGAGCCTGAGACACGTCCGTCCGGGTCAGTTCCCCCACTTCAAAACGGTCTTTTGTCGCCTCAAGCTGCCGGGAAATAAGGGCTTTATTGTTTTCACTCAAGTTAAGCAACGCCCGGTCGCGCAGCACATCCATGTAAGCCGTGGCCACATCCAACATCAGTTTCTGGCGCACCGAATCAACGGCCGCACTCTGCGCCAGAATCGAATTCCGGGCGCCCCGCAGCGCGGAAGCCGTTCTTCCGCCCCGGTAAAGAGGCTGTTTCAGCGAAACGCTTCCCTCTTTGGAGAGATTGTCCCCGTCCTGAGAAGACGAAGAATTTCCTTCGTTTTGCGTATCCGTATAAAGCACATCGGCATTGGCCGTGATCGTGGGTTTGTAACCGGCAGCGGCCTGCGGCAGGGATTCTTCCACCGCGCGAAGCTCCGCATTGGCCGCCTGCAGGGTCGGGTTTGTTTCGTAAGCCTGACGCAGAACATCGTAAAGCCGGTCACTGGATTCAGATAAAGCCCGCACGACTTCCCGAATATCCTCTTCGGGAATCGCTTTAATGCCTTCGGTCAAATAGCTTTCTTCATCCGGCGCACCGGCAAAAGCAGGCAGGGGGCCCGCAAGAACCCCCCACAAGAGAACAGACGCTATGATGTGTTTTTTAACAATCATTTCAGCAGATTACATCCTGATTTAAAAGTAATCTCATAAGAAGATCAGGCCGTTAGAATACAAACTCGGTGCGCGCGCCCATCCCCGGCAAATAAGGCGTGTACACATCGAACAAAAACTCGCTGGAAAAATCGTCTTCTCCCGTGCGTGTCATTTTTACAGCCTTTCCAACGGAGGCGCCGGAGGGCATAACGACAGCCACAAGGCGGCCCCCTATGTCAACCTGCGCCAGAATATCGTCGCTCACGGACGCTACAGCCCCGTTAAAGAAAATCAGGTCATAGGGCGCATGCCGCGGATCACCCGCCTTCAACTCGCCCTGAAGCCCCACAACATTGCATAAACCAAGCTCCTGCCAAAGCGCCTCCGCCCTTGCAAGAAAATCCGGGTCCTTTTCCACGGACACAACCGTGGACACAAGGGACGAAAAGACGGCCGCCGAATACCCCGTCGCACCGCCGATATCAAGCACCACGTCATCGGATTTCGGCGCGGCCGCCTGAAGCAAACGGGCGTGAACCATAGGCTCCATCAAACACCGCCCCGCGCCGATGGGCAAAGATTCATCGCAATAGGAAATGGATTCCTGCCCCGGCATGACAAAACGCTCCCGCGGGATCGCACGGTACGCCCCCAAAATAGAAGGCTCCGTGACACCGTTCGTCTGGATCTGACCCTCGACCATATTCTCACGACACTGGGTAAAATTCATCAAAGCCTCCTGCAGAAAATGAAGAAGAAAAGGAAAACATAACAATCCGCTTTGTACCCTACTCCAAAACCCCCTTTTTTCCCAGACGTTTTGCCCTTTTTCAGGGCTGGATTTCTATAACCAAAAGTGATATTGGCTATAACCTGTTTTTAAGGAGAGCGGCGCGGTGGCAGAGTGGCTATGCAGCGGATTGCAAATCCGTGTAGACCGGTTCGATTCCGGTCCGTGCCTCCACCCCTTCGGGGGTTCTTGACAAGTCCTGCGCGTTCAAGCATAAACGCTGCGTGTTCCTCGGTAGCTCAGTGGTAGAGCAGGTGACTGTTAATCACTTGGTCGCTGGTTCGAATCCGGCCCGGGGAGCCATTTTCCTTATTTCATTGAAATTGCGTCACGAGGCATTATAAGCACGCCTTCCGTTATTAGGGGGGGATGGTATTATACTTGTCCATAAAAGGCAGCTTGCCGAATGATGCGAGGATTGAAGAATGGATCAGGCAGCAGAGCCATCAACTATGGGAATTTTTGAGCGTTACCTATCCGTCTGGGTCGGGCTTTGTATTGCCGCCGGAGTTGGACTTGGGCTGCTTGTGCCAAGCGCATTTCAGGCTATCGCTTCCCTTGAATATGCCAGCGTCAATCTGGTGGTAGCTGTTTTTATCTGGGTGATGATTTACCCGATGATGGTCAATGTGGATTTTTCCAGCCTTAAAGACGCAGGAAAGAAACCCAAAGGTTTGTGCATTACGCTGGTCGTAAACTGGCTGATTAAGCCCTTTACAATGGCCGCGCTTGGCATCCTTTTCTTTGAACATATTTTTGCCGGACTGGTAGATGCGCAAGATGCAAAAGAATATATCGCGGGAATGATCTTGCTCGGCGTAGCACCCTGCACAGCCATGGTCTTTGTGTGGAGTCAGCTTGTTAAAGGGGATGCGAATTACACGCTGGTTCAGGTATCGGTAAACGATATTATCATGATCTTTGCGTTCGCGCCGATTGCCGCGCTGCTGCTTGGCGTGACCGATATTATTGTCCCGTGGGAAACGCTGCTGCTCTCCGTTATCCTCTATGTGCTTATTCCCCTGGCGGCGGGCTATATCACCCGCAAAAAGCTTGACGATTCAGACAACCATGAACGCATTGCCAAATTCACGGCCAAGGTAAAGCCGTTTTCCATTATGGGCTTGCTGGCCACGGTTGTTTTGCTGTTCGGTTTTCAGGCCGGAACGATTCTGGAAAAACCAATGGTCATTGCCCTGATTGCCGTTCCGTTACTCATTCAAAGTTACGGCATTTTTGCCATTGCCTATGGATGGGGGCATTTCTGGCGCGTCCCATTCAGCACAGCCGCACCTGCCGCCCTGATAGGCACTTCAAATTTCTTTGAACTGGCCGTGGCGGTAGCCATCAGCTTGTTCGGCCTTAATTCCGGCGCAGCACTGGCAACGGTTGTCGGGGTACTGGTTGAAGTGCCTGTGATGCTCTCGCTGGTTGCTTTTGCGAATAAAACCAAAACATATTTTTCTTAATCAACACGCGCCTGCTTGTCCGGGATTTTATGCGTCACAGGCGCTTTCGTGATTGAATGGCTGGAAAAATCAGGCTTTTCCTATTACTGTAGAGGCGATTTTTTATGAGGATTCAGTATGTTGCCAACCGCCTTTACGCCAAAACTGTTTTCGCTTCTGCGCGAAGGTTACGCATTCGATACGGCCAAAGCCGACATTCTGGCCGGATTGACTGTGGCGATTGTGGCCTTGCCTTTGGCCATGGCACTGGGCATTGCAAGCGGCGCGTCCCCCGATAAAGGACTGGTCACAGCCGTTGTGGCAGGGTTTCTTATTTCCTTTTTGGGCGGATCGCGGGTTCAGATCGGCGGGCCGACGGGCGCTTTTATCGTTGTTGTGTTCAGCGTCATTGCCAATCACGGCTATGACGGGCTGCTTCTGGCAACATTGCTGGCGGGCGTTATTCTTATCATCGCGGGATATGCGCGGTTCGGGCAGGTGATACGTTATATCCCCTATCCTGTCATCACAGGCTTTACGGCAGGGATTGCCGTTATCATCGCGTCCTCACAGGTAAAGGATTTTCTGGGGCTGGATATCCAGGATGTTCCGGCGGAATTCATCCCGAAATGGCAAGCCTATTTCGGTCATTTAAGCAGCACCGACCTTGCGACTTTGACGATCGGAGCCATGGGACTGGCCGTTATTTTGCTTCTGAAACGCTTTGCGCCAAAATGGCCGGGTTACCTGATCGCCGTCGCGCTGGCTTCGTTATCGGTTTATGCCCTGCATCTTCCCATTGATACGATAGGCTCGCGCTTCCCCGATATACCGTCAGGTCTGCCGTGGCCGTCCCTGCCGGCGTGGGACATGGGTAAATTCCTTGAAATTGTTCCGTCCGCCTTCACCATCGCTTTTTTGGCGGGGATTGAAGCCCTGCTATCGGCCACGGTTGCTGACGGCATGACGGGATATAAGCACCGCCCCAATCAGGAACTGGTCGGGCAAGGCGTGGCCAATATCGCATCGACCCTGTTTGGCGGCTTGCCGGCAACAGGAGCGATCGCCCGCACGGCAACCAATGTAAAATCCGGCGGAAAAACGCCGATGGCCGGTATCTTCCATGCCGTTTTTATCCTGGTTTTCATCCTGTTCCTGACAGACATCATGGCCTTTGTTCCGCTGGCCGCGCTATCGGCAATCCTGTTTGTCGTGGCATGGAATATGAGCGAGATTCAGCATTTTCTCCATATTTTCCGCCTGTCAAAATCCGACCGGCTGGTCATGCTTTTGACCTTTGCCCTGACGGTTCTGGTCGATCTGACCGTGGCTATTGGCGTGGGCGTGACACTGGCCTCCCTACTGTTTATGCACCAAATGAGCCAGTCCGCATCTTTTTACACGCAAGGACGAAAAATCCGCGATACGTCCGGCGACGTAAAAGAAATTGAAAACCAGCGCGATGAATTGCCGGAAGGCGTGGAAGTGTTCAGGATTACCGGCCCGATCTTTTTCGGTATGGCCGGCACGATGCTGGAAACGCTGCAGGCCATGGGCGAAATGCCGAAAATCCTGATCCTGCGCATGAAGCTTGTTCCCTACATGGATGTCGCCGGGCTAAACGCGATGAAGAATTTGATAAAAACCTGTGAAAGCAAAGGCAGCAAGGTGGTTATAAGCGGCCTGCAGGAACAACCCAAAGACATGCTTTCCAGGGCAGGCATTCAGGACAACCGGGATACGATTTTGATCGTTCCCTCTTACGATGAAGCGATTAACCTGTCGGTACAGCTTTCCAGCGCTGAACAACCGACATAGACGCGGGGACGAAAGATCCCGGCGTTTCCCGGAGATTCTTCGCTGCGCTCAGGATGACAAAGCCGGGGATTTTTCGTAAAAAAAAAGGGGGTTAACACGAAGGGCACAAAGGACATGAAGTCCGCGAAAATATCGCAGGAGCGCCTTCAAAAAAAACGAAACTTTATCCAATTCCCGACTTCTAGAGCATTATCTCTTTAGGTTGCCCCACCTTTTTTTCGTCATTCCCTGAATTGGCGAAGCCAATTCAGGGAATGACAGCGGAAGAATGTTGAGTCTACCTAAAAGAGAAGTGCTCTAAGGTCCCGGATCGACGGCCAGCGGCGAAGAGGAGTTGAGCGTCGAGGCGCCTTCCATGGAAACATCCCCGGCCAGCGGCCCGCCGGCCTGCCCCCACCAGTTTGATTCCGCATCAAGCTGCAAATTGTCCAGATCGCCGTACAGATCGTAAGATTGATTATCGAAGAAGCGGTTGCCGCCAAGGCCACCCAGCGCGCCGCCGCCCAGATCGGCTGTGAAGGTCCCCGTCGTGTCATCGTTGACATACACGCCCCGAAGAACGTTGTCCGTCGCCGTCGAATCTTCCAGCCGAAGCGTTAAATCCGCGTCGCTGCTGGCGTTGAGATAAATCCCTTCTTCCAGATTGTCCTCGGCCGTCACGTTGCGCAGCATGGCGTTCGTAAGCGCGCTGCCCCCGGCGTTCTGGGAGATCACATACAGACCCGAAAAATTATTGCCCCGCGCAATAAGCGTATCGAGCGTCAGGTCCGTCATCTGCCCCCCGGAACTCACGACAAGTCCGGCGCCCATCTCGCCGTTATCATTGGCCGTGAGACCGGTCACCGACAGATCGCTGACAAGGGAGCCCGCATCTACCGTCTGGACAAGCAGGCCATGATCGCCGTTGTTATTGGAAGTCACGGTATCCAGCACCGGCGTCGTGATCTGGCTGCCCCCGCGGACGTAGAAATACACGCCATGCTGCCCGCTATTGTCGATATCTATATTGGTTGCGGACAAATCGTTGACCAGCGCACCGGCACCCTGTGTATACACGTAAAGACCATGAGTGTTCAGATCCCGCATGGTCAGGCCGCTCAGCACCGGCGTGTCGATCTGACCATTGGCGGTGTAGAAATACACCCCGTTACTCCCCTCCTCAATCTCCACATTGGTGAGGGACAGATTATTCACAAGAGAGCCCGCGCCGCCGGCTGAAACAGAAACGCCACCGGACCTGTTTCCCTGCATGGTCAGATTGCCCAGCACCGGCGTATCGATCTGTCCGCCATTGGCGGCATTGAGAGCCGCCCCGTAATTCCTGTTTTCCACAAAATCCGTATCGGTGAGGGACAGGCCGCTCAGCAGCGACCCCGCATTGTTGATATAACCATAAAACCCGTGGGAATTGTTATTCTGAATGGTCAGGCCGCTTAGCACCGGCGCGGTAACCTGCGATCCGTTAACCGTCTCGAAATAAACGCCGTAACCGTTGGAACTGAATGTGCTGTCGGTCAGGGACAAATCGCTGACCAGCGATCCCGCGGCGTTCGCCCGGAGGTAAAGCCCCTGTCCGCTATTGCCTTCGGCCGTCAGGCCGCTCAGCACCGGCGCGGTAATCTGTGAGCCGTTCTGGGTGTAGAGATGAATGGCTGAACCGGCATTGCCGTTTGACGTGCTGTTTTGGACAGACAGATCGCTGAGGAGCGACCCGGCATCCTGCGTATAAAGATACAGGCCGTGAGAAGCGGAATCGGCAATCGTCAGATCCTCCAGCACCGGGGAGGTCATCTGCGCCCCGCCCGAAATGGAAAGTACAACGCCCTGAGAGCCGTTATCCGTGGCCGTCACGTTGGCGAGCATCAAATCATTCATGGAAGATCCCGCGCCGCTGGCACTCGTAGCCACCCCCCGCTGGCCGTTACCTTCCACGGTGATGGCGTCGAGGACCGGGGCTGTTATCACGCCACCGCCGGAAGAGGCGAGTGTGACGCCGTCGAATGAATTTTCTCTTGCTGTAATATCCGTCAAAAACGGATTGGCGATCTGCGCGCCGGCCCCGCCCGCATTAAGATAGACACCGTTATTCCCGTTATCGAGGGCCATGAAACTATTCAGGACCGGGTCTATGATCTGCCCGCCGTTCTGGGCGTAGAGATAGGTGCCTTGTGAGTTATTTTGCGCGGTCGAGATATTGTCAAAGCGCGCATCGCTGACGAGCGATCCCGCATTAAGGACATAAACATACAGGCCGTAGGAACCATTGTCATCGGCAGTGATGCCGTTCAGCACCGGCGCGGTGATCTGCCCGCTGGTGTTTGTATAAAGCTGGAGCCCCACGCTTCTGTTTTCGCTGGCCGTAATATTGGTGAAACTTGGCGCGGAGATCAGCGCCCCCGCCCCAACGGCATAAGCATAGAGCCCGGTACTTGCGCTGCGGGTTATAGTGACATTGTCCATGACGGAATTGTTGATCTCCCCGCCGTTCTGGGCCAGAAGATATCCGCCGTAGGAATTGCTGCGGCTCAGGGTTACGTTGCGGAGATTCAGGTTATCGACCGTCGCCCCGGCCGCAGTCGCATAGGCGTAAAACCCGTGACTACCTGAGCGCTCGACCGTCACATCGCTCACTGTTAAATTATCCGCGCCATTGGCAACAATTCCGTAGCGCGTCGTACTGTCCACGGTGAGGCCCGCGATTTCGACATCCGAGGCCGTCACGGTAATGCCGTCCCCGTTCACAGCGCTGTTGGTAATGACCGGCGCCGTCCCCGCCGATGCAATCACAAGCCCGTTGGCCGGTGCAACCGTCAGCCCCGTAACCCCCATGCTCGCCGTATCAAAAACAAGCGCCGCGCCGGAGCCGATCAGTTTCTGCCCGTCATCGTCCAGCGTAATCCCCGCGTCCATGTTGGCGGACGTGCCGTCTCCTGCCTTCACATAAACAATGTCATGCGCCCCGGCCGCCGCTTCCGCAGCCGCCAGCGTGTTGAAAGGATTACCCGTACTGCCGTCCCCGCCACCGGGCGCCGTGTTATCCACCGTATATATTTTCTGGGCGACGCCGGTCGTCGTATTCGTAACCGCCGCCTGCCTGGACACCGCGCTGGTTTGCGTGCCCGCCTGCGTCACCACATCCACGTCCCGAATCACCCGTTCATCCAGACGTTTGTATATCCCTCTGGGTTTCCGGCTTTCGGAAGCCCGGCCAAACGGAATTCTGAAGCGCACTTCCGCCAGATTGGTCGTGCCGCGAATCGTATCGCTTTGATGCTCCAGCCCCAGCTCCAGCCACTCAAAGGGCCGCGCGCGCGCCCGAAAGCGGTAGCCGTCCATGGACTCCACGCCGGCGGCCCCGAAATGATAGGCGCCGCCATAGACGCGCGTATCCTCGAACCAGCTATCCTTAAGAAACGGCAGCTTGTACCCCAGTTCCAGATCCAGACCGGACAAGGGCGTTTCGACCGCCTGACTCGTCGTCGCAACCTGCTGCGCGACAATGCCCGTGCCGGAAAAAGTGAAATTCGTTGTATAGCTTGTATTCGTGCTCTTTTCTTTGCCGCTCAGGGCAAGATAGCCGTTCGCGCGCACATCCCAGTTTTCCGTCAGATATTCCCCCCCGAACGTCGCCTGGGAAAAGATATTCCCCGTCTCGCTCCGGCGGCGGTCATAAAAGCCGTAAGCGCCCCATATGGACTCCGCACCCTCCGGCACAATCCGCAGGCCAAGGCCGAAATTGCCCTCCCGGCCTTCATTGTCATCCGCGACAAAACGCGCGTCCATAAAACTCAAAGTCCGCCCGTTCCATGAAAGCGGCACCCACGCCTCCGCGCCGGAGAGCGTGCGGCTGGACCCCCACTTCACATAACCGTCCACGTGCGGGCGGATGATAAAATCTTCGGGCCCGGCGGGAGAGGCAGGCAGCGGCTCTGCCGGCGGCTCCGCAACCGCCATCTGCAAAGGCTCCGCCGCTTCCTTTTTCTCTTTCTCCTCTTTTACCTTTTCTTCAGGAATATCGCGTTTATCTTCAAAGGCATTGCCGGGCGGTTTTCTGCCCGGTCTGGGCGCAGAAGGATCGGGCACGACATCCTTTCCATCCTCGGAAAGGAGGATGGACCGCAGCCTTTCGTTTTCTTTTTCCAAAAGCGCTATGCGCGCCATCGCTTCGCGCAAAGACGCCGCCGTGTCGGGCGCTGCATGCGCAGCCGAACATAAAGCCGCAGAAAACAAAAACGCAGACAATCCAACGCTACAAAGAAGGTGGGACGACATACAGCCTCCTGAAAAAAAATAGATTCTCCGAAGGGTAAGGCGCACTGCCCTGATTGTAAATCTTAAAGGGAGACTTATTCAGAACAAACTATTAAGCTAACGCCCGGCTTTAAGATAAGCTGACAATATAATAAATTTGAACGCGCATTAAGGGACAAACAGAGCTTGTTATTCAATAGCTACGAATTCATCTTGCTGTTTTTGCCGATAAGTCTGGCGGTTTATTTTTATTTGAATAAACGCCGCATGACGCTTGCGGGCAAAAGCTTTTTGCTGGCTGCTTCCCTCTTTTTCTATAGCTGGTGGAACATTGCCTATCTGCCGTTGATCCTGACCTCCATGATTGTGAATTATGCGATCGGCACGTCTTTTTCGCAGGCTTGTTCGGCAAAGGCGATTAAAAAATTAAGCCTGTTAACATTCGGCATAGCCGCCAATGTCGGTTTGCTTGCCTATTTCAAATACAGCGATTTTTTGATTGAAAATCTCAACAATGTCTTTGGAGGCGAGGTTTCATTACTTCATTTAACATTGCCACTGGCGATTTCCTTTTTTACATTTCAGCAGATTGCCTATCTGGTCGACGCTTACAAAGGGCAGACCCGTGAATACGACTTCCTAAACTACGCCGTTTTCGTTTCCTTTTTCCCGCAATTGATTGCGGGGCCGATTGTCCATCACAGGGAAATGATGCCCCAATTTTCACGGGCGCGGAACTTGTTGCTGAACTACAACCACATCGGATGCGGATTGCTGTTGTTTGCCGTTGGGCTTTGTAAAAAAGTTGTGATTGCGGATACCTTTGGACTATGGGCGGATGAAGGATTTGCTCATCCCGCCGACTTGTCTTTTATACAGGCATGGATAACGTCCCTGTCCTATACTTTGCAGCTCTATTTCGATTTCAGCGGCTATTGTGATATGGCCATGGGCGCGGCATTAATGTTCAACATCCGGTTGCCCATCAATTTTAATTCTCCATACAAAGCCTGCAATATTCAGGATTTTTGGCGCCGCTGGCACATAACCCTGGGCCGTTTTTTAAAAGATTACATCTATGTGCCGATGGGAGGAAACCGCCATGGCTTCCCAAGAACAGCCTTAAATCTTATGATCACGTTTTTCATCGGCGGCTTATGGCATGGCGCAGGGTGGACTTTTGTCCTATGGGGACTGGCGCACGGTGCAGCTTTGGTTCTACATCGTTTATGGAATGCCACAGGCATAAAAATACACAAGGCGCTGTCATGGTTTATCACGTTCAATTTCATCAACATAGCCTGGGTGCTCTTTCGCGCATCAAGCATTGAAGACGCGGCAAACATCCTGCGCAGCATGGTAAATTTTCCGATGGCAGGCGAAGTAAACATGCTGATTGTTGCCCTTATTTTGTTTATCCTTTTAGGTGTTCTACGACTGCCAAACAGCAATGCTTTACAGCGAAAAGAAAAAATCGGCATCGCCGAAGCTGTGGCAATTGGCGGACTTTTCTTCATCGCTTTCACAACATATGAAATCCGGGGGTCCAGTGAATTTTTATATTTCCAGTTCTAGCCGGGCCAAACTTTTCATTGCCGTCCTCACCTTTGTCTTGTTGACGGTCGCGCTGGACGGCGCTTTGGAGCTGTATGCCGCCCGGAAAACGTCAAAGGATCGCTGGATTGAAAATAAAATTTACAAATCCGCGCATTTATCGAAGCGTGATCCGGGAGAAACGGATTATATTTTTATCGGATCCAGCCGGACAATCTTCCATATCAGCACCGCCGTCTTTGCGGATTACGATCAACGCATTTACAATTTCGGCGTGTCTGGAATGACACTCTATGATTTTCCGTATTTTGCACAAAAAGCCGCCGCTCAAAAACCGAAAACCATTGTGCTTAACATCAGCGTAAACGACCTGTTCTCTGACAATAGCGAAAAGAAGGACCTTTTTGACGAAACAACGGCAATTGACCTGCTGTATATCTACGCAACGCAGCCATGGGATATAAAACTTCCAGCAACGAAAGGCTACTTCAGGAGCTTTCACCGCCTTTTAATCTACAACAAGGCGATTTACGTGCGCCTGAAACAGCTGTTCGGCACATTTTCCGTAAACAAAAACGAAGACGTTCAAGCCGAAGATCCTTCAATGCGCGTGAATTCTCTCAAACCGGATTATCAGGCCTTGGCCGATTGCAGGATTTTTGATTATAACGCACCGTCCAAATACAAGACCGTTGCCAAGTGCGAAAACGGCGACGGCATATTGTTCGGCCATTATATCCCCGTCGATTTCAAGGGAACACAAGGAAAGCTTTCCGGTATGAACGAGGATTATATCCGTTTACTCAACAAGATTCTGGACGACATTCAGGCCACCCATATTCAGCCAATCGTCGTACTGGAACCGATTTTCCAAAGCCGGCTTGTCTATAACCTTGACCAGATTAAACAAAAGCTCCACACAAAGACCGTAATCGATTTAACCGGTTACCCTGTTCCAAGGGAAGACTGGGCGGATACAGGACACCTGAACCACAAGGGGCGTCACGCATACACAAAACACCTTGCAAAAACATTACAGTCTGCATTCTCTGAATCGAAGTAAGGCCGACACATCACGATTCTCTTTCGCTAGAGCGATTCCGAAGACTATAACGGCCCCTTTTTGTCTAAACACAAGCCCAAACAAACTTTAATTCCTGATGGTTATGTCGAGATACAAAAATATGTCCTGTGCCTCTACTTGCGAATAGTTCCGGGGCATGAGCAGGAACACAGGGACCTTCAAAGAAATCACCAGCATCTATTTGATAAATAGAAACCATATATTCCCCCAAACTGCATAACGGAATCTCAATACCTTGTGTCCAATGGGGGTACCCTCCAAGTTTATCTCCCTGAACACACTCTATTGCTTCTTCAACTTGCGACTCATCAATCCTGTGTTTTCGAGCTATACGAGCCACTTCTTCCTCAATCGCCCCCGGATACAACGCACCTTCCTCATCATCTGCAAAATCCAAATAATGAGGCACGTCTTGGAAATCTTCCCATCCGGTAATAGCCAAACATTCCTTAGAACTCGAATAATGGCACTTTCTTTCAGCTATTAAATATGGATCTCCTGCAGCGGGAGGAGCAACAGGTCCACCTTCTTTTTCTTCGGGATATACAATTCGTAGAAAGCTTCTGTCACTGATGTCATCAGTAAACTCAATCCGGCTATCTTCTCCATAAAAGAATTGCAACAACCCCTTACCTCCAAGCAGGCGGGCTATTTCTTCCGGAAGAGTGGCAATATCTAGCTGTAAAATAAAGTCCAGTGGTATCCCGTCTTTCTCAGGCCATTCCTCGTCACTTCCCATCCACGGATGCCCAAAATATTTAGACCCTATATAATCTTGGGTTGCAGCTTCAACAATAGGATAAGCCGCTAAATTAATATAGGGCTCAAACAATTCATATATATCCTCCCACGCCTCATCACTCAGAGAGGTTTCTTCTTCAACATCTGAATCTGTCATTTCATCTCCTATATTTCAAGTGCTGCCGGCTTTTGCCCCGGAACAACAGTTGGCAGATGCCAGTTTTCTCTGTTGTACCCCTCGATCGTGTAGTCACTGGAAAAACGCCCTGAATTTGCCGTATTGGCAAGGGACATCTGCACCCACCGTTTGGGGTCCTGATGATAAACCCGCTGCGCTTCCTCTTGCGCATCCCAATAGGCATTAAAGTCTACCGCCGTCCTGTAGGCGTCGTCTCGCCTTATTCGACCGGCCAAATCGGAAAATCCAAGTTCGCGGTCGATAAAATCAAGCGCCTTGGCCAGACGCGGGCTTTTTGCCAGATATTCAGCCGGGTTATAGCCGGCAGCGTTGATTTGATCCAGCTCTTCCTTCGTAGCGCCAAACAGGAAGAAATTTTCCTCTCCGACAGCCTCCCTGATTTCAACATTCGCACCGTCCAGCGTGCCAATCGTGACAGCGCCATTGAGCATGAACTTCATATTGCCGGTTCCGGAGGCTTCCGTTCCCGCCGTCGAGATTTGTTCGGACAGATCGGTGCCGGGAATGATAATCTCAGCCTTGGAAACATTATAATTGGGAATATAGGCGAGCTTTAATTTCCCTTTGATTCTTTCATCGCTGTTGATTTTTTCGGCAACCCTATGAATCAGGGCAATGATCTCTTTGGCCACAACGTAGCCGGGGGCGGCCTTGCCCGCCATAATTTTGGCAACGGCCGGACGGTCTTTCTCCGGATTTTCAAGAATGTCCTGATACAGCGCCACCGTATGAAGAAGATTCATCATCTGGCGCTTATATTCGTGAATGCGCTTGACCTGGACATCGAACATCGCGCCGGAATCCAGCGCCACCCCCGCCCTTTCCCAAACCAGAGCAGCCAGCCGGTTTTTATTTTCCTCTTTGATGGCACTGACGTTCGCCAGAACGCCATCGTCTTCCATAAAATCGTTTAAAACGCTTATTTGTTTAAGATCCGTTACCCATGACTCGCCGCCGGTTTTCTCCGTCACCAGAGCCGCTAAAGCAGGATTGGCCTTCAACAAAAAGCGCCTTGGCGTAATACCGTTTGTATGGTTGATTTTTACACCTTCGCCCCTCATCGCAATCAAATTGGGAAAAAGATCTTTAAAAACAAGCTCCGTATGCATGGCAGAGACTCCGTTAACCTTATGGCTGTAATAGGCCGCCAGATGCGCCATGCTCATCTGCCCCTTCGACACAATCGCCATTTCCGCTTTTGCCGCATCCCTGCCCCCTTCGGAAAGATGCGCCAGTTTTTTATCCGCCTCCGCCATAAGGTCCTCATGCAGACGCCTTATAATTTGCGCATGGCGGGGAAGAACATAATCCATTTTTCCTTCGGGCCATTTCTCGAGAGCTTCGGGCATCAATGTGTGGTTTGTATAGTTACACACGCCGGAAGTGATCTTTTTGGCCTGATTCCAGTCCATGCCATGCTCATCGCAAAGCAGCCTGATCAGTTCAGGAATTGCCAGCGCCGGATGCGTGTCGTTGATCTGGACGGCGGTGCTATCGCTTAGATTATCCAATGTGGAATGTTTTCTAAGGTGCCGCGCGATAATATTCTGCAAGGACGCGCTGCTCAGGACATATTCCTGCGCCAGCCGTAAGTTTTTCCCTTCCTCGAAGGTGTCGTCAGGATAAAGGTTGTCATTCAGTCCATGAACGATTCTCAGCACCTCAAGCCGCTGTTTTTGCGCATCGGAAAGAGAATTGAAATCGACCTTCTTTTGAGACTCGACCTTATGACTTACCCACTCCGGCACTTCCACCTCCCAGAGTCTGAGCGTATTGACCGTTTGACCGTCATGGCTCGGGATCATCATGTCATGAGCATTGGCGTGAATTTCTATCTGGTTATCTCCGCTGAACAACTTCACGGGATATGAAAGATCCTCCCGCTTGAACCCCCACGGATTTCCATCTGCCGTCCAGTTGTCAGGCGATTCCTTTTGACGCCCCTGCTCGATAAGCTGTTTGAACAGACCGTTTTTAAAAAACAGGCCGTATCCCTGAAGGGGCAGGTGCAGATTGGCCGCGCTGTCGTTAAAACAAGCCGCCAGACGGCCCAGCCCCCCATTCCCAAGCCCCGGATCTTTTTCATCGTCATATATGTCGGCCGGATCCTGCCGCATCTCGCGCAAAACGGCTTCCGTTTGCTCTTGTATGCCGGCTGCCTGCAACGCCGTGACCATGTTCGGCCCCAGCAGATATTCCATAGAAAGGTAATAAGCCTGCTTGACCTCCGGGTCGCTGTAAGCCGTCTTTGTTCTTTGCCACACAGAAACCAACCGTTCCTTGGTAGCTTCAGCGACAGCAGAATACCAGTCCACACGGCCCAAAATCTCTTCTTTTAAACCAGAGGACTCTTCATTATTTTTATTATTTTCATAATCAAAAACAGCGTTACCAGACATTTACTTACCCCCTACCCGTTAAAAACAGAACTTTATTACCAAAAAGAATTAGGTAAATATGTCAGCAATCTCAAATTTGTCAATGCCGGAAAATATCTTTATGCGAATTTATTGCTTTTTGGAAAAGCAATCGGGGGATGTTTATGAATGGTAATGAATGCTGGCGATAAGTTAAATGGGGCGGCCGACGGGATTTGAACCCGCGACAACTCGGACCACAACCGAGGGCTCTACCACTGAGCTACAGCCGCCATAAGTGCTCTTGTCTATATCCTAAAGGCTTCTTTCGTCAAGTTTTCTCACAAAAATAAAAGCTTTTTATTTCAAAGGGACTGGACGCGGTTTATTGTCCATGTTACATGGAATGCGAACGTTGCATTTATTGCATATCTGAAATGTTTTTTTGTTATACCTAACCCGATGAGGAACACACATGCCTGACGCACCATTGAAAGTGAAAAACGCCGCAGAACTCCTGAAATATATCGAAGACAACGATATCCAGTATATCGACTTCAACTTCACCGATCCGCGGGGGAAATGGCAGCATACGGCACAGCACGTCAACACATTCGACAAGGATATGATTGCCGAGGGAATCATGTTTGACGGCTCTTCCATCGCGGGATGGAAAAGCATCAATGAATCGGACATGAATCTCCGCCCCGACCTGAACAAAGTGTGCGTCGATCCTTTTTCCGCGCAACCGACCCTCAAGATTTTCTGCGATGTGATTGAACCTTCGACGGATAAGCCTTATCACCGATGCCCCCGCTCGATCGCCAAGGCTGCCGAAGCCTATCTTAAAAAATCAGGGCATGCGGACGTTGCCTATATGGGGCCGGAAGCCGAGTTTTTTGTCTTCGACGATGTCCGCATGAAGGTGAGCATGAACGAGGTGTCCTACAAAATAGATTCACAGGAAGGCCCCTACAACTCCGGAACCGAATATGACGAGGGCAATGCGGGTCACCGCCCCGGCGTCAAGGGAGGATATTTTCCGGAGGCGCCGGTCGACAGCCTGTCCGACCTGCGGGCGGAAATGCTGACCGTCATGGCCTCCATGGGCGTTCCCGTTGAAAAGCACCACCACGAGGTCGCCCCGTCCCAATGCGAACTGGGCATCCTGTTTTCGACGCTTGTCGAGTGCGCCGACAATATGCAGCTTTACAAACACTGCGTGCATAATGTCGCGCATATCTACGGCAAGACGGCGACCTTCCTGCCCAAACCCATTTACGGGGACAACGGCTCGGGCATGCACACGCACCAGTCTTTGTGGAAAGGCGGAAAACCGCTTTTCGCCGGAGAAAAATATGCGGGCCTGTCCGACACGGCCCTGTACTATATCGGCGGAATTATCAAACATGCGCGCGCCCTGAACGCGTTCACAAACCCCGGCACCAACAGCTACAAGCGCCTTGTGCCCGGATATGAAGCGCCGGTCCTGCTGGCTTACTCCGCACGGAACCGTTCCGCCTCCTGCCGCATTCCTTACGCGAACTCTCCCAAGGGCAAAAGGGTGGAAGTCCGTTTCCCCGATCCTCTGGCCAACCCCTATCTGGCGTTTTCAGCCATGCTGATGGCCGGACTGGACGGGATTGAGAATAAAATCCATCCGGGCGAAGCCATGGATAAAAACCTCTATGAATTGCCGGAAGCCGAGCTGGCACAGGTGCCGACCGTCTGCGGATCCTTGCGCGAGGCGCTGGAAGCCCTGAAATCCGACCACGACTTCCTGCTCAAGGGAGACGTCTTCAGCCTCGACACGCTGGAGGGCTATATCGACCTGAAAATGGAAGAAATAGAGCGTTACGAAACCATGCCGCACCCGGTTGAGTTCGACATGTATTACTCGGCATAATATCGGAATACTTTACTGAAGAGGAGCGCGTTACGGCATCCGATCAGGTACGAGAGCATTCTGCAATCAGGTTGAGTTATGTCCTGTTTTGTCATCCTGAGCCGAAGGCGAAGGATCTCAGTATTTCCCCGGAGATTCTTCGCTACGCTCGGAAATGACAGGATGGAACAGGCCCAAACGATGAACGCTCTAAGAAACACGGCGGAAGCTATTATGGGCGAAGGCTATTCTTCATCGAAATACTGAATGCCCTCGTCATCCTCTCCTTCCCTGTCGTTGAAGCGGCGCATGCTTTCGACGATAACGCGGAAGGCTTCCATGTTCCGTGCCCAGATATAAAACTCCATCTTGCGCGCCGGCGTCAGCATGGAAACGATGTAGTAATACTCCTCCCCTTCCATCACGGACACGACGAGTTCATAGGGCATCATGGTAATGGGCGTCGGCACCATTTCATAAATCTCGCTTACCCCGAAATCCATGCTCTCATCATAGTTGAATTTCACCTCTTCCATCCGCGCGCCGAGGTGATATCTGTCAATATTGATCTTCTGACGGTATGCCTGAACCTCCCGGGCGAGAGATGTCCCAAGCAGCTTGGAAATGACATAAACCTTAATCTGTCCGTCCGGCTTTTGATCCTTCTGCTTTCCCTCGATATTCTTCTTCCCCGTAAAAAGAAGCGCCTGCATATTCTCGATTGATTTGACGGTCCCTCCCTTTAGCGTCCACGAAGCAGGATAATCAAAATAAGACTGGTCGAGAAAATTATAGGTCAGCCATTCCTCGGCCCCGCCTTCTTCCATATCCGTTAACTCGAAAGAGTCTATTGCCTGCGCCTGCATCGTGCGTTCGGCCTTATAGTCGTTTTGCGGCACGACATAACGCGCAAGCATAATGCGCGGGCCGTTCACAATCGCTTTAATCCGCACGATATACGTTATATCCCCGTCCACGATCACATAGAGCGCCTGAACCTCTTTCGAAGACTTCACGGTCAGGGCGTTCAGTGTGGCGCCGTTGTTAAAAAGGTAATTGATCAGCCAGTCCCGCGCGCCGATTTCATAGGTCAGCTCCAGCGCCTCCAGCGTAAAGAAGCTGCGCAGGTTAAAGCGGGAGGGGCTTACGTAACGGGCAACTTCCCCGACGACCTGATCGCTCAAACCGCCTCCGGGTATTTTCAGGGGCGGCGTTGTCTCAAGCTTCCACTCTTTGGGCAAACGAACCCTGAAAGACAGGGCTTTATCCTCGAAGGGAACGACTTCTATAACTTCCGTTTTCTCTTCGAATTCTTCCTGGGGAAGAAACTCGACAGGGGCCAGCGGTTCGATTTTGCTCAGATCAATGCCGCCGGCCGCATACCCGTCTCCGATACCGGTAAAAAACAGGAGCAATAGCGCCAGCGCCCCCTGCAAGGCGCGCGCAAATCTGATCGTTTGTTTTTTATCCTGAAACTTCATATTCTCCGTCATTGTAAGCGATATACACCGGTTTTGGAAACTTTACGGTTTTAATTGTAGCGGTTGATCGGTATAAACACCACGTATTACTTGAGAGTTTAAGGACTTATGGCAGATCTTTTTTCTTCTTCAAAATCCGCAAAAGAATCGGATTACGGCGCCAGCGACATTGAGGTTCTGGAGGGGCTCGAGCCCGTGCGCAAGCGGCCCGGCATGTATATCGGCGGCACGGATGAGCGCGCCTTGCATCACCTCGCCTCCGAAATCCTGGACAACGCAATGGATGAAGCCGTTGCCGGATACGCCAGCCGCATTGACGTCACGCTCGAAGAGGACGGTTCTGTCAGCATTTCGGATAACGGACGCGGCATTCCCGTGGACAAGCATCCCAAATATCCGAAGAAATCCGCGCTGGAAGTCATTCTGACCACGCTGCATTCCGGTGGAAAATTCGGTGGGAAAGCCTACCAGACCTCCGGCGGCCTTCACGGGG
This sequence comes from Rhodospirillales bacterium, assembly GCA_023898765.1. NCBI lineage: Bacteria > Pseudomonadati > Pseudomonadota > Alphaproteobacteria > Rhodospirillales > Rhodospirillales bacterium. Next base: position 1,358,893 of record CP060238.1, on the reverse strand, counting down.
TCGGCATTTCCGTCGTGAACGCTCTGTCCGACTGGCTTTGGGTTGAAGTCGCGCGAGATAAAAAACTCTACCGCCAGTCCTACGCCCGCGGGCTGGCCACCTCGAAACTCGAAGATCTTGGCGCTGTGCATAACCGGCGCGGCACAACCGTTCGCTTCCATCCCGATGCGGAGATTTTCGGCACAACGGCAAAATTCAAGGCCGACTGGCTCTACCGGATGGCACGGTCCAAAGCCTATTTGTTTCGCGGCGTGGAAATCAGGTGGCGTTGCAACGCCGCGGACCTGAAACCGGAAAGCAAAACTCCTGAGGAAGAAATTATTCATTTCCCCAACGGGTTAGAAGATTTTCTTCAAAGCTCGCTTCAGGGACAGAAACTCATTACGCCCACCCCTTTTTCCGGCATTGCGGACCTGCCTGAAGACGCCGGAAAAGTTGAATTTGCGCTTTCATGGCCTGAATTCGGGGAAGGATTCATGAACTCCTATTGCAACACCATCCCGACCCCTCAGGGCGGCACCCACGAACAGGGCCTGCGCAACGCGCTTTTACGCGGCTTCAAAGCCTATGGCGAGATGAGCGGAAACAAAAAAGCCGCCGCCATCACCGCCGAGGATATTATGGGCGGGGCTTGCGCGCTTTTGTCCGTCTTTATCCGCGACCCGCAATTTCAGGGACAGACCAAAGAGCGTCTTGCCACGGCGCAGGCGACAAAATGGGTTGAATCCACGCTCAGGGATCATTTTGACCATTATTTGAGCGCAGACCCCGCAACCAGTAAAATCCTGCTCGAAAGCATCATTGAAAAAGCGGAAGACCGGCAGCGCCGCCGCGCCGAAAAAGAAACGAACCGGAAATCGGCCACCCGCAAACTGCGCCTGCCCGGCAAGCTTTCCGACTGCGCCCGCCGGACCGCCGAGGATACGGAATTGTTTCTGGTCGAAGGCGATTCCGCCGGCGGCTCCGCCAAACAGGCCCGCAACCGTGAAACACAGGCCGTTCTGCCTTTGCGGGGAAAAATCCTGAACGTGGTCAGCGCTTCGAAAGACAAGATCCGCGCCAACCAGGAAATTCAGGATCTCATTCAGGCCCTCGGCAGCGGCACGGGTAAGGATTTCGACCTTGGAAAACTCCGCTACGAACGCATCATCATTATGACGGATGCCGATGTGGATGGCGCCCATATCGCCTCTTTGCTTGTGACCTTTTTCTACAGCCAGATGCGCCCCCTGATTGAAGAAGGGCATCTTTATCTGGCCCAGCCCCCCCTCTACCGCCTCACCAGCGGAACCTTAAGCGAATACGCCAAGGATGACGCGCATAAGGACGAATTGATGCAAACCGTTTTCAAGGGCAAAAAGAACGTGGGAGTCAGCCGCTTTAAAGGCCTGGGCGAAATGCCGGCGGCGCAGCTCAAGGAAACGACAATGGCTCCCAAAAGCCGGACCCTCCTGCGCGTAAATTTACCGGATATCCATGCCGCCATGGGCTTCGACGACGAAACGGGCGCGGCAAGCACGCCGGATTATAAAGGCGTGGATGATCTGGTCGAACGCCTGATGGGCAAAAACGCGGAAGCGCGGTTCCAGTTTATTCAGGACAATGCGGAATTTGTCCGGGATATTGATATTTAAGCAAGAAAACCGCAGGCCCGCACCATGACCATGCCCCGAAAACGCGCTCTTTTCATTCTCATTCCGGTTTTGGTCTTATCTGCCGTCTGGCTGTTTCTGGTTCCCTCTCTTGCCCGGGACAGAATTGAAGCCTTCCTGACCGAAGCCGGACAGAAAAGAGCCGCCATCGGCACCCTTTCGGTTCATCCTTCTTACATTCTGGCCACAGATATCCACCTCGATACGGACGGCTTCAATACCATCGACCGCCTGAAAGCCCGGATTGATTTTAAAACCCTGTCTTTACGCGATGTTGAAATAGGAACGCTTTCAACCGCCTATGAAATAACAGGCTTCCCCCCCTCTTTTCTGGCTTTAAGCCGTTTTCGCAACGCCCTGCCGGCCGGAAATTTTTCCATTCAAACCCTGCGCAGCGACTTCGCGACGCCTTACGGCGACATCAGGATCGAAAGCAACCTGAACATCTCTTCTGAAAAGGACGGGAAACGCGAAATCGAAGCCAAGGTCAAAGCTAGGCAATACCAGCTTGGTTTCGATACAAAATGGTCGGGATTTATCACCCCCGAAGGCGGCCTCCATCTGGAAGGAGACGTTCTGGACGGACGGCTGAATATCGGCCCCGCCCGCCTTGCGCGGCTATCCGGCTGGCTGACTTATACAGGGCAAAAAGACCCCGGCGCCCTCACCGGGCAGATTGACGCCGGAAGCGGGACCATGTTCGATCTTCCCCTGCAGAATATCGGACTTGTTCTGGGCGGGGATTTTCAAAATATTGACCTCCTGTTCCGCACGGGGCTATCCGGTCTTCCGGGGGTTGCCTTCAGCATCGACGCCCAAACGGGCCCGGAGCGCTCGATCTTTGAATCTGTCCTGAATATTCCAGACACAAAAAAGCTCTTCGCCTATCTGGAAAAAACGAAAAAAGGGAAAACGCCGCCGGAAACGCTACGGGACCTTGGCGCCGTTTCGGTCCATCTGGATTACCTCGAAGACAGGCGCTTTAAGGGAGGCCCCCTTCCTTTTTCCCTGACCGCCCTGAGGGAAGAAAAGAGCAGCCTGAACGGGCACCTGCTGTTTTATCCGGGCACACTGGACGTCAGAGGCTCTGCGGAAATGGACGAAGCCCTCGCCGGAGCCTTGCAGGATTATTTGTCTATTCCTGAAGAAAACCGCTCCGGCGGCGCGCTTCGGCTGGACGGTTCGGTGAAGGACCTTTTAAGGATAGGCACAGGAGTCGAAAACGACACGGGCGAATGACCGCGCCCCCGCTTCAATCGTAAAACGATATTCGCGCCCTTCCACCACGACGGAATGGCGCAAGGGAAGCGTTCCTTTTTTGGTTTCAAGAACCTCTCCGGCCTTAAAGCTGACGGTCACACTGCGCGCCGGATCGTACCAGGCCTCAGGATTCCCGTTTTCATTCTGCGCCGACACGCCGGTCCCGCTGACGACAATCGCACCGTCCGCGACAACCACGCTGCTCTTCGGCCCTTTGTGCGCCGGCGTCGTCACGACAAAACGCTTGGTTTCAGGCTCAACGCATCCCGTCGGCGGCCTTGCGCTGCGAATAAGAAAGGCAAGCCTTTGCGGGTCCATCCCGTCCGCAAGCTGCTCCCTTAAAAGTTTTGTAATATCCTGCATCGGCCCTTCCGGAAGCTGGGCCTCATATTCCTTTTTGATTTGTTCGTAACGCGTATTGGCGGTCTGCGCCTCCGCCCTGATTTCCGTCAGGGATTCTTGCAGCATTTTATTTTGCTGGGTTAAATCCCGCACCTGATCCTGAAAGGAAATATGCCTTTCCGCGGCATATTGCTGCCCCACCCAAAAGCCCGCAATCGCAGACATTCCAATCACAATAAGCATTGAAACGACCCTGCTGAAGCGTTGCATGGAACGCTCTTTATAGCGTGCGCCGGGATCATATCCACTCAAGCTCATCAGGCCCTCCTGCTACCTATAGCCCATAATAAAATTTTGCGATCAGAATATAGGCAATCCACAAAATAACGACAAGGGGCACACCGGCTTTCATAAAATCGCGAAAACGGTAATGGCCCGGCCCCATCACCAGAAGATTGGTTTTATACCCGATCGGCGAGGCAAAAGAGCAGTTCGCGGCAAACACGATCGTAATGGCAAAGATAAAGGGATCAACCCCAAGATCGATGGCCATATTTACGGCAATCGGCGTAAAGAGAATGGCGCAGGCATTGTTCGATAAAATATTGGTCACAAACGCAACAATAATAAAAAGCAGAGCGGCCATAATCAAAGGCTGGCCGGCAAAGGGCGCCAGCAAAAGAAGCTCCGCAATATATTGTGCCCCGTGGGATGCCTGCAGCGCCGTTCCAAGGGCCAGCATCGTTCCCACAAGAAGCAGGATTTTACGGTCGATGGCCCGCGTGGCCTGCCGGATATTCAGGCATCCCGTTGCAATCAGCAAAACAGCGCCCGTCACGGCCGCAACGGAAATAGACAAAATGCCCGTTGAGGCCGTCAAAACGGTTGCAAGAAAGATAAGCCCCGCAACAGGCGCCTTCTTGGGAATGGGCAGCTCTTTTTTGGAACCGGACAGAACAATCAAATTCGGATTGTCGCGCATGTCATTGATAGCGCCCTGGGAACCGGCGACAAGCAAAACATCCCCGGCTTCCAGACGAATGCGCCCAAGCCGCCGGCGCACGACCCGTGCACGGCGCTGGATCCCCAGCACAACGACACCGAACAGCCGATGAAACCCGGATTGGTCGATTGTCATGTCCACCATGCGTGAGGCCGGTGTAATCATCACTTCCGCCAGGATGCGTGTTTCGGCCACACGGGCATCCAGCTCCGTCGGCCGCCCGTCTTCGTCTTCCCCGGATAGCTGCGATTTGATCTCGATTGTCTTCTCTTCGTCTTCCGACAGAAGGAACCCCGGATATTTGGACAAAAGCCCCGCCAGAGAATCTTTGGTCGCCGCGACGATCAGGATATCTCCGCCCTCAATGACATATCCTTCGAATGGCGGCAAAATGAGGTGACCGGAGCGCTGGATAAGGCGAATATTCATGTCCGGGATAGCCGGAAAACGGCCGTCGACACATTCCATTCCGACCAGAGCGCTTTCCAGGGTCACGTCAAGCTCGGCAACAAACTCCTTTTCATCCCCCTGCAAACTGTCTTTTAAAGACCGGCGGTTCGGCACGAGTTTCGGCAGGACAAAAACGACATAGGCAAGCCCGGTGCCGGCCAGCATAAGCCCCGGCACGGTAAAATCAAAAAATCCCAACGGCTCGTACCCAAGCTCCATGAGGGAATTGGAAACCAGAAGGTTTGTGGAAGACCCCACCAATGTCAGCATCCCGCCAAGAATGGCTCCGTAACTGAGCGGCATCATCACCCGGCTGTCCGATATCCCGGCGGAAGCGGCAATGGCCTGCATAATGGGAATCGTAATCACGACCAAAGGCGTGTTATTTAAAAACGCGCTAAAAACCACGACAAACATCAAAACGCCAAAAACAGAGGCCCAGGCCGGGAGCCATTTGGTCTTCACGAAAAAGTTAATCAGCGGGCGCAGGGAGTCCGTATAAATAATGGCCTGCCCCATCACCAGAAGCGCCAGCACCGCCACCAGAGCGGGATTGGAAAAACCGGCCAGCAGCGATGTCGCGCTGAGCAGGTTGCGGCCATTGGCATCGGGCAGAGGGAAAAGCTGGCCGAAAAGCAAAAGGATTGTCAAAAGCAGGACGCTTGTCACATCCAGCGGAAATCTTTCCCGCGCATAGAAATAAATAGCCGCGCCGGTTAAAGCCAGCACAAACCACATATGAAAACCGGTATCAATAATTGAACTCACGCTGGATTTCCGTTTGTTATTGGACCTGATTGCACACGACAATAACCCTATTCGTCTGACTGACCTAAACTCACGCCGGACGTTTCAAATTCTCCAAGATTTTTCAGCCCCAGACGAAACATGATTTTTGTATCGCTGTCTCCGGAAGAATCGCTGGTTAATGTCCTCTCGGCAATCGCCGAAAGAGTAACGCACTGGCCAATATAGTCAATTCCATAGCTTGCCGCCCGAAGCCCCTCGTCTTCCCCCAGATCGTAGCGCACGGATCCGCCCACCGCCCAGTTTTTATGCAGGCGCAAATGCGCGCTTGTCCTGACCTGCTCCCGGGATTCGCTCAGGCTCGTCCCCTTCAGGGCATTCACGTAAAAATATTGTGTGCTGGTAGACAAAGGCCCTGTCGAGGTTTGAAGATCAACCTCGTGACGCTGGGAGGCCAAATTCGCATTTTCAAGCTGGAAACTGTAATCCAGATTGGCATAATCCCCCAGACCGAGAGACAGCTGTCCCACATAGTCCGAATCCTGGTCAGAAAGGCCGGACCCTTCCGGAAAAGGATTGTTCTTCTTGTCAAAACGGCGGCTTTGGCCGAAAAAGATTTCGCCGTAATACCCTTGATCCCCGTATAGCCCCGTCCGCAGGCCGTAGGTTGCGCGCCCACGGTCCTCGACCCTGTCATAGCCCGGAAACCTGTTGGGTTCAAAAAGCTTCAGGGAATCCAGATAGACATCCTGAGAGTCTTCGTTCGGAATCCGGTCGCTGACATTCACGTCCGTCCCCATGGTCAGCGCCGCAAGGGGTTCAACGACGAATTGCGCCTCTTCAAAATTTTTGACAACGGGATAGCTGCTTTGCAAATGCCCCTGCGCAAAACCGCGCAAGGCGGAAGATTTCCCGTTACGCCCAGATCCGACCGTCGCGACATCCCGGTCCCGCACATTGTAAGCGTCCCCGCGCGCCGTCAAATCAAGGCGGCTCACAAGCCCGCTGGCATGGACAAAGCGCCGCCGCCATCCTCCCTCCAGCGTCCCGCGGGTCATGTCCTGATCGTCCGTCCCGCGCTGCAACCCCAATGCGGAAACCCCCAGACTCCAACGCCCTCCCAAAGCCTGGTTCGGATCCCCCAGAAACCTGGCTTCCACCTCCGGCAATACGGCAGGCTGATCCACCTGGCGTTCGCTAATCCGGATATCCTGAAACGCCATAACCCTTGCGACAGCATAATCACGGCCTGAAAAGCGCTCGACATTCACTTCGCTTTCCAGCACGTCCTCGTTGCTAATGTCATACTGGTTCATATATTGATCGTCGGAGGCCACTTCCACCCGAAGGCCGCTGCGCCATTTTTCGTTAATCTCCCAGCGCCCGTCCGCAAAAAAATGCCCCCGTCCGGAATCGTCCTTTGCCTTCTCCCGCCCGGACACGCGGTCCGTCCTGTCGGAATAGGTCGCGCTGCCGTTAAGCTTGATTTCGGCATTCTCAAATCTTTGCCGGTACTCCCCGTTCAAAACCGGATTCACATCGGTAGAGACAAGCGCCCCGATCGTGGCGTCCTTGTCCGGCGCAATATCCCAGTAATATTCCTGCGCATAGCCGGTCCCCAGATAACTGTCAAACACGAGGCTTGGAACCAAAAACCCGCTTTTGCGTTTCACGCTGCCGTCGGGGTGGGCGAAATACGGCGTATAAGCCACGGGAACCCCGAAGGCTTCAAAACGCGCATCGCGGTATTCAATGCGGGCCTCTTCCTTGTCATGCGTAACCTCTCCCGCGCGCAGCTGCCAGACGGGCGGGCGCGAAGGATCTTCCTTACAAGGTTCACATGGCGTATAGGCCGCCTCTTTCATGACAATTTTCATGCCGGCGATGCGCTCACCCTCGCCGGCCCAAAATCTGGAGCCGTCCGCCATAAGCCCGTGCAACCCGCGCACAAAACCGTCTTTCATCTGGTTTTTTAATTCGAATTCGTCGGCAAAATAGGTATCGCCTTCGGGGTGGCTCAAAACGACATTTCCGATGGCGCGAACCGTATCCGTCCCCGTGTTATAGGTCATTTTATCCGCCTTCAGGATATAGCCGGCCTGAACCAGTTCGACATTGCCTTTGGCCGTAATAACCTGCCCGCTTTTATCATGCTCCAGACTGTCCGCCGTAAAATCAACCGGCGCCTGCGTTGAGATCGGCGATTTTCCTTCCAGCAACGTTTCCTGCGCCCACAGCTTTTGCCCCGCTCCGGAAAAGAGACACAGGACAAATAAAAACATAATAAGAAGAAGGCGAAACATTCTGGGATTCTTTGGGAAATAAGCCCTTGCGTCAAGAAAAGCTTGAAAAAGAGCCTCTAATTTTTAAAAAAGTCGGGAATATCGTCCCCGAAGCCCGTAGAATCTTCGGAAACCGCCTTGGAGGGAGGCTCTTTAAACGTCTTTTCAGGAGGTTTCTGAGACCTTTTTTCCGGCCTTTTTTCCGATGTCTTTTTCGGACGGTCCTGACTCTCGCCTCTGGAGGGGCTTTTTTCCGGTCCCAACGCAACTTTTTCAATCGGCTTCTTGATGAGTTTTTCAATCGCCGCCAAAAACTTTTCGTCACGCTCGCTCGCAAAACTCCAGGCCCGGCCCTTTTCTCCCGCCCGGCCCGTCCGGCCGATCCGGTGAACGTAATCATCCGGGCTCATCGGAAGATCGTAGTTGAAGACATGTGAAACGCCCTTCACGTCAAGACCGCGTGCCGCCACGTCGCTGCAAATCAAAAGGGTGACTTTATCGTCCTTGAAATCCTGCAGGGTTTCCGTCCGCCTGACCTGCGGCATATCGCCGTGAAGCGGGGCGGCTTTATACCCCTTTCCCTTTAAAAACTTTGCCAGCGGATCTATATCCTTTTTCCGGTTCAAAAAGATGAAAGCGTTTTTGACCTCTTCTTTTTTCAGAATTTTCAACAGCGCGCCTTCTTTGCCCCGCGGGGAGATTTCAACCAGAAACTGTTCCACATTTTCGGCCGGGGACGCCGGCGGGGCCACAGATACTTCCTTTGGATTGCTCAGGAACTTTTTGGTCAGGCCCTTGATCTCGGGCGGCATCGTGGCGGAAAAAAGAAGCGTTTGACGCACTGGCGGAATGAAGGAAACAATTTTTTCAATGTCCGGAATAAATCCCATATCGAGCATCCGGTCCGCTTCGTCGATTACCAGGATTTTAATATCGTTGAGCAGGACGGAACCGCGATCAAACAAATCCAGCAGGCGGCCCGGCGTCGCGATCAGAACATCCACGCCCTTATCCAGCAGTTTTGTCTGCTCCGCCATGGAGGACCCGCCGACAAGAAGCGCCTTGCTCAATTTGTGATATTTGCCGTAAGTGTCAAAATTTTCCGCTACCTGCGCCGCGAGTTCCCGCGTGGGCTCCAGCACAAGGGAACGCGGCATCCGCATCCGCGCGCGCCCCCCGCTCAAAGCTTCGATCATCGGCAGGGTAAACCCGGCTGTCTTTCCGGTGCCTGTCTGGGCAAGCCCCACCACGTCCCGCGTCATCAGGATAGGCGGAATAGCCTGTTCCTGAATAGGCGTGGGATTTTCATAGCCACATTCCCTGATAGCTTTGAGCGTTTCGTCGCTCAGACCGAGATCTTCAAACTTCATTGCGCTTTAGACCTACTGGAAACAAAAGGCTTTCGCAAGGCCTGCGGCGCTTTTAACCACAAAAGCAGACCAATCCCGTAAACGGCAAAGGCCGCTGCGATGCCGGGAAGCGCATCGTAAACATGCACATGATAGCCCAGCAGACGCCAGCCGATACCGGCGGCCAGACCGGCCGCCATCATGCAAAGCGCCAAAATCTGCGTTACCGGCCAGTGCAAAACCCGCACGATCATAAGCGGCGCAAACCCCGCCCCCATAATGGTAATGGCAAAAAGAACCAGGTCAAAAACGCTCTTGCTGCCCGTCAAAGCCAGAATCAGGGCCACAACCGTTACGCTCAGGGTGCTGAGTTTCAAAAAGATGTAGGAGTCTTTGTGTTTTTTAAAAATATCCCGGGACAGGGAGGCCGTGCAGCTTAAAACCAGGGAATCCGCCGTTGAAATGGTGCCGGCAAAAATGCCCGCCAGAATAACGCCCACGAGGATATCCGGCAGCATCGTTTCGGCAAGCTGGGGCAAGGCCAGTTCCTTGTCGAAATCCGCCGCGTCCGGCACCAATATGCGCGTGCACAGCGCCACGATATAGGCGGTAATATAAAAAGCAGCGTACGAGCCCTGATACCAGGCTATCGCCTTTCGCGTATCCTTCGATTTTTTCAGCGTCATAAACCGCACCATGACATGCGGAAAACCGATAAAGCTGAAACCGAGCGACAGCCACCCCAGAATAAAAAGGAACGCGCCGAACATCGTATTTTCGGGAAAAATATCCACGAGGGCCGGATCAATCGCCTGCAGTTTTTCATACAGCCCTGAAAATCCGCCGATCGCCGTCAGGGACACAACCGCAAGCAACGCCATGGCGCCGTACATCACCATGATCTGCGCCACATCCGTCCAGATGGATGCGCGTATCCCCCCCGCGAAACAATAAAGAACCACGATAATCGCTCCCAGAACGGCGCCGGCGCCGTATTCCCAGCCAAACAGAACGTGCAGGGCCTTGCTGCCGGCGGTAAGCTGCGCCGTCGCGTAGAGAATAACCGCGAAAATACTCACAAGCCCTATGACCGTCTGAAGGAGCCTCGGATTTTTTCCGATGCCTGTCGCCAGATATTCCGAATAAGACGCCACCCCGCGCCTTTGGGTAAAAACCCTGAAACGGCGCGTTACGATAGCGAAGGCGATCAAAGAGCCGAAAACCGCGCCGAAAACAAACCACGCGCCGGGCAGCCCCATCATGTAGCCAAATCCGATAATCCCCGTAAAGCCAAAGCCGCTCGCGGTAGAGGCCGCGCCGGACAGACCGACAAACGCAGGCGAAATTTCACGGCTGGCCAGAAGATAATCTTCTGCGGATTTACGGCGCCTGCGCACGGACAGCAGCCCGACAAACAGGAAAAATGCTAGAAAGGCGAGAAAACTGTAAAGAACCACGTTTAGTGACCGTAGTGAAAGACGCCGTAGATCAGGACGTTAAAAACGAACAAAACCGTCGCGGCTTTCAGGACAATATGCGCTTTTCTCTTTTGTGGCGTGCAGGGGCCGTGTTCACAGCCCGTATCGTGGCAGTCCATACGCGCGCTTACCGCGTCGATAACCCACCCCAAAGCCACAACCGCGCCGGAAAAGGAAATCAACGGAATCTCCCACGCATGGATCATCTCGTGCATCTTATACAAAAACGGCGGCATGGCCCCCACAAGCCCCAGACCGACAAACAGGCTCACGATACTGAACACCGTCGGCAACACGCAGCAAAACAGGTGCGACATTTCCGTCAGCACCAGCGTGTAGAGCAGTGGTTTTTTAATCCGTTGCATGATGAGATAGGTTCTAGCCCCGATCCCCCGGAAAATCAAGTCTGTTAATAGCTCACGCTGATATCGAAGCTGCCGGAATAGAGCCCGTCCAGATATTGCGGCGGGCCGGGAACGGTGGTCAGGGTAAACCCATAGTTAAACGTCATATCTCCCGCACCGTCCGTCATGGGCGCCCCCCCGGCATCATGCGTGAACCCCCCGAGCAAAATAGCCGGGTTCCCGCCGCCGCACGCCGCGCAGGTCAAATCCACCACATTGAAAAAATTGATCGTAAGGGGCGTGTTGGGCGCCGCGTTGGACACGCTGAACTGTCCCGCCGTTGTGCCGGAGCTATCGACAATAATCACCTGCGAATTATTCGGCGCGGATGTGGTCAGGGTGCCATCCGGCGCCAGCGTAATCGTGGAGATATCCGGACCGCCGACATCCGTAAAGACGGCTGAAATCCCGACATCCGCAACGGTCACTTCGGTAAAGGTAAATGTGTTCTGGACGGTCAGGTTTGCGGTCGCGCCCGCCACCTGCTGCGACTGCGCACAGGCCGGTAAGGGCACGCCCCCGAACAAAAGGGCTGTGCTTCCCCACAATACAGCGGAAAACAGCTTCCTAGCTTTTTTGCAAACCATTCCTTGGCTCCTTGAAACGGACTCTAAAGAAAAACGCCCTCCCTTCAATCGCCTGAGGAATCTTTTTTGTACTTATCAAGAGATTCCTCTACATATTGTGCCCATGAAAGGTTTTTTCGTTACAGGAACGGATACGGACGTCGGCAAAACGCTCGCCAGCGCCTGGCTTATGCTGAAACTGGAAGGCGTATACTGGAAGCCCGTTCAGTGCGGTCTGGAAGTCCCGACAGATGAAGATTTCGTACGGAAAATCACACAACTTTCCAAAGCACACTTTATCGATTCCGTTCACAGGCTTCAGGCCCCGCTGTCTCCGCATGAAGCCGCGAAACGTGAAAACGTGCATATTGCGCTCGACGACTTTTCCCTCCCTGCCGCCGACCATCCTTTCATTGTAGAAGGAGCCGGGGGACTGATGGTGCCGCTGAATGAAAAAGAGATGATGATCGACCTGATTGAAAGACTGGCCCTGCCCGCCATCCTTGTCTGCCGGAGCGGTCTGGGGACCATCAATCACACCCTTCTTTCGCTTGAAGCGCTGCGCAAAAGGAACCTGCCTGTCGCGGGACTGATCATCAGCGGCCCCAAAACACCGCATAACCGGCAGGCGCTGGCGGAGTATGGCGGCGTGCCGATCATCGCCGAAATAGATTATCTCGACCCTGTCGACAGGGAGTCCCTCCTTCGAATTAAGCCGGAGGTGAAGCTTTAAGGACATGAAAAACTGGTGTGAAAAAGACAAGAAATATATCTGGCACCCTTTTACCCAGCACGCCACAGAGCGCGACCCCGTTGTCATTACCTCCGCCAGGGGCGCCTGCCTGTACGACGAACAGGGCCATGAAATACTGGATATGATTTCCTCCTGGTGGACCTGCGTTCACGGCCATGCACATCCTGCAATCAACGAGGCCCTGCGCGATCAGGCTGCCAGAATGGAACATGTGATGTTTGCAGGATTTTCCCACCCCCCTGCGATCGATCTTGCCGAAATGCTGGCGCAAATTCTGCCCGGAGATTTAAACCACACCTTCTTTTCGGACAACGGCTCCACGGCGGTCGAAGTGGCCCTCAAACTTTCCTATCAATACTGGAAAAACAAAGGCGAAGACGGCCGCACAAAATTCCTGGCTTTTGAAGGCGCCTATCACGGCGACACAATAGGCGCGATGTCGGCAGGAAAAAGCTGCGGCTTTTTCAATGTCTGGCAGGATTTGCTCTTTTGCGTCGACACCGTGCCCTACCCCCACACATGGGACGGCGATAACGACATTCAGGCCAAAGAAGACCGGGCGCTTGAGATATTTAAAAAACATCTTCAGGCCCACAGGAATGAAACGGCGGCCCTGATTGTGGAACCTCTCATGCAGGGCGCCGCCGGCATTCGCTTCTGCCGTCCCGCCTTCATGAAACGGGTTACAGACCTTGCCCGGGACGCCGGCCTTCTTATCGTTTATGATGAAGTGGCTGTCGGCTTCGGGCGCTCCGGCGAGATGTTCGCCTGTGAAAAAATCGGGGTGACGCCGGATATTATCTGCCTCTCGAAAGCTTTAACGGCCGGCTATATGCCCTTATCCGTCACGGTTGCCAGAGATCATGTTTACGAATCCTTTTTAGACAACGATTTTAAAAAGGCGTTTGCACACGGACACACCTTCACGGCCAACCCGCTGGCCTGCGCCGTGGCGCTCAAATCACTGGACCTGTTCGACACGGAAAAAACGATGGAACGGGTCGCGCACCTTGAAGCCCGGCACCGCGCACAGCTTCCGGCGCTTCAGGCTTTGCCGGACATTTACATGCCCCGCGTGATGGGGCCCGTCATGGCCTTTAATCTGGCGGACGAACGCGGCGATTACAAAAGCAGGGAAGGCGAATTTCTTCGCGACTGGTATTTATCCCACGGCCTGAACATCCGCCCGCTGGGAAATGCGGTTTACATCATGCCGCCTTATTGCATCAGCGATGCGCAATTAGACCGCGCCTATGAAGGAATCTTCGAAGGACTGCATCAACGCGCAAAAACCTTCGCCTGAGCTTCCAGACATCCGTAAACAATGTGCCAGCGAATCCGGCCCTGATATGTTTCATCGAAATGCCGGCAGACCCGCCGCATCGCCGCCGGATGAAGGGGCGTATAATTCTCCGCCGGTTGATGGGCCCCTATCGCCTTCAGCGCCTTTAAAAACCCGAGTGCATCACCGTAATCTATTTCAATTTTTTCCTCGCTGATGATTCCCGGCCACGCAGACAAAGCCAGCAGCCCCGATGAAACGCCCGCCTCCTGCGTCACGGCGCGCCATTCGGCAAAACTCTCCTGCCCGAGCGTTGCATAGTAAAGCCTGCCTTCCGGTTTGAGGTGTTTTTGCAACGCCTTCAGACTCTTCTGCGGCGACGCAAACCACTGGACAGCCATACTGGAAACAATGAGATCGTATTGCTTTTCCAGAGACGGATTTTCGCCATCCATAACTTCAAAAACCGCGCGTTCGTCTCCATGAAATTTTTCCGCCGCGACGGAAACCATCTCCGGCGCAATATCCGTGATATGAAACCGCCCGTCTTTATATTTCTGAAAAAGCGCCGCCGTCAGAAACCCCGTCCCGCACCCGATCTCCAGAATATCGGGGGCTCCCAGACCCGGAAGCTGCCGGGCCAGTTTCCGTGCGACCTCTTTTTGCAACGGCGCACAGCGGTCATATTGGCGGGCCTTTTGCCCGAAGGAATCTGCAACGTTCTCAAAGCCCATCCAGAAATTCCTGTATTTGCCAGGCGCACCAGCCCGGATCGTTCAAAGGCAGGACATGCCCTCCGCTATCGCTCCAGCGCAGGTTGTAATCCCCCCAGATGGCCCTGGTCATGTCTTCAGGAACGATCCTGTCGTCTTTTGCCGCCAGAACCATCGCCGGACATGCCAGCGTCCCCAGCCCATGGCGCTCATCCCACGTTGCAAGCCACTCCAGTCCTTCCTCCAGCCTCGGAACGTTCAGCTTGTCCTCCATATAAAAAGCGCTCGTCCCGCAGGCTTTCCAAAATTCCTGCATTTGCCGCCAGGGTTTCCGCGCCAGATTTTTTTTCATCGCTTCAATTTCACGTACAGGACGATGCTTGAAGAAACAGTCAAACCCGCTGATAGACACCAGCCCCTTAAACGATTTTTTTCTCTGTCTTAAAAGCCACATCACCCCGAGGGAGTGACCGATCACCACGGAATTTTCCGGGATATCTCCGGTGGAATTTTCAAACCCTTTGATAAACCCCAGATCGACAAAATGTTTATTCGCCCCTTTAAGACGATCCGCCACGTCCATCCATATGCCGGCCTGAAACCCCCAGCCATGGACGAACACAACGTTCTGCAAGCCATTCCCTTTCGAAGAGAGCGTTTTTTTCTCAACCGCCTTTTCTTTTTGCGGCGGTTTTTCCGAAGAAGGCTGAAGGAGAAATGTCTGTCCTTCTTTTCCATCCAGCACATTCAACACCCGGTCCAGGTCCTCGTGCGTATGGACGCTGGAAAGCGCAAAACGGATGCGGGCCTCGTTCTCCGGAACGGTTGGCGGGCGGATCGCGCCGGCCCAGATACCGGCTTTTTTAAGACGGGCGCTCATGTCAAGGGAGCGCTCCGCACTGCCGACAATCACAGGCACGATATGGGTCGCCGACTGCCCCGTCTCAAACCCGAGCGCCCTCAAGCCCTTCCTTAAATCCGATCCGAGGGCGGCAACATGCTCCCTCTCGGCCGGCATGCCCGGCACAAGGTCCAAAGCCGCATCAATAGCCCCCAGAACGGACGGCGGCAAAGCGCTTGCATAAATCAAACCGGCGCACCGGTTCACCAGGAAAGTCTTCAGCATCTCCGAACAGGCAATATAGGCGCCAAAACTGCCCATCGCCTTGCTGAACGTGCCGATGACCAGATCCGCTTTCATGGCCAGCCCGCGCCCCCGAAGCCCCAGAACGCCGGTTGCGTGCGCTTCGTCACAAATGACAAAACAGCCGTACCGCTCTGCCAGTACGTTGATTTCCGACAGCGGCGCGATATCCCCGTCCATGCTGAAAACGCTTTCCGTCAGAATGAATTTCGGACGGCCGGAATCTTTGTACTTCTCCAGCAAAGAGGCCAGATGCGCCATATCATTGTGGCGGTAGCGAATTTGCCGCACGCCGGCGACCGCGCAGCCTATATGCATGCTGGCATGGTTCAGCCTGTCCGAAAAAACGTCCGGATCGTCTCCCAGGATTTTGGAATCAAACAAAGCGGGCAGAACGCTCGCATTGGCCAAAAAGCCGGACCCCATAATCAGGGCCGCTTCCTTTCCCTTAAGATCGGCAACCTTTTTCTCCAGACCCGCAAAAACCTCAAGATTTCCGGTCACCAGACGCGAGGCGCCGGACCCCGCCCCGTATTTTTCACTCCACACGTTCGCGCGCCCAATCAATTCGGGATGAAAGCGCAGCCCCAGATAGTCGTTGCTGGAGAGGTTAAGATATGTCTGCCCCCCGGAATCCAGAAAGCGGCTCTGCGTGCATGACACATCCTGCAATTGACGAAAAAGGCCTTTTTCTTGCCTTTTGTCTATAAAAGCGGCATAAGCTCTTTCGATTTTGTTCATAATCTCGTACGACTACATAAAGGAAACGGGGTATAGAATAGCATGCAACACGCGCAAAAAAAGACCGATTTACGTCACGACTGGAAGACAGAGGAAATTCTGGACCTTCTTGAGCAAAAACCTTTGATGGACCTGCTCTATCAGGCCCAAAGCGTTCACAGGCAATTTCACGAAGACGGGACGATCCAGCTTGCCAGCCTGCTCAGCCTGAAAACAGGCTCCTGCCCGGAAGACTGCAAATACTGTCCGCAGTCGGCCCATCACGCGAAAAAGACGAAGCTTCAAAAAGAAACGCTCATGGATGTGGAGGCCGTCCTTGAAAAAGCCAAAATGGCCAAAGACGCCGGCGCCTCGCGTTTTTGCATGGGCGCGGCCTGGCGACAAGTCCGCGACGGAGAGGAGTTCGACAACGTCATCGAAATGGTGCGCGGCGTCACCGATATGGGGATGGAAGCCTGCGTGACCCTTGGAATGCTGAACGCGCAGCAGGCAAACCGTCTGGCGGAGGCCGGACTGAAGGCCTACAACCACAATCTGGATACCTCGCCGGAATTTTACGATAAAATCATCACCACGCGCACCTTTCAGGACCGGCTGGACACGCTGGATCTTGTCAGAAAGGCCGGCATCACGATTTGCAGCGGCGGGATTATCGGCATGGGGGAAAGCCTGCGGGACCGCGCGCGTATGATCCAGATTCTGGCCGGACTGAACCCCCACCCCGAAAGCGTTCCCCTGAATGCGCTGGTACCCGTCAAAGGCACGCCGCTTGAAGACCGCCCGCCGGTCGACCCGCTCGAAATGGTCCGCATGATTGCCACGACGCGCATTGTTATGCCCCGCGCGCGCGTGCGCCTGTCCGCAGGACGGCAGGATTATTCGAAGGAAGCGCAAATCCTGTGCCTTATGGCCGGGGCGAATTCTATTTTTTACGGGGAAAAACTCCTCACCACAGCCAACAACGACGCGGCGGAAGACATGAAGATGATCCGCGAGGCCGGCCTTAAGACAGCCTAACTTCGGCGCGTTATTTTATAAGAGAAAACATCCTCTTCCGGAACGTCCTCATACTCTTCCGGTCCCAGATGCGACATCGGGTTTTCTTTCGCCTGAACCTGTTTAACGATGTCATAGGCCTTTTTATACTCAGGCGAATTCAGCTTTTCGATAAGCCTGCACAGCGCCTTATCCTCTTCCATGATGCGTTCGTAATGGACCTTGATCTGCCTGGGAATGACCAGAAGTATATCTTCTATCCGCTTCATGTCTTCTTCGGAAATGCCGTGCTCTTCAAAGGCAGAGATAATGCTCCCCCACAGATCGTCGTATTTCCTCGCGTCATCCAGAGGAGAGTCTTTCTCCTCTGCCCCCAAACGTCCTGAAATCCCCCTGATTTCTTCAAGGTTTTTCGCCGTCGCTTCCTGTGCGATCTGGAGCTTCTTGAGAACGACGCTGTGATGCTTGATATAATGGTCAAGGACAAGCTTCATAACCTCATGAGACGTCTCACGATCCGGCATATCCGTCATATAATTTTTCGTATTATCTGACATCAGGCTTCATCCTCGCGTCTTTCTTCCCCATGGTAGTCAGGGTCGTCTTTCCTCCGTCTTTCCGGCCCGAAGAAAGCGCTGCACTCCACAAACTTACGCGGTTTATTGACAACATAAGAAATACGCTTGGCCAGATCGTTGGCCGAAAAAGGCTTGATAAGAAGTTCGGACACGCCGCTATCGCGCGCCCGGTTTACCCACTCGAGGCCGATATGGCCGCTGGCCAGAATAATCGGCACTTTTCTGTTCGGCGACTTTGAATCCATCCTGATTTTTTTTGTAAGCTCAATGCCGTCCATGGGCTCCATCTGCCAGTCGGTAATCACGAGATCGTGATTATGTTCGCAAAAAAGCTCAAACCCCTGTTCACCATTTTCCGCCGTGTCGACGCGCCCGACTTCAAGGGCCTGAAGCACCGCCGCCATGATTTTAAGCATGGGCGGAGAATCCTCCACGAGCAAAATGCTAAGTTTTTTGAAATTAAAAGCCATTGCGACTGTTAGACATGATTCCCTTCAGCGGCTTCTATTCTATGCGAATTCGTTTAAAGCGTACAGGCCGAAAGAAAAATATTTAAAATATGAAAACTCTTGGCCCAAGCCAAAATCTTGGCGTTCACAACTTTTTATGAGAAGCTCTGCCTTATGATTCAGAATCTGTTCAACTTCCCCGATCCCTTTCTTGAAAAAGCACATACCAATGTAGTGCCTGTTCTTCTCGTGACGCCGGACACATTGAAGAGCCGCCTTGCAAAACTGGACAAACCCGCGCGCGCGCAAGTCGAAGGAAGCGGCTTTAAAGGGAAAACCGGTGAGTGTTTGATTCTCAGAGATTCCGGCGGACAGGCCAATTCCGTTCTGGCGGGGGTGGCAACGCCCCTTAGCCCTTACGACATGAGCAATGTCGCAGACTTCATTCGCAAAAACCTTTCCGAAGACGTGCTGGAGGAATATGCCTTTGCCCTAGAGGAGGAACTCTCCGAGCGGGACCTGACACAAAGCTGTATTGGCTGGGGCTGGAATGCATATGAATTCGACCTTTACAAAAAGCCCAAAGAGGCGCCGAAACCCCACCCGCTTCTGGTCTGGCCGGCAGGCGCAAACAGGCGTGAGGCCGTTTCCACGATCCAGTCTGTCTGCCTGATCCGCACTCTGGTCAACATGCCCTCCAATGATTTGGGAACCGAAGAACTGGAAGAAGCGGTCAAGCAGGTTGCCAGACATTTCAAAGCCAAAACGAAAACCATTGCGGATAAAGACCTGCTCAAACAGAATTTCCCGCTCATTTACGCTGTAGGAAAAGCCAGCCCGCGCCGTCCCCGTCTGGTCGAAATGACATGGGGGGACAAAAACGACCCGGCGGTTACGATTGTAGGTAAAGGGGTTGTGTTTGATACGGGCGGCCTGAACCTCAAACCTCCGCGTTTTATGCGCTACATGAAAAAAGATCTGGGCGGCGCCGCTCACGCGCTGGGACTGGCCTGGATGATTATGAGCATGAATGTGCCCGTGCGCCTGAAGGTTCTGGTTTCTGCGGCGGAAAATTCTGTAGACGGCAACGCCATGCGCCCCGGAGATGTGGTGAAAAGCCGCAAGGGACTCACCGTCGAAATCACCGACACGGATGCCGAAGGCCGCCTTGTCCTTGCCGACGCCCTGACCTATGGCAGCGAGGACAAGCCCGCTCTTCTCATTGATTTTGCCACGCTGACAGGGTCGGCGCGCAGCGCTTTGGGCTGGGACATTCCGGCCTTTTTCAGCAATCAGGACGCTTTGCTGGAAGATCTTAAAACCGCCGGAACGGAGCATAACGATCCCGTCTGGCCTTTGCCGCTCTGGAAACCGTACCTGAAAGAAATGGACAGCAAGGTCGCCGATTTTGACAATATCGGCAGCGGACCGGCCGGCGCGATTCACGGCGGCCTGTTCCTCGAACAGTTCCTTGAAAACAACACCCCGTGGATTCATCTGGATTGTTATGCCTGGGAACAAAACGGCAAGGCCGGACGTCCCCAGGGCGGAGCCGATACCGGCATGCGCGCCGTTTTCAAACTGATTGAACGCCGCTACGGCAGCGCGGCGTAAATCTCCCGCGCGAAATCCGAAAGCGTGTCGTCCCGCGCCCCCATAACGATGATCCTGTCTCCGCCGCGCGCTATCGATAAAATGTGCGCCCGTACCTCTTCCCTGTCTGCGCAAAGATCTACATGGGGCCCGTTTATTTGCGCGGCAAGGTCTTTCGAACCGATACTTCGATCCACGGTCCCGCCTGCATAGTAAGGCTCCACGAGATACAAAACATCCTCCGCGTCCAGATGCGCGGAAAAACTGCCTGCCAGCGGCATGTGCAACTGCTTCAAAAAGCCGTAGCCGTGCGGCTGGAAAAAAACGATTTTGCGGCCCGGAAAACGCCTGAGGCTTTGCAACGTGGCCGCAATCTTGTCCGGATTATGCGCAAAATCGTCCATGACCGTCACGCCGTTTTTACAACCGACAAGTTCCATCCGCCGCCTGATGCCCGTAAAACGCGCCAGCACAGCGCAGGATTCTTCCAGAGAGATGCCAAGTGCAGCTAAAGCGCCGATCGCCGCCAGCGCATTCAACAGATTGTGCCGCCCGGGAAGCCCGATCTTCAACCCGGCCTCCTGACCTTCAAAGAGAATGGTCGCCGTGACGTCATCGGGTGAAAACGTAACATCCCGCGCGGTCAGGGAAGCTTCCGCGCCGTCCAGCCCAAAGCCGATCACGGTCCCCGGATGGTCTTTCGCCAGCAGCCGCGCGGCCTCATTGTCGAAATTCACCACCGCCGTTCCCGCCCGCTTCAAAAAAGTTTCAAAAAGCGGCTTCAATTCTTCCAGAGGTTTGTGGTCCAGCGCGACATTGTTCAAAACCGCGATATCCGGTTCATAAAGCGCAATCGACCCGTCGCTCTCATCCGCTTCCGTTACAAAAATTTCACCCGCCCCGACGAGCGCGCTCCCGTAAGGGTTTTCCCGGCTGTAATTTCGAAAAATCCCGCCATTCATCACCGTCGGCGCGCGCCCCAACTCCTGCAGAGCAAAGCCGGTCATGCCCGTGACGGTCGTCTTGCCGCTGGTTCCGGCCACGGCCACTTTTGTCCGCGCCCCGTTGAACAGGTCCGCCAGAAGCCGGGCCCGGTGAATAACGGGAATTCCAAGGTCCTTCGCAACCTTGATATCCGGAATATGGTCTTCCACCGCCGTTGAAACGACAAGCGCGCTCATGCCCGCCTTCAGGCCGGACCCGTCCTGCGGAAAAAGGGCAATCCCCTGTTTTTCAAGATATTCAAACTTCTCCGGATTTTTGCCCTGGTCATAAGAGCGGTCCGATCCTGAAACCCCGGCGCCCTGCCCGTGCACGATCAGCGCCAGCGGCAACATGCCGCTCCCCCCGATCCCGCAGAAGAAATAGGATTTTCCGCCTGTCATTACTACCGGATCAAAGAGACCGGATCGTGCGCATCCGCGAAAGGATCGGCCCCGTAGGTCGTGCCCGGATCCCTCTTCCGCAGAACGGGGCTTACGTCATATTTATCGGCCTCGATTTGCGGAACGGAAGGATGATACCCTTCAATCTTCTCCTCCGCAGGTTTTGGCGCATCGGCAAATCCGTAGGCAGGAGGAGGATAGGGCACAGACGGCATGCCCGTAAAATCAACTGTAATGACGTCCGGATAGACATACATGGATTTTGAAAAATGGTCATAAAGGGCGCCCGGGAAGGCGCCGGTCAGGATATCTCCCGCAGCCCACGGGCTTGACCTGCGTTTGACCAGTATTTCCTTTTCCCGGTTTCCATGCGCCAGACAACGCACTTTCATATCCTGGTCGTTCCGGGTGACTTCCACGCTGTCGCCCGACATCACCTTATAAACGACGGTCCCGTTATCAAGGAGGCACTGCGCGTGTTCAGTGCCGGGCGTTTCCACCGTAATTCTCTGCGTTTGTCCCTCGACGACCGCCGCGCAGCCGCAGAGCAGGAAAAGAGCCGGAAAGGAAAGAAAAAAACGGAACATGGAAACCCAAAATGAAGTGAATCGGTGCTTTGCCCTTGAGGATAACCAAATTCAGGCGGACTGTCTATCTTGCGATCAAAACTCTACGCGGCTTTTTTCCGGCCGGTGCCGGGCAGCGTAATGTCAAAATCCAGCGCCCCCGATTTTTCCGTAACCTTCACCTGCGATCCGTCCGGAACCTTCCCTTCGAGAATAAGCTGCGCCAGAGTATTTTGAAGCTCGGTCTGGATCACGCGCTTGAGCGGCCTCGCGCCGTAAGCCGGATCGTACCCTTTATCCGCCAGCCATTTCTTCGCCTTTTCATCCACCGACAGTTCAATCCGGCGGGCCGCCAGAATACCGCGCAGATTGCCAAGCTGGATATCCACAATGCCGGTCATATGTTCGCGGTTGAGGCGGCTGAAGAGCAATATTTCATCCAGCCGGTTCAAAAATTCGGGCCGGAACGCGCTACGGACGGCCGCCATCACCTTTTCGCGCACCGTCTCGACATCCTGCCCCTCTTCAAGACTGACAAGATGTTCCGCCCCCAGATTGGAGGTCATAATCAAAACCGTATTGCTGAAATCCACCGTCCGGCCCTGTCCGTCCGTCAGGCGCCCGTCATCCAGTACCTGAAGCAGCACGTTAAAGACATCCGGATGCGCCTTTTCAATTTCGTCGAACAGCACCACCTGGTAGGGACGCCGGCGCACAGCCTCGGTTAAAGCGCCGCCTTCCTCATATCCGACATAGCCCGGCGGCGCGCCGATCATCCGCGATACGGCATGTTTTTCCATATATTCAGACATGTCCAGCCGGACCATGGCGCTGTCATCATCGAATAAAAACTCGGCCAGAGCCTTGGTGAGTTCGGTCTTCCCGACCCCTGTCGGCCCCAGAAACAAAAAGGCGCCAATCGGACGGTTCGAAGCCTGCAGCCCCGCACGCGAGCGCCGCACAGCGTCAGAGACCACTTTCACGGCGCGGCTTTGCCCCACCACGCGCTGGGCGATTTTCTCTTCCATCTGCAGGAGCTTCTCGCGCTCCCCTTCCAGCATTTTATCGACCGGAATGCCCGTCCATTTGCTGACGATAAAAGCGATATCGTCTTCGGTCACTTCCTCATTGATGAGGGATTCGCCGGAAACATGCGCGCTTTCCGCCAGTTTTTGCTCCAGTTCGGGAATTTTGCTGTACTTAAGTTCGCTCGCCCGGCCCCAGTCGCTTTCGCGTTCGGCATGCTCCAGTTCAACGCGCGCCCGGTCCAGCTCTTCCGTGACCTTTTGCCCCGCCCCCAGTTTCTGCTTTTCCGCTTCCCACTGGCCCGTGAGATCCGCGGATTTGGATTCGAGCGCCGCCAGTTCCTTATCCAGGTCCTTGAGCCGCGCTTCGGAAGCCTTGTCGGACTCCTTGGACAGAGCCTCGCGCTCGATTTTAAGCTGCACAATCCGGCGGTCGAGTTCGTCAATCTCCTCCGGCTTGGAATCCACCTGCATGCGCAGGCGCGAAGAGGCTTCATCGATCAAGTCAATCGCCTTGTCCGGCAAAAACCGGTCCGTGATATAGCGGTTGGAAAGGGTTGCCGCGCTTACAATCGCCCCGTCCGTAATCCGGACCCCGTGATGGACCTCGTATTTTTCTTTCAGGCCGCGCAGAATCGAAATCGTATCCTCCACGGTGGGTTCGGGCGTGAAAACGGGCTGGAAGCGCCGGGCAAGCGCGGCGTCTTTTTCGATATGTTTTCTGTATTCGTCCAGCGTTGTCGCGCCGACCATATGCAGTTCCCCGCGGGCGAGCGCGGGTTTTAACATATTGGACGCGTCCATGGCCCCGTCCGCCTTGCCGGCCCCGACAAGCGTATGAAGTTCATCCAGAAACAGGATAATCTCGCCGGCCGCCTCCTTGATTTCGTCCAGAACGGCCTTCAACCGCTCTTCAAATTCCCCGCGAAATTTGGCGCCGGCAATCAGCGAGCCCAGATCCAGCGACATCAGGCGCTTGTTCTGGAGGCTCTCCGGCACATCGCCATTGACGATTCTCAGGGCAAGCCCCTCCACAATCGCCGTTTTACCAACCCCCGGCTCCCCGATCAGAACAGGGTTGTTCTTGGTCCGCCGGGAGAGAATCTGGATCGTGCGGCGGATTTCCTCGTCCCGCCCGATGATAGGATCCAGCCGTCCTTCCCGCGCATCCGCCGTTAAATCCCGCGCGTATTTTGCCAGGGCCTCAAACTGGTCTTCCGCGCCGGCCGTATCTGCTGTGCGTCCTTTCCGCATGGCGTTGATCGAGTTATTCAGAGCCGACGGCGTGGCCCCCGCGCCTTCGAGCATCCCCGCCACATCGGACGCCTTGGCCAGACTCATGGCCTGCAAAATGCGCTCGGCCGTCACAAACTTGTCGCCTGATTTTTCAGCTAAATTCAATGCGTTATCGAGCATTTTTGCCAAATCACTTGAAATACGGAGCTGCCCCGCCCCCGGACCGCTTACAGACGGAAACTTGCTGATCCCCTGCTCCACATTTTTCTTAAGCTGCGCAGAATCGCCGCCGGCGGTCTGAATCAGACGGGCGCACAACCCGTCTTCGTCTTCCAGCATCACCTTCAGGAGATGTTCAGGCTCCAGAGACTGATGGTCATTGCGCATAGCCAGCGTTTGCGCAGCCTGTAAAAACCCGCGAGATTTTTCTGTAAAACGATCAAATTCCATGACGATCCCTTCCGGTGCAAATGCGCTCCAATACCAAGCAACAATGGCAAAATTACGGGAAGGAAATCAAGATTCAATGACAGATGTCAAAAACAACTTAAAAATCCGCTGTCTTTATCTGAATCTAAATCTAATCCGAAACACAGGAAAGTTATGTTAAAAACTGCGCCTGAAGATTAAACGTCTTCAAGAATGCCTTCCCTGGAGGAAACACGTACGGCGGAATCTTCTTCAGATTCATGTTTAATTCTTTCGCCTAATATACTGGCAGGCAAAGATAAATCCTCTTTCTCGTTTCCTCTTTCAGGTCCGGAGATATTCGTTTCATCGTACGCCTTGCCATTCCCTTTTGCGCCGCCTTGGGAATCGGATTCCTGACCTTCCGGGCGCACCTGACTATTATTATCCTGCCACTGATTGATCGTGCGCTGGTAATGTTCCGCGTGCTGAAGATAGCTTTCCGACAGAATTGCATCCCCCGAAGACGCCGCGTCTTTCGCCAGCGCCACATATTTTTCACAAATCTGGTGCGCCGTGCCGCGAATGCGGACATCCGGGCCGTTGCTGTCGAAAACCGGCATCCGGTTTCCCCTGCTGCTGCCGCGCCCCCCGCCGCCGTTATTTCCGCGATTTCTGGTAGAACGTCTGTTTGAACCTGCGTGTCTCATGGGTGATACCCTTTTCCCCTGCTTGTCTTAACTTCTTGAGTTGTTTTATTTATTTATCTTTATTCTATTTCTTATTAACAGAATCACTCACACGTACAACCATAACCGATTTACGTACGCCTGCCTAGCCTTCTCTTGCCGGCTTTTTCGCCTCGACCCTCATATAGAAAGTCTTCATGTCATGAGCTAGGAAGACCATATCGCGGTGGTGGATTTTCAATCAACTCCCCTGGCAAGTTTTTTTTTAGTTTTCCCCATTTGTTATTTCAAGGACCCGCGGAATCCCTGCCAGATCGTTATGTGCGCGACTCGGAGAGAGGTTAGAGTCGTCCACGAGTCGCATCGCCTCGGCAAGCTGCCCGAACCCCAGTTCAAAAAACCCGCGCCCGCCTGTGACTAACAGCCTTTTTGTTGCCGTAAAAAGGACACGATATGCCGCCAAACCATCTTTTCCACCTGCCAAAGACAGAATCGGATCGTGATTCTTCACCTCTTTTTGCAAAGATTCGATATCGGATTCGCGAATGTAAGGCGGATTCGAAACGACCAGATCAAAAGAATCGCCGCAAAGCGCATCCCCCCAGTTCCCGCATAGAAAAGATATCCTGCCTTCCACCCCGTGCCGCCGCGCATTCTCCCGCGCCACCCGAAGCGCATCCAGACTCAAATCCAGCGCCACACCCCGCGCCGCCGGAAGCTCTTTTAGAAGAGAAATCAAAATACAGCCTGTTCCGGTGCCCATATCGAGGATGTTTAACCCCTCACCCTCCCCGCTAACGCGGGTCCCCTCCCTCTCCCTTTGAGAGAGGGCATTTAAAGCCGCCTCCACCAGAACTTCCGTATCCGCCCGCGGATCCAGCGTATCGGGCGTGACCTTGAAAGACATCCCCCAGAACTCCCGCTCCCCCAGAATGCGGGAGACAGGCTCCCCACCGCGCCGCCGCATGACAGCCGCCGCGATTTGCGCCTGATGCGCCCCGGACACGGGAGCGTCCGGATGCGCGATCATGTCCGCCT
This sequence comes from Rhodospirillales bacterium, assembly GCA_023898765.1. Lineage (NCBI taxonomy): Bacteria > Pseudomonadati > Pseudomonadota > Alphaproteobacteria > Rhodospirillales > Rhodospirillales bacterium. The sequence continues at coordinate 1,332,763 of CP060238.1, read as the reverse complement.
CCGAAAGCCCGGTTATATGCCGCACCAGCACCCGCGCATCCAGCCCCGGCGTCTCCACCCCCGCCGCCGCAAGATCCGCCCTGATCTGCCTGATAAGCGTTTCCAACTTCATCCGGTGTTTATAACCGCTTCCGCCGCACGCAGCACGCCTATTTTCAAGCACCGCCGCCACAAAGCGCCGCTGCACCCTCAGCAAAAGATTCAACCGGCGAAATTCAGCGCCGCACCCCCCGTGTTTCAGCGCATTGCGGCAAGATACAGCCTTGCCCTCAACCGTCCGCGGCCCGCACGCACGGCGCCACGGCCGGTATTTTTGAATCAGGCGCGCTTTTTCCGCCCGCCGCTGCGCGGTCCAGCGCCGTTCGTAATTTTCTGCCATTTCCCGTAATCTGGATTTACTCAGTTCGTTTGCGAAAACGAGCGCGTGATGAAGGCGATTTGTTTCTTCTGCGGTGTCATTGCGAGCGAAGTCGAGGGATCTTTGATGCTGAATAGATACAAGATCCCTCGACTTCGCTCGGGATGACAGAACATGTTGTTCCTCAGCCCCCTGAAGACAATGACGAAGAGTGTTATTTCTCTGCATCCTCCTCTTCCTCCTTTTTCAGGCTATTGAGGGCCTCAACCGTATAGCGGTATTGATTCTGCGCCCGCAGCGCCACGCTATATTGCAACAACATGTCATATTTATTGTCCGCATCGCTCAGCAATCTTTGAAACACCTTGTCCAATGCCAGTATCTGTTTCTGAAGCGTGCGGATTTGATCCGGCGTCAGGTCTTCCTGCCCCTGCCCCGCTCCGATATTCAGGGCCTCCAGAAGATCGTACCCCAACGCTGCCGCCAGATCGGAACGCGATTGCGCTTCCGCCTTACGTTTTTCGCTGCGCCGTTTTTCTTCTTCTGTTTTTGTGAACATATTCATGCCTGACATAATAGGATATTATTCCTATAATGTCAAGAATCGGGTTTTAACACGAAGGGCACAAAGGACATGAAGAAAACGAAGGCGTGGGGAAAGCGCATTTAATCTTTTTATCACGAAGCTTACGAAGCTTGCGAAGAAACACGAAGTCGTTGCTTAGCACCCCTCAATTTTCTGAAATTCCTCGTTTTCCGTCATTGCGAGGAGAGGTGAAGCCTCGACGAAGCAATCCAGAATCCGCTGTTTCTGGCAATTTCTGGATTGCTTCGCCGCCTGCGGCGACTCGCAATGACGAAATTGAGGGGTGTTAAGAAGTCGTTGTTTGAAAAAGAAAAATTAAATTTTTATTTACATAATGTAATAATTGTGCCATAATCCCTCCCAGTTATGCCCCTTGCAGGAAAGGATGAGAAAATGGGAACGGGACTTTTTCCACTAACGGCACAATTTAATATGGGTTCAGATCCCAAACCGGAGCTTTGCCTGAAGACTGTGTGGGGCATAGATGATCAAAAAGAAGCAGTCAGATTTACCATAAACGAACAAGGATCTTTTAGTGGTCTGGACTATCTGACCCGCAAAGGGAATTATCAAGATTGTTTAAAGACGGCAATAGAGGCCCATACACAAAATAAACCTTTTGCTGACTATTCCCACCTCAAACCTAAAACCTTTTTAGGTTTATAGATGAGAGAAGGTTTTTTTGAAAACTACCCCTCCAGCGCGCCGAGCTGCCGCGCCTGATCCTCGGTAATCAGCGCCTCGACGATTTCGTCCAGACCTATCCCGGCCAGAATGCCTTCCAGATTGTGGGAAGACAGGCCGATCCGGTGGTCCGTCACGCGGCTTTGCGGAAAATTATAGGTGCGGATACGTTCCGACCTGTCGCCGGAGCCGATCTGGCCCTTGCGCTCGGCCGCCCGCTCCGCATCGACCTTTTGCCGCTCGTGGTCATATACCCGGGTTTTCAGGATTCTCAGCGCCTTGGCCCGGTTTTTATGCTGGGACTTTTCATCCTGCATGGACACCGTAATCCCCGTGGGAATGTGCGTCATCCGCACCGCGCTGTCCGTCGTATTCACGGACTGCCCCCCCGGACCGGAAGAGCGGTAAATATCAATCCGCAAATCCGCCTCGTTGATCTGCACATCCACGTCCTCCGCTTCGGGCAGCACCGCCACCGTCGCCGCGGAGGTGTGAATCCGCCCCTGCGTCTCCGTCTTCGGGACCCGCTGCACGCGGTGGCCGCCGGATTCATATTTGAGACGCGAGAACACATCCACCCCGGACACCTCGACGATGATTTCCTTATACCCGCCCAGATCGTTCTCCGAAGCGCTCATCACCTCGACGCGCCAGCCTTTCACGGCCGCGTACCCCTTATACATCCCGAAAAGATCCGCAGCGAACAAAGCGGCTTCATCCCCGCCCGTGCCGGCCCGGATTTCAAGAATGGCGTTTTTGGTATCCGCGCTGTCCTTGGGAAGCAGCGCCAGTTTGATTTTTTCCTCCAGCGCCGGGATTTTCTCCGCCAGCTCCGCCAGCTCGCCTTCCGCCATTTCCTTCATTTCAGGATCGGAAAGCATTTCCTGCGCCTCTTCCTTATCGGACAAAGCCTTCTCATAGGCTTCAACGGCCTCCACGACCGGTTCCAAATCCGAATATTCCTTGGACAGTTTCACGATCTCCCCGCCGGAGAGTCCTCCCTGCGCCAGCTTTCCAGCCAGCTCCGCATACCGCGCCTTCACGGGGGCCAATTTTTCTTTGAGATCCATGGCTGCTTGTTTAACGCGAAATCGCGAAGAAGCGAAGAAGAAAAAAGGGGGATAAAGAAGTGTTTTACGCGGAGGTCCGGAGAGACGAAGTTTTTCTCATTCTCCGCTTCTCCGAAGCTCCGCGCAAACATTTGACAGAAAATATGTTTTCATATAAAAACCCCCTTAAAAAGAGGGCTTTATGGGAAAGAATTTGCATGAGATTATAACCGCCGCAGACGACGCTGTTTCTGCAGCAATAGAAGAAATAGGAAAGAAAACAGCGGTAAGAGTAAAAAAGGAGATAACAGAGCACAAAGAAGGCGAATCATTCCTTCCTTCTCTTCAGAAAGTTTTTGAACTCCTCTCAAAACTAAAAAAGGAAAGAAATTCAGATATTCAAATTAAAGGTCCGGTTTCACTGGTATCCGATAAACGGGCCATCCCCCGGCACACTCGCGAAAGGCTTATGCAAGCAGATATTACAGTGTTCCAAGATAAGGACGGTCGTTATCTTGAGAGCCAAGACCCAAAAGAAGTTGACTGGAAAAAAGCATATAAAGTTTGTGAAGGATTGCGTTCCCAAAGACTTGTAATCAAACTTCCAACTATTACCGGGTTCAGTACGGGTAACGAGTCACTCTACAAAGTGGAATGTATAGAAAACCCCAAATTTCGGCGGGATACAAAAAGTCCTGATGATGAAGGGCGTTATTTTGTGCGTTTTTCAAGAGTCACGAGTGGAAATAAACAAGACAGGTTAATGAAACGGATGGGAGTCAGCACTACATTCTACAATTCAGCAAATCCTGACGAGATGAAATCCTTACTGACAGATATTGCAAAGGTGGTTATTGCCAATAAAAAACTTCGGGATATGTGCCCACTCTAAGCCGTATTTTCTCTATTCCGCTGCTTCCGGGACATGAGAGCCTTGCTGCTCAATCTCCTCCGCCCTTTCCTCTACCAGCTTCACGATATGGTCAATGATGGAAACATCCCCTTCCTGAAGACGGTGGGCCTTTTCGCCGCCCAGATATATCTGGTGCGTGCCGGACCCGCCACCCGTCAGACCGATATCGGTCATCAGCGCCTCGCCGGGGCCGTTGACCACGCAACCGATAATGGACAGGCTCATCGGCGTGGTGATGTGCGCCAGACGCTCTTCCAGAATCCGGACCGTTTCAATCACCTCAAACTGCTGCCGCGCGCAGGAGGGACACGAAATCACATTCACGCCGCGATGGCGCAGCCCAAGGGATTTTAAAATCTCGAAGCCCGCTTTGACCTCCTCCACCGGATCGGCGGACAGGGACACGCGGATCGTATCGCCGATGCCCGCCCACAGAAGATTGCCTATCCCTATCGCGGATTTGACCGTGCCCCCGCGCAGACCCCCGGCTTCCGTAATGCCGATATGCAAAGGATAATCGCAAACTTCCGCAAGCTGCTGATAGGCGGCCACAGCCAGAAAGATATCGGACGCCTTGCAGGAAATTTTAAAATTGAAAAAATCATGGTCTTCGAGAATTTGGATGTGGCGCTGCGCGCTCTCCACCATCGCCTCCGGACAGGGCTCCCCATATTTCTCCAGCAAATCCTTTTCCAGCGATCCCGCATTCACGCCAATGCGAATGGCGCAATTATGGTCCCTGGCCGCCTTGACAAGTTCGGCCACACGGTCTTTGGAACCGATATTACCCGGATTGATCCGCAAACACGCCGCCCCGGCCTGCGCCGCCTCAACCCCGCGCTTATAGTGAAAATGAATATCCGCGACAACCGGCACGCGCACCTGCGAAATAATCTCTTTCAGCGCAGCGCTTGAGTCTTCATCCGGCACAGAAATACGGACAATATCCGCCCCCGCCTCTTCCAGCGCCTTCACCTGCGCGAGCGTCCCTTCCACATCCGTGGTGCGCGTATTGGTCATGGACTGCACCGTAATCGGCGCGTCTCCCCCCACAGGCACATCCCCGACCATAATCTGCCGGCTTTTGCGCCGCTCAATCTGCCGCCAGGGGCGAATATGGGTACGATCTGTATTCATAGGCGCCTATATAGCCGTCATCCCGGGCGAAGTCGAGGAATCTTGTGCATATCCTGTGGCTGAACCCGTATTGTTTGATCGCGTCATTCCCTGAATTTGGCAACAAATTCTAAGGGAATCCATGGATCGCCCTAGAATCGGCTTCGCCGATTCAGGCGATGACGATGATCATTTTATCCAAGACAAGTTATATATCGAAGATCCCCCGACTGCGCTCGGGATGACATAGGTGGAGAAAGCTGGGATGACACAGGTGGAGAAAGCTCGGGATGACACAGGTGAAAAAAAACCGGGAATTTTGTCCCATTCCGCACGCATCGGGGACACAATAACTTCGGAGACACAATGGTTATTGTGCCTTCCTTGCGTTTGTTCCCAACAAATCTTCGGGATTCAGGGAAATTTTCCGGCGCACCTGTGCGGATTTTCCAAACCTCAATGTTTCTTTCCCGTCTATCTTCACCACAAAACCGCCCGCATTTCCCGTCGTCAGAAGAAGCCCTTCCTCGTTCGGCACCAGATAGACATCCCCCTTTTTCAAAACACGCTGCAAAAGCGTACCGCCGTCTTTTTGACGGATTTGAATCCAGCTGTCTTCCTGCACCTCCAGCACAACCCTGTTGTCCGGATAAGGGTTTTCGGCAGGCCGGGGCGGCTCTTTCTTCGGAATCTTCGGCGCTTTGACTTCCGTCTCTATGGCAATAGCAGGCGCCTCGGTCAAAGGCGATTGTTTCAGGATTTCGGGAACGGAAGGAACGGCTTTTTCAACAAAGCCGGGCCTGTAGAAGACAGACCAGACAGCCAGCAAAAGAACAAGGCCGGCCACCCCGCCCAAAACGGCGTAGAGGCCCGGCGTATTGCCCTCCGAAGGCGCCACGGGAAAATGAAGCTCCGGCGCGGGACGCCTGTCCAGAAACTGCGCCTTGAACATCCGCACGATCCGGTCCCCGTCCAGCCCCAGATATTCGGCATAAGAGCGGACAAAGCCAATGGCATAGACCCTCCCCGGAAGGTTTTCCAGACGCCCCTCTTCAATCGCGTAAAGCTGCGCCGCCCGTATCCTTAACGCAACCTCGACCTGCTGCAGGCTTTGGCCGTATTGCAGGCGCGTATGGCGCAGGATCTCCCCGACCGGAAAATCCATATCGCTTTCAAAGACCTGATGTGCCGGGGCGGGCTGGTTCATGCCCCTACCCTAGAGGAAACCGCAGAAATCTTCCAGATATTGTTTCAGGCGATGTTTTCGAGGCCGTAGGCCTTGTGGAGCGTGCGGACGGCCAGCTCCAGATAACTCGCGTCAATAATGACGCTGATCTTGATTTCAGACGTCGAAATAACCTGAATATTGATCCCTTTCTCCGCCAGCGCCGCAAACATGGTCTGGGCCACGCCGGCATGGGAGCGCATGCCGATCCCCACGACGGAAATCTTTACAATATCCGCATTCGTTTTAATTCTGGCTTTTTGAAGACCTTCCTCTTTTTTCAAAATCTCCACCACCCTGTCCAGATCCCCCTTCGGCACCGTAAAGGTCACATCCGTCACCTGACCGTCCGCAGAAATATTCTGGACGATCATATCCACATTGACCTCGGCGTCCGAAAGCGGCCCGAAAATCCGCGCCGCCACACCCGGCACATCCGGCACGTCCAAAAGCGTGACTTTCGCATCGTCCTTGCTGTAGGCGATGCCGTTGACAACATGCTCTTCCATAATATCTTCCTCCCGTGTCACGAGGGTGCCGGGCAGATCGCTGCCGATCCCCTCTTCAAAACTCGATAAAACCTGTACCGGCACATCGCGCTTATACGCCATTTCAACGGAGCGCGCATGAAGCACCTTGGCGCCCGAAGACGCCATCTCCAGCATCTCTTCATAAGACACCTTTTTCAGCCGGCTGGCTTCGGGCACAATGCGCGGATCGGTCGTATAAACCCCGTCCACATCCGTGTAGATGTCGCAGCGCTCCGCCTGCAGCGCCGCCGCCAGAGCGACCGCCGTGGTATCCGACCCGCCGCGCCCGAGCGTGGCGATCCGCTGGCATTCGGAAACACCCTGAAATCCGGCCAGCACAGGCACCTCTTTCTCGGCAAAGCGCTTTTCCATTTCGCTGATATCCATATTCTCGATCCGCGCTTTCCCATGCACGCTGGTGCATTCAATCGGCAGTTGCCAGCCCATCCATGAGCGCGCCGAAACGCCGCGCTTTTGAAGCGCGATTGCCATCAGGCCGGCCGTCACCTGTTCCCCGCTGGCCACGACCGTGTCATATTCCCGCGCATCATAAAGCGGGCTGATCTCCCGGCAATACTCCACAAGCTGGTTGGTAACGCCGGACATGGCCGAAACCACAACGGCAATCTCATGCCCCCGTTCAATTTCCCGCGTGATTTTATCCGCGGCGCGCTCAATCCGCTCAGGATCCGCCACCGACGTTCCGCCAAATTTTACAACGATGCGTGCCATAAAACCCTACAAAAAGATTTCCGCCCTCTGGCTTTCTGTGTTACTCGAAAGGATATGAATACGGTAGATGCGCAGGAAATTCAAAACTTTTCGAAGGACTCCGCCCGTTGGTGGGACGAAAGAGGGCCGTTCGCCCCCCTGCACCGCCTGAATCCCGCGCGGATGGAATATATCAAGGGCCGGATATGCGCCCGTTTCGACAGGGACACAAACGGCCGGACCCCTTTTCAGGGACTCTCCCTTCTGGATATCGGCTGCGGCGGCGGGCTTGTCTGCGAACCCCTGACGCGCCTGGGCGCAAAAGTCACCGGCATCGACGCCGACGAGCAGGCGGTCAAAGTGGCGCAGGCCCATGCGAAAAAGGCCGGATTGAATATTTCCTACCGGCCTGCGACGTCCGAAGAGCTTCTGCAAAAAACGGAGCGTTTTGACATCGTTCTCGCCCTTGAAATCGTCGAGCATGTCGCGGATCTGGACGCCTTCGTTCAAAACTGCGCCGACCTGTGCAAACCCGGCGGCCTGATGATTTTTTCCACCCTGAACCGCACCCCGAAATCCTTCGCGCTGGGCATTGTGGCTGCGGAATATATCCTCCGCTGGGTTCCGCAGGGCACGCATAGCTGGAAAAAATTCGTCCGCCCTTCCGAACTCTCCCATAGCCTGAGAAACGCAGGCGCCAGACCATGCCACATCGCCGGCCTTGTTCACCGCCCCCTAAACGGCGATTTTCACTTGTCTGACACAGACATGGGTGTAAATTATTTCCTGAGCGCTGAAAAAGTTAAATAAACGGAAGAACCAATCATGAAAATTCTTGTCCCCGTCAAACGGGTGGTCGATTACAACGTAAAAATCCGTGTGAAGGCGGACGAAAGCGGCGTCGAGCTGAGCAATGTCAAAATGTCGATGAACCCCTTCGACGAAATCGCCATCGAAGAAGCCACCCGGCTGAAAGAAGCCGGAAAAGCGGGGGAAATCGTCGCCGTCACGATCGGCCCGGACAAGGCGCAGGAAACCCTGCGCACCGCCATGGCTATCGGCGCGGACCGCGGCATCCTCGTGCAAACGGACGCCCCGACCGATCTGGGCGGCGTGGAACCGCTGGCGGTCGCCAAGGCCCTCAAAGCGCTGGTGGAAAAAGAAAACCCCGACCTGATCATCATGGGCAAGCAATCCATCGACGACGATTCCAACCAGACGGGGCAAATGCTGGCCGCCCTTTTGGGATGGGCGCAAGGCACGTTCGCCTCCGCCCTCGACCTGTCAGACGGCAGCGCCAAAGTCACGCGGGAAATTGACGGCGGGCTGGAAACGCTCTCGATCAAACTCCCGGCCATCGTCACCACCGATTTACGCCTGAACGAACCGCGCTACGCCTCTTTGCCCAACATCATGAAAGCCAAGAAAAAACCGCTGGAGACCGTAACGCCCGAAGAACTCGGCGTGGACTTCACCCCCCGCCTGCAGATTGTAAAAGTCGCAGAGCCGCCGACGCGTCAGGGCGGCGGCAAGGTCGCCGATATCGACGAACTGATTGATAAACTGAAAAACGAAGCAAAGGTCATATGAACCCCCGTACCGTCATTGTGAGGCGTAAAACGACGAGGCAATCCATACAATACTGGATTGCCGCGCTCCCGTTGGTCGCTCGCAATGACGCATTATCAGATTAGGAGAAAAACAAATGCCCGTTCTTATCCTCGCCGGACACGATAACAAGAACATCAAACCCGCCACCCTGAACACCGTCGGCGCCGCCGCAAAGCTGGGCGGAGAGATCCACGTGCTCGTCGCCGGCGCGGGCTGCGACAGCGTAGCCCGGCAGGCCGCCAGTATCGCAGGCGTCACGAAAGTCCTGAAAGCGGATGCGCCGGAACTCGCGCACAAGCTCGCCGAGAATGTCGCGCCCGTTATCGCCGGGCTGGCCAAAAACTACACCCATATTCTCAGCGCCGCCGGAACCTTCGGCAAAAACGTGATGCCGCGCGCCGCCGCCCTTCTGGACAGCCAGCAAATCTCCGACATTACGGCCGTGATCGACGCCGATACGTTCGAACGCCCCGTCTATGCCGGAAACGCCATCGCCACCGTAAAATCCTCGGACGCAATAAAAGTCATCACCGTGCGGGCCACGGCTTTCGAGCCCGCAGCGTCCGAAGGCGGCAGCGCCCCTGTTGAAGAGATTTCCGGCGCAGGAGAGTCCGGCCTTTCAGGTTTCGTCAGCGCGGAGCTGTCCCAGTCGGACCGACCGGAACTCACGGCGGCCAGTATCGTGGTTTCCGGAGGACGGGGAGTCGGCTCCAAAGAAAATTTCGCCCTGATCGAGGCTCTGGCCGACAAACTCGGCGCCGCCGTGGGCGCCTCCCGCGCCGCCGTGGATGCGGGCTATGTCCCCAACGACTATCAGGTCGGGCAAACCGGCAAAGTCGTCGCGCCGGACCTTTACATCGCCATCGGCATTTCCGGGGCCATCCAGCATCTGGCCGGCATGAAAGGCTCCAAGACCATTGTCGCCATCAACAAGGATGAAGAAGCCCCGATTTTCGGTGTCGCCGATTACGGCCTTGTCGCCGATCTGTTCGAAGCCGTGCCGGAATTAACGGAAAAACTGTAGATTGTCGTGACGTGACGACCACATGGGATCACTCGTCCGCTTTTAGCTGAAACACGGGCTTGCCGGTTTCAAGGATCGCGCCTTCCGTATTGGCTTCGTCCAATACGACCCCTTCCATATTCGCCCCTGTGAAATCGGCATCGCGCAAATCCGCCCCGGTTAAATTCGCAAAGGAAAGATCCGCATTTCTGAAATTCGCCATACGCAGCCTGGCGCCCGGCAGATTGGCGTAGGTCAGGAAAGCCCCTTCAAAATTGCAGGGGCTAAAGCGGGTGGTTCCCTCCCCGCCGCCGAACATCAGAGGTTCAAAATTCGCCCCCCTTAAATTCGCATGGTTAAACCGCGCTCCCTTGAAGGAGGAACCCCGAAGGTCCGCCTCTTCCATGTCACAGCGCCGGAAATCCGCTTCGTTCAAATTCGCGCTTTGCATCTCGACCCTGTACAGATTCATGCCGAAAAAACGCGCTTTCACCGCGCGAATCGCCGTCAGTTTTTCATTTTTAAGCGTATCGAGCGGGCGCATGTCGTAACCGCTCAAATCAAGCTGCGCGCCCTCTTTCCCCACAGACGCAACCCAGTTCCTGTGCGACTGGATTTTCTTGGGAAGCGGTTCATCCAGATCCTTGATGGAAGTCCCGATATTCTGGTCCGTAATGGCCTGGGAAACATCGCAATCCAGCTCACTGATCCCGGACATATCAACACCGGTCATGATCGTGGCTTTCATATTGGCGCCTTCGAATTTCACGCCCGCGATTTCCGCGCCGGACATATCGGCCCCATCCAGCCTGGCGCCGCGCAGATCGGCATCCGACATATTGATCCCCGACATGATCGCGTCCGAAAAATCGGCCTTGGACGCCATGGAGCCCCTGAGCTTGGCCCCGCTTAAATTTGCGCCGCGGAAATTCACATGCCGGGCGGTATCGTAAAGTCCGTTACTCTCAAAGCCCCCGGCCCGCAAATCCGCCTTGTCCAGATTCGCCCCTTCCAGATTCGCGCTTTCGATCCGCGCACCGCGCAAATCCGCCCGCGTAAAATTGCAATCCGCCAGATTCGAATCGGACAAGTCACAGGCGTAGAGAGTCGCCTCGGAAAAATTGGCCTTCGACAGGTCCATGCAGCGCATGATGCAGCCCGTAAAATCAACCTGCCGCATATCCCGGCCCGCAAAAGAAAGCCCGGAAAGATCGGTATTCTTAAGGGTCGCGCGGCTGCCGCCCAGCCGCCCTTCCAGAAAGCGGGCGTGGAGATCCACCATCGCATCCAGCTGCGACTGCGTCAGTTTTTTAAAAGAATTTTCTTCGTCCGAATACTTTACCATCCCCGTATTATGCCTTTGAAAAGATTAAAAAACTATCCCTGAATTTTGCGATCTAATCCAGCAAATCGTCAAAAAAAGCAAGCGCAGAAGGTGAAACCCAGTTTGTATCCCCTTCAAACGTATAAAGAAGCCGTCCGTCCGGCCCCAGAAGATAAGAGATCGGGATGCCCCTGGGAGAAAAATGCGCCTGAATTTCCCCCCGGGAATCGCGATTCAAGGCGAAATCGTCAATCCCTCTTGTTTTTAGAAATTCCTTCAAAACACTGATGGTCCTGCGGCTGTCCACGGAAATCGCCACGACCTCCAGATTTTTTCCCTCATAATGTTTCTTAAGCTCTTCCAGGGACGGAAGCTCTATCACGCAGGGACCGCACCATGAAACCCAGATATTCAGCAGCGTATAGCGGCCTTTGAACTCCCTCAGGCTGCGCTTTTGCCCCTCCGGCCCCGTGAAATACAGTTTCGGCACAGGCGGCAAGGAGCGGGGCGCCGCACGCACGGCATGGAACCGCCCGGCAAAATGCTTCAACGTCTCGGGAACCGCCACAGACGAAGAATCAATATCCTGCGAACCGGCCCCGCCTTCCGCCGATACGGGCGGCGTTTCCGGCATCCGGCGGGCCGGCCAGTAATGCCCCGCCGCCACGCAGGCCGCAAAAATACAAAACCCCGTCAGGCCTATGAAAATTTTAGCGTTCATCTCTTACAGTTTACCTGAAAATCCTTGCCTTGGGCCAGAAGCCATGGTTTCTAATGGATATTATGAACCGGAAACGGATATACAGCCTCCTGATAACCGCCCTGCTGACACTGCCTGCCGGCGCCTGCGGGGTCAAGCCGGGACAGGTCGACCCGCCCGCAGATACGGACCTGAAGGAAAACGTGTATCCCCGCACTTACCCCGCCCCGACAAAGCCATAAAGCCATAGAAGACACACAATGAACGGATTCGAAGAAAAAGACGGCCTTTTATGCGCCGACGACGTCCCGCTAAATAAAATTGCGGCACAGGCGGGAACGCCGACCTATGTCTACTCTGCCGCCGTGATCGAAACGCAGTTCAACGCCCTGAAAGGCGCGATGGAAAAGGCCCTGCCCGCCGGCCGCCAGCCTTTGATCTGCTACGCCTGCAAGGCCAACAGCAATCTCGCGCTTCTGGACCGCCTGCGGGCTCTGGGCAGCGGGATGGAAATCGTCTCGCTCGGAGAGCTTCAAAGAGGACTGCGCGCCGGATTCAACCCGCAAAAAATCGTCTCCACCGGCGTGGGAAAACAAAAAAGCGAAATCGCCGCCTACCTGAAAGCGGGCATCCACCAGTTCAATGTCGAATCCCTGCCCGAACTGGAAGCCATCAACAGCGTCGCGGCACAAATGAACCTTCAAACTCCCGCCCCTGTCGCGCTGCGGATCAACCCCAATGTCGCCGCCGGCGGACACCATAAAATCTCCACCGGACGCAAACGCGATAAATTCGGCATCGGCATCGACCGCATCGACGAGATTTACGCCGCCGCCGAAGCCATGCCCCATGTCGCGCCCGTGGGGCTGCACATGCATATCGGCTCCCAAATCTCGCAGGTCGAAGCGTTTAAAACCGCTTTCGAAAAACTGCCCGGCGTGGTGCAGGCGTTACGCCGCAAGGGCCACAGCGTCACACGACTGGATATCGGCGGCGGATTTCCCATTGTTTACAAGGACGAAACCCTCCTCGATCTGGATGCCTATGCAAGCTGGGTAAACGATATTATCGTCCCGCTGGACACCGAAATCATCATGGAGCCGGGCCGTTACCTCGTCGGGAACGCAGGCGTCCTCCTCACCGAAGTCCTGTATGTGAAGGAAACGGACGACCGGACCTTCCTGATTGTCGACGCCGCCATGAACGACCTGATCCGCCCGACTTTATATGAAGCCTGGCACGGCATAGAGCCTGTCGCGAACCGGCAGGCCGCACCCAAAACCTACGATGTCGTCGGCCCGGTCTGCGAAACCGGCGATACCTTCGCCACCGCGCGGGACCTGCCCGAAATGAAGGCGGGAGACCTGGCGGTTGTCAAATCGGCCGGCGCCTACGGCATGTCCATGGCCTCCAACTACAATACGCGCGGCCTGCCGGCAGAGGTCATGGCCAAAGACGGCTCTTTCAAAATTGTCCGCAAACGTCAAAGCGTCGAAGAGATCATCGATCAGGATATCGTGCCGGCATGGGACTAACCAGAGGACGGAACCTCGATCCCCAAAGAATTCAGCAGAAAATAATACGCCGTAAAAATCAGCGCAAAAAACGCCGCCAGCGCCGTTAAACGGTATTTAAAGCCGTGCGCATGATAAAGCGCACGTTCCTTATGCGTAGCCACATCCAGCAATTCGTCGCCGAAACGGATCGACACAAACGTGCCGATACAGCAAAGAACGACAATGCACCAGTAAGGCCAGGGGGTTACCAGTATTTTATGGAGCAGGGACGTTAAAAACGTCTTCCCGTATTCCTCCTCCCAAAACTCCAGCCCCAGCACATTCAACAAAACGGCAATCGCCCAGACACCGATTTCCAAAAATACCATCCGGATGCCGGTAATCAGGCGCACAGGAAAATCCAGCAAAAAACCGGCATCCGCCACCGGCGTGCATAAGACAAAAAAACTCCAGCTTAACCCGGCCACGATCCCGCCCGTGGCCAGATCATATTCCCAGCTCAAATAAGCAAAATACGCCAGAAAAACGGCCAGCAGCAGGAAAAATTTTATAACCTCCTCCCGCTTGGTCTTATGCGTAAAAAGCCCTTTCATGTTTCTAATGATGCGGCTCGTGGTGCGCGGTTGCCTTGTCCATATCTTCATCCTGCGGATGGTGCGCACCCCCTTCTTCCGCTTCTTCCGCCGGCGCATGTTTCTTTTCCGCCTTTTTGGGCGGAAAGGCCGAAAAACTTAAATTCACAGACACCATGTCTTCGGGAACGCCGGTATATTCGGTCTCGAAATTGAAGCTTTGCTCCCCCTCCAGCGCGTCATAGGGCGGCCGGATAACCCAGCTTTCCCCCACACTGCCGTCCTCGCGCCGAAGAGTCGCCATGAGGCCCGGCACATCCACACGGCCGTCTTTCAGATTGATGACGCTCCCTTTTACCTTGAGCGTTTGCAACCCGCCGGGATCAGGCACGCTCTCCGCAGACAAACGATCAATAATCAGCCCTTCCCCCGCAACGCTCACAGGCGTTCCCGCCAGCTCATAAAAAAGCGCGGACGGCGGCCAGGCCTTTGATACCGGCGCCTTGAACGCCACAAGCAAAAGAAGAACCCCCGCAAAAACAGCCGCCGCGGCGCCGTAGCCCGCCAGCTTCGCCCCCGGAGGAATGGAAGCCGCCCCCGCATCGCCGGGCAGCGCCGGCACATTCGAGCCCTCCGGCACAGGTTTGACGGACTCCGGAATAGGCTCCGCCGCCCGTTCCTTTTCCAAAACATCCTTGAAATTCTCTTCCGGCAGCCCGTCGCCTTCCGGCGGAGCCTGAAACCATTCATGCCGGCACGCCGCGCAGCGCACCCTCCGCCCGTCCGCCCCCACGGCAGAATCCAGAACGAGGTAACGCATCGAACATTTGGGACAATCAAGAATCATTTATGGTAAAGTTCATTTTCTTTTTAATTCGTCTTCTATCCTGTATGTATAAAGACCCGTTCACAAGGATAAAAACAATGCCGGTTCCAGTCGCACTCGTTATTTTCATGTCCGCCTTCCTCAGCCCCCCCCTCAGCCTCCCTGCGCAGGCGCAGGAGACCCCGCCATGCGCCGTCGCAGACAAACCCTGCCTGATGAGGGAAATCGAAACGCTGACACCCAAAATAGAAAAAACATCGTGGCAAGACAAGACCTACCGCGAACTCGCCAAAACCTATTGTTATGAAGGCCGCCCCGATGACGCTATCGCCCTGATCGCGAAAATCCAGAACCCGGACACCAAAGCCATGACCATTCGCGGGATCGGCTTCGCCGCCGCAGACAGCAAATGGCCCAAAGAGGAATACGCCCCGCTGTTTGAGAAACTCGCGATCGAAGCCAAAAAGATAGACCACGCGCCCTCACAGGGAATCGCCTGGACCTATATCGCCATGGCCCAGGCCCTCGCCGGGGACGACAAGGGCGCCACCCTGACGGCCCGCGCCATGGAAAACGACGCCCTGCGCCACAAAGCCTTTGGCGAAAGCGCAGAAATACAGGCCGAACGGGGGGATTATGACGCCGCCATGGCCTCTATCTCGGAAATCGAAACCGTCTCCTTCCGGAACAAGGCCTACCGGATTACCTCCAAAATCTTTGCGGACCGGGGCAGGCTGGAAGAGGCGTACAAGACCGCCCGGAAAATCGACAATCCCTATACACGGGCGCAGGCGCTCCAGCAGATTTTGAACCACGGCAACCCGGAAGAAGATCAGTCAAGATATGAGAAGTAAGGCGTAAACACTTGATTAAATTTGAACATACGGGATTGCGATATGGGGTGGGGCCGGAGATCCTGAGCGATATCAACTTTACGCTGGAACCCGGCTCTTTCCATTTCCTGACAGGCCCCAGCGGCGCGGGAAAAACATCCCTGCTGTCCCTGATGTATCTGGGGCAAAAGCCCACGCGGGGCCTTATCACCATGTTCGGCCAGAATACCGGGACGCTGGACCGGACACAGATGGCGGCGCTGCGCCGCCGGATCGGGGTGGTTTTCCAGAATTTCCGGCTTCTCAACCATATGTCGGCCTTCGACAATGTGGCCCTGCCGCTGCGCATTGCCGGAAAATCGGAAAAAGAAATCCGGAGCAACGTCAACGAACTGATGGAATGGGTCGGGCTGGGGGAACACAAGCACGCCTTGCCGAGCACCATGTCCGGCGGACAGCAGCAGCGCATCGCTATCGCCCGCGCCGTCATTACCCGCCCGCGCCTTTTGCTCGCCGACGAGCCCACCGGAAACCTCGATGACGAAATCGGTTTTCGCCTGATGACCCTTTTCGACCAGCTTAACCGCATGGGCACAACCGTCGTGATAGCCACCCACAACCTGAAGATAATGGAGAAATTCGGCCATCCGCGGCTTATCCTCGACCAGGGAAGCCTCGTCGTCGAGGAAAAGAAAAACTGGCTCCGCAGCAAACTGGAAGGTGTGTTTTGACAAGAAAAATTTTCCGGCGCGAGCGCTCTTTGGGCATGGCCCGCACACGCAGACGCTACGACCTGCCTTTGGAAGGCGGCGAAGGCTCCGGATTCCTGAGGCTTTTGATTGCGCTCATGACCCTGCTCGCCGTTTTGGGCCTCAGCGCCTCTTTCGTCCTGTCCGAAATGACGCAGCGCTGGTCTTCCGGGCTGGAAGGCCGCCTGAGCGTCGAAATCCCGGCAGAGGATTCAAACGGACAGATCATGGACGCCGAAAAAGTCAAAGACATGACGCAAAAAGCCGCCCAAATCTTTGAAACCCATCCGGCCGTTTCCGGCGTCGAAATCATGAGTGACGCGGAGATTCGCGATCTTCTCTCCCCGTGGCTGGGCAAGGACCTCGCCATGGGCAATATCCCCCTCCCCGGCCTGATTTCCGTGCATTTGCAGGAAGGCGCGGAGGTGGATCTGGACGCCCTGCAAGAGCGCCTGCAGAAAATCAACGGGGCCGCCCGCATCGACACCCATGAAAGCTGGCTGAAAGACGTCCTGCAATTTACCGGCGCCCTGCAATTTGCCGCCATGGCTCTCACGCTTATCATCGGGGCCACGACGATCGCCGCCGTTGCGGGGGGCGTGCGCTCCCAAACGGCCGTCCACAAGGACGCGCTGGAACTCCTGCACCTGATGGGCGCCAGCGATTCCTATATTTCAAGACAAATCCAGCGCCATATCCTTATCCTCGCCTTTCAGGGCGCCCTGGCCGGCGCGGCGGCCGGAGGTATTCTCCTGCTGCTGATCGGCTGGTTTTCGGTCGAAACACAAGCGTCTTTACTGCCCGAATTTTCCCTCAGCCTCCTCCAGAAAACGGAGCTTGCCCTGATTCCGGCCCTTGTCGCCTTCCTTGCCATGCTGACCGCCAGAAGGACACTCTTGCGCACTCTGGCACAAATGCCGTAAAAAGAGCCCCGATGATAATGATACACAGAATTGTTTCTTTTTCAGCCGCCGCGACATTTACCCTTTTTGTCCTTTGGGGGATCGGATTTTTATGGTTTGCGCTCGATGTCCGGACCATGAAGCCCGAACCTTCCGCCGAACCTGTCGAAGCCATCATCGTCCTGACCGGCGGGGAAAACCGTGTCAAGACCGGCCTGGACCTTCTCGAAGCCGGGCAATCGGACAAGCTCTTTATCTCCGGGGTCAACCCCAAAACAAGCACGCAGGATATTTTAAAAATGTGGAAAGACGGGCCGCACAAAGCGCCCTGCTGCATCACGCTGGGGCATGAAGCCCAAAATACGGAAGAAAACGCCCGCGAAACAAAAGACTGGATCGAAAAAAACGGTATCCAGTCCATCCGCCTTGTGACCTCCGATTACCATATGTCCCGCTCGCTTCTGGAATTTGGAAAAGGGCTGCCCGACCTGACCATCCTGCCCCACCCCATCCGTTCCGACGATATTTCCGTGCGCAACGCGAAATTCTGGAAACTCATTTTCGGGGAATATAACAAAACAATCCTGACATGGCTGCGCCTGCGCCGCACATCGCTGGAGGCTGACCCATGATAATCTGGCTGAGGTCCCTCCTGTTCAATATCGTTTTTTACTCTTTTTCGCTGTGCCTTTGCATCGCCGTTCTGCCTTGCCTTTTGCTGCCCAGAGCCGTCACGCTTTTTATAACCCGGCTGTATGTCCGGATTGTAAGCCTGCTGGAAGAACTCATCCTGGGACTGTCCTGTGAAATCCGCGGACGCGAAAACCTCCCCGAAAGCGGCGCTTACATCGTCGCCGCCAAACACCAGTCCGCCTACGAAACCCTGAAACTGCACTGCCTGTTCGACGACCCTTCCATCATCCTGAAACAGGAGCTTTTACACATCCCGTTCTGGGGATGGTTCCTGGGCAAACTCGACCCCATCGCCATCGACCGCTCGGACAAGGAAGGCGCCATGGTGTCCATTATCAAAGGTGCGCTTCGCGTAAAGGACCAGGGCCGCCCCATTGTCATTTTTCCGCAGGGCACGCGCGTGCATCCGCACGCCACCACAGAGGAAAAACCTTACAAAGGCGGCATTATCAAAATGTATAACGCGACAAAGCTGCCCATTATTCCCATGGCGCTGAATACCGGCCTGTTCTGGGAAAAAAACAGCTTCCTGAAAAAACCGGGCCGCGTCGTGCTGGAATTCCTGCCCGCCATCGAACCCGGCCTGCCGGAAAAGAAAGTCATGAAAGCCCTTGAAGACCGTCTGGAACTGAATTCCCTGCGCCTGATGAACGAGGCCAGAGAAAGAAATCCCGCTTTATAAACCATGAGTAAAACAAACCATGCGTAAAATGAAAGGCAGCCTCTCCCTTTTGACCGCTTTCCTCGCGCTTGCCGGCGCGTTATATGCGGGGCTGTGGCTTTATTCATGGCAACGCTTCACGCAGGAAATCGACTCCGTTTACGCGCAGGCGCCGGAAAAGGATCTCCTGTTTTTAGGTGCAAAGCCCAAAGTCACAGGCTTTCCCTTTGTGCCCGAAATCTCCTATACCCACGGCGTGCGTTACAAGGATGTGCTTGTCACCTTTCCAATGTTTCATGTCCGGGGATATCCCCTGCCGGGCCGGGCCTTAAACGCCGTTTTCCCCGAAGGGCTCGCCATCGCCGGAAAAGGGATTCCGGCCGGACTGGCGCTGGATTTTTTTAACGCCGTCATTCGCATTCCAAACGCCCTGCCCGAAAGCACCTACGCGGAAGACCTTCTGGACTGGCAGCAAAAAGGCGGCCTTATTGACGTGCCCTCTTTCACCCTGACGCGCGAAACCATGAGCGCCGCAGGGTACGGGCAGCTTTCGCTGGACGAAGACCTGCAGCCCGCCTTTGAGGCGCAGGCCGCCCTGCAGGGCTATTCCGATTTTATCGACCTGCTTGTGGCGCAAGACGCCATGGCCCCCTTTCCCGCCATGGCGTCCAAAGCGCTCCTGAACGGCCTGTCCGAAACGGACCCGCAAACGGGGCGGCAAAGCGTCTCTTTAACGGTTCAGGTCAGGAACCGGACCCTTTCCGCAGGTCCGGTGCAGGCGGTACGCCTGCCGAAGATTGCCTGGCCCCGGAAGAACCAGAAGGAAACTCAGGGTAGCGGTAATCCGCCTGCCCCGCTTCCACAATAGCCCGCCTTATCTCCCGCGTCTTTTTGAAAGTCTCGTAGAGATACTCCCCATCGCCCTTGCGGATCGCCTTTTGCGCCGCCGAGAGATCTTCGGTGAAGCGCTGCAGGATTTCCAGCACCGCATCGCGATTGTTCAGGAACACATCCCGCCACATGACCGGATCGGACGCGGCAATGCGGGTAAAATCGCGAAAGCCGGAGGCCGAAAATTTAATCACTTCCCCTTTGATATCCTCTTCCAGATCCGTGGCCGTTCCCACAATGGTGTAGGCAATCAAATGCGGCAGGTGGGACGTAATCCCCAAAACCAGATCGTGGTGGTCCGCATCCATAATCTCGATATCGGACCCGCAGGCCTCCCAAAGCCTGGTGAGTTTTTCGAGCTGGCGCACATCCGTATGGGCCAGCGGCGTCAGGATGCACCAGCGGTTCTCGAACAGTTCCGCAAAACCGTTTTCAGGGCCGGATTGCTCCGTCCCCGCGATCGGGTGCGCCGGGATTAAATGAACCTTCGCGGGCAAGCGCGGTTGCAGCGCCTTTATCACATCCTTTTTCACAGAACCGACATCCGTGACGATCGCGCCGGAATCCAGCGCCGGTCCGATCTTGTCCCCCACCGCCGCCATCACCCCTACGGGAACGCACAAAACAACAAGATCGCTGCCCTTCACGCTCCGGGCGAGATCGGTAGACACCTCGTCCGCCAGCCCAAGACGCTGCACCGTCTCGCACACCTGCCTCGATTTATCGGCGCAGATAATCCTGTCCGCGAGGGCGTGCTTGCGAATGGCCCGCGCCAGAGAAGAGCCGATCAGGCCAAACCCGATAATGGTCACTTGTTTAAACATAAAAAATCTTCCTCTTTTCCTACCTCATCCGGAATGGGATGCCCGGATAAAGTCCTTGACCCCCTCAAACACAAGCGCCATCTCTTCCCCCGTCCCGATGGAAATGCGCAGGCACGCCGGCAGTTTATAACGCTCCACCTGCCGGACAAGAATACCGCGGTCTTTTAAGAAAAGACGGCATTCTTCCGCCCTGCCGACGTCCCCGAAATCCACCAATATGAAATTGGCCGCGCTGGGGTAAACATGCAGGCCCAGCCCCGAAAGCTTTTCCGCCAGCCAGCCGCGCCAGCGCGTGTTATGCGCGATCGATTTTTGCACGAAATCCTCGTCCGCCAGAGCGGCCAGACCGGCCGCCTGCGCAACGCTGCTGACATTGAAAGGCCCGCGCACCCGGTTCAAAACATCCGCGATCTCCGGCGGGCAATGCCCCCAGCCCAGCCGCAGACCGCCCATGCCGTACAACTTCGAAAAGGTGCGCGTCACCACGACATTGCCGAACGCTTCCACCAGTTCATGCCCCGCGCTGTAATCCGGTGCATCCACATATTCCGCATAGGCGCAATCCAGAACCAGCAGCACATCCTTCGGCAAGCCTTCCCGCAAGCGCCGCACCTCGTCTCTGGTCAAATAACTTCCCGTGGGATTGTTCGGGTTGGCCAGAAAAACGATTTTCGTTTTTTCGCTCACCTTACCGAGTAAAGCATCCATATCGGCCTTGAGCCCCTTTTCCGGCGCGCACACAGGCACGGCCCCCGCCGCCTGCGCGTTGATCGCATACATCAGGAATCCGTGCTCGCTATAAAGAACCTCGTCGCCTGCGCCGACATACGCCTGACACAGCAGGGAAATGATTTCGTCCGAGCCCGCGCCGCAAACGATATGCTCCACCGGAATACCGTGTTTGCGCGCCAGCGCCGCCCGCAAATCCGCGCAGGAGCCGTCCGGATACCGGTGCTTGTCCAGCGCCGCTTTTTGAAGCGCCTCCACCGCCAGAGGAGACGGCCCCAGCGCCCCTTCATTCGAGGAAAGCTTCACAACGCGCGCCGCGCCATGCGCCTTGCTTTCGCCGCCGACATAGGGCGCAATATCCAGAATGCCGGCTTTGGGTTTGATGTCCGGCGTCATTTCACCGCGCTTTCTTTGGCCGGGACCGTTTTTGAATAGACAGGCGGCGTGGGATACCCCCCGACGCAAACAATTTTGGCGGATTCATCTTCCAGCGCCGCTTTAAACTCTTTTATCCTGTCTTGAGACCCATCGCCCATATACCGGTTCACCTCCAACAAATGCAGACGCCTTTCATCGGAATCCGCCGCAGGTTTCGAGGCCAGACTTAGCGCCGCCATGCCTGTTTTTTCCACCGCCCCCACAATTTTCGCCCGGCTGACCTCCGCGCCGCACTCGATCAGGAGAAACGAACGGTCCCGATCCGGCGTATCTTCATCGCCGGAAGAATCAAACCCCGATTTGGACACCACCAGAGCCTTTTGGTCCGGCCCCGCAGAATCCGGGTCATCCCCGTGCGGCAGGCGCACGATAATCTGCAACCTTTCCCCGCCGTCCTCCCCCAGATAAGACCACCAGGGATTCGGGTCCTGATTGTCCGGCCACGGCAAAACCGCAAACGTAACCCGTCCCTCCCGGACCGCCCCGATGGCGGAAGAGGAAGAGAGAATTTTCTGCATCGGCAGGCAGCTCCCGAAATAGTCCTTCGCCAGATCCCAGTATTCGGGATAGCCTTCCGGCGCCACCACAGCCACCTTCAGCCCCGTCTGCAGCAAAGACACCGCCCCCACCAGTTCACGCCAGATCCGCACCACCGCCATTTCAGGCAGCGCCCCGTGATGCCGCCCCAGCAGACGCCGGATCATCCGCGCCTCCCGCGCGGGCTGGACAATCTGGATATTATTTTTCCGCTTTTCCTCCCCAACCTTCAAAACCAGCTCCGCCCGTTCCATAAGCGCATCGTGAATACGTTCATCCAGCGCATCAATCTGCCGGCGGATTTTATCAAGCTGCGGGGAATTATAAGGTTTTTCTGACATAGACCTGACTTTCGCGAAACGGTATAACAAATAATATAAAGGACATCTTTGTACTGTGAGTAAACAGGGAAATCAATAAATGCCGCTTGTCGCCCATACCGGATTGCCGACCTATAAGCGCCTCCTTTCGGAAGGGCGGCAGATCCTCAGCCCCGAGCGCGCGCTCACACAGGAAATCAGGGAGCTTCATATCGGCTTTTTGAACATGATGCCAGACGCCGCGCTGGAAGCCACCGAACGCCAGTTCTTCCGGCTGGTGAACGAAAGCTCCCGCGTCGCGCAGATATACATCCATCCCTTCACCCTGCCCGAATTAAAGCGCGGGAAGAAAGCAACGGCCCATATAGACCAATATTACGAACGTTTCGAAAAAATCAAAGAAGACGGGCTGGACGCCCTGATCGTCACGGGCGCGAACGTCACCAACCCCAACCTGGCGGACGAGGCTTTCTGGAAGCCTCTCCAGGGCGTTTTGGAGTGGGCCCGCGCCCATGTCACCTCCACGCTGTGTTCGTGCCTGGCCACCCATGCGGTCATGGAATTCCAGTACGGCCAGCGCCGACAACCGCTGCCTGAAAAAAAATGGGGCGTGTACGAGCACCGCGTCGTCGACAGGACGCATCCGGTCGTCCGGGGCATGAACACCCGGTTCCATGTCCCCCATTCCCGCTGGAACGCCATTACCCCGGAGCAATTTAAAAAAGCCGGCATGAAAATCCTGATCCGGAGCGAAGAGGCCGGCGTGCACATGGCCACGAGCAAAGACGGCTTTCGCCTGATTTGCTTTCAGGGCCACCCCGAATACGACATTATGAGCCTTCTCAAGGAATATAAACGCGAGATCCTTTTGCATCTGGAAGGAAAGCGCAGCAATTACCCGCCTTTCCCGGCCCATTATTTCTCCAAAGACGTGAAGGAAATAGCCACAAATTTCCGGAAAAACCCGGCAGGCGAATTCCCGGAAAAAGAAATCACCAAACTGCTCGACAACACATGGTCCGACAGCGCGCGCTCCTGCGTGGGAAACTGGATCGGGCTTGTCTACCAGACCACTCATGTCGCGCGCAAAAAACTCTTCATGGACGGCATCGACCCGGAAAACCCGCTGGAGTCTTTATAGTTTCTCCCGCCGCGCGGCTTCCGGCACTTCCAGCCCGCTTTTGCGGATCCTTTTAAGCGCCAAAGAACGCTGCGTCTGCCCGGTTCCGGCATAAAGCTGCTTGGAGGCTTCCACAAAATGAACCCCGCCCATCGCGGGAAAAAGCATGCGCCCGATTTCCTCGAAATATCCCGCCGCCCGCAAAAAAAAGTCGCGCCGAAACGGCGGCACAAAGAGCGCTTTTTCGGTGCGCTCGTGCACAAATAAATTCTCCCGCAGGAAAAGTTCCACCTGCCGCGCCGAAAAAGGCGTTCCCTGCCCGAAAGGGCTCCAGTCGGCGCGCGCCCACATCCCCATCCGGTTGGGCACGATCATCAAAAGACGGCCGTTGCTCTTGAGCACCCGCCAAAGCTCTTCAAATTCCGGCGTCAAAAACCCCGAAAATTCCAGAGAATGCACCATCAGGATGCGATCCACCGAATTCGTTTCGAAAGGAAGCGCCGTTTCATCGGACAGACAGACAAGGTTTTCCCCGTCCGAAGGCCAGCCATGCGCCCCCTGCCCCGAAGGCATGACGCACACAACCCGCTCGGCCTTGTCCATATAGGACGCCAGATAAGGAACCGCATACCCCACGCCAAGAACACGCAACGCTTTCGTATCGGTGTCGGGCCAGAAATCCGCCACGCGCGCGCGCAAAATCCGCCGGACGATCCGCCCGCGCGCAGAGTTGTAAAAAGATTTCAGGTCATAGGCCGAGGGATGCATGTCCGGAAGCTTACAACCTGTCGATCAACTGGGCAATAAGGGGAACGTCCGCCGGCGGCATCGGATAGTTATAAAGCCCTTTGGGACGGACCCATTTCAGGGACTGCCCCTCGCGGGGCGCTGGAATCCCTTTCCAGACGCGGCACACATAAAGCGGCATCAGGAGATGAAAGTCATCGTAAGCATGAGAGGCAAAGGCAACCGGCGACAAACAGCACTCCCGCAACTCCACGCCGAGCTCTTCCTCCAGTTCCCGGCAGAGCGCAAATTCGGGGCTTTCCCCTTCCCGGACCTTCCCGCCGGGAAATTCCCACAGGCCCGCCATCGACTTGCCTTCCGGCCTTTGCGCGATCAAAACGCGCCCGTCGGAATCCAAAAGAACGCCCGCAGACACGAGAAGGACCGGAAGACCTCCAGGTGTTTGCGGGCGCGGTTTTTCAAGAGCCTCTGCGCAGCTCATAAAGACTATTCTCCGGCAGCGGGAGATGTCTCGTTCAGCGGGCCGCCGTTGATGTCAAACTGCTCGATCGTCGCGTCCTTGCGCCAGTCCTGAACCAGCGTATCCAGCGCTTCGCGGCGAAGCTCCGCCTGAATCATCGGCCTGACCTGCTCCAGCGTCGGTTTGGGACGCTGGCGAATATCTTCGACCTTGATGACATGCCAGCCGAACTGCGTTTTGACAGGCTCGGCCGTAAAGGCGCCTTTCTTGCCTTCAAAAGCGGCAGCCGAAAATTCAGGCACCATGTCGGCCTGGGCGAACCAGCCCAAATCCCCGCCTTTTACGCTCGTCGGCCCTTTGGATTTTTCCTTGGCAAGCTGTTCAAAATCCGCCCCTTCCTTGAGTTCGGCGATGACGGCTTTGGCCTCTTCCTCCGTATCCAGCAGGATGTGGCGCGCGCGGCGTTCTTCAACTTCCGGCACGGCGGTTATATATTTTTCATAGGCGTTTTTGATATCGCCCTCTGAAATTTCGCTATCCACAGCGCGCTGAACGTAGATGTTGCGCATAATCTGCTGACGCGCCATCGCAAGCTGTTCCTTCACTTCCGGATCGTTTTCCAGATCGGCCTCGTCCGCCTTGTTCTGAATTACGCGGGTGTTGATGACCTGATCCATAGCCAGCGGATAAACCTGCGTGGCCGGCAGCCTTTGGATATTGGCCGGCATGCCCTGAACGTAGCGGTAAACATCCACACGTGTGATCTCTTTTCCATCGACCTTGGCAACGACGGGATTTCCCGGCTTGACCTCCACCCCGTCAAAACTGGCAACCCCGGTTTCATTTCCGGCTTGCGACCCTTCTTCTTTTTCGGCCGATTGCGCAGGCGCCGTTTCTTCCTCTCCGGCCGCCGTGGCAACGTCATTGCCCTGCGCCGAAATCTCAGCCGCCGCGGATTCCGCTGCTTCGGGCGTTTTTTCCTTGTTCATCACAAGATAAGCCCCGCCGGCCGCCACCAGAATGGCGAGCGCGACGGAAAACAATATTGTCGTTGTCTTGTTGTTTTTCTGCTGTTCAGACATTTTATAACCTCACTTGAGTATAGCAAAAACAGGTAGGAACACTGCACTCTATAGCAACAAAGTGCAAGTCCGAATTGACATTACAGGCCGGATGCTTATACCAGATGGGCTTGGATAAAAAAGGATTCGCGTCTTGCTCGCTTTGGCACAAAAACTTTTTGGTTCACATAATGAACGGCAGCTTAAAAAGCTCTATAAGCATGTGGGGCCGATTAACGCCCTTGAGCCGAAATACGCCGCCCTCAACGACGAGGACCTCCGGGCGCAGACAAAGGTCCTGCGCGGGCGTCTGGCGCAGGGGGAAAGTCTTGACGACATCCTTCACGATTCCTTTGCCGTCGTCCGCGAAGCCGCCAAGCGAACGCTGAAACAGCGCCATTTCGACGTGCAGCTGATCGGCGGGCTGACCCTGAACGAAGGCAAGATCGCCGAAATGCGCACGGGGGAAGGGAAAACCCTTGTCTCCACCCTGCCCTCCTACCTCAACGCCCTGTCCGGCGAAGGGGTCCACGTGGTCACCGTCAACGACTACCTCGCCCGCCGGGATTCCCAGTGGATGGGCCAGATATACAAGTTTCTGGGGCTGTCCGTGGGCTGCATCGTCGCCAATATGCCCGAAGAGGAAAGGCGCAAAGCCTATGCCGCGGACATCACCTACGGAACAAACAACGAATTCGGTTTCGATTATCTGCGCGACAACATGAAATTCCGTCTGGAAGACATGGTCCAGCGGCCTTTCAACTTTGCCGTCGTCGACGAGGTCGACTCGATCCTGATCGACGAGGCCCGGACGCCGCTGATTATCTCCGGCCCCTCCGAAGGCTCCACAGAGCTTTACACCCGCGTCGATAAAATCATCCCCCTGCTCGATACCGACGATTACGACCTGGACGAAAAAACCCGCAACGTCTCCCTGAACGAACAGGGGAACGAAAAAGTCGAAAAACTTCTGGAAACGCACGGCATTATCACCGAAGGCAGCCTTTACGACGCCCAGAACATCTCGCTTGTCCACCACGTCAATCAGGCATTGCGCGCCCACAAGGTGTTCGCCCGCGACACCGACTACATCGTCAAGGACAACAAGGTCGTTATCATTGACGAATTTACAGGAAGGATGATGGACGGACGGCGTTATTCCGAAGGGCTGCATCAGGCACTGGAAGCCAAGGAACATGTCGAAATCCAGAAGGAAAACCAGACGCTCGCCTCCATCACCTTCCAGAATTATTTCCGCATGTATCCCAAACTCTCCGGCATGACGGGGACCGCCATGACCGAAGCGACGGAATTTGCGCAGATTTACAATCTCGGCGTGGTCGATATCCCCACCAATGTCGATGTGGCCCGTA
This sequence comes from Rhodospirillales bacterium, assembly GCA_023898765.1. NCBI lineage: Bacteria > Pseudomonadati > Pseudomonadota > Alphaproteobacteria > Rhodospirillales > Rhodospirillales bacterium. The sequence continues at coordinate 1,305,700 of CP060238.1, read as the reverse complement.
TCGACCACGACGACAAAATCTATAAATCCCTCGATGAAAAATTCGACGCGATCTGCAAGCTTGTCGAAGACTGCCGGGAACGCCGGCAACCCGTTCTGGTGGGCACCGTTTCCATCGAAAAATCCGAACGGCTCTCCGCAGCCCTGAAGAAAAAGAAAATCCCGCATCACGTCCTGAACGCGCGCTATCACGAACAGGAAGCCTATATCGTCTCGCAGGCCGGACGGCCCGGCGCCGTCACCATCGCCACCAACATGGCCGGACGCGGCACGGACATCCAGCTCGGCGGAAACCTGGATATGCGCCTTGAAGAAGAAATCCAGACGGACTGGCCCGAAGACAAAAAAGCAAAAGAAACGGAAAAAATCCGCAAGGAAATCGAAGAAAACGCGAAGCTCGTCAAAGAGGCCGGCGGGCTTTTTGTGATCGGCACGGAGCGCCATGAATCCCGCCGCATCGACAACCAGCTCCGCGGACGCTCCGGGCGTCAGGGCGACCCCGGCGCCTCCGTCTTTTTCCTGTCCGTCGAAGACGACCTGATGCGCATTTTTGCCGCCGACAAAATGGAATCCCTGCTAAAAAGCCAGATCGGCCTCAAGGAAGGCGAATCCCTGACCCATCCGTGGCTGTCCAAAGCGCTGGAGCGCGCCCAGGCCCGCGTCGAACAGCAGAACTTTGAAATCCGCAAAAACCTGCTGAAATACGACAACGTGATGAACGACCAGCGCAAGGTTATTTACGACCAGCGCCGGGAAATCATGGACTCCAGCGAAGATCTGGACGAACTGGTCACCGAGATGCGCCACGACGTGATTGAAGATCTCGTCATGCGCTGCATCCCCGCCGGCTCCTACGCCGAAAAATGGGACACGGAAACCATCGCCTCCGAATGCCAGCGCCTGTTGGGACTCTCCCTTCCGGTGGCGCAATGGGCCAAGGAAGAAGGCATCGGCGACAATGAAATCATGGAGCGCATCTTCAAAGCCTCCGACGAAAAAATGGAAGCCAAACAAAATATCGCAGGGACGGACATGTTCCGGCAGATGGAAAAATCCTTCGTCCTGCAAATCCTCGACCAAAACTGGAAAGAGCATCTTTTAAATCTGGACCACCTGCGACAAGGCATAAACCTGCGCGCCTTCGGACAGCGTGACCCCCTGAACGAGTATAAAACGGAAGCCTTCGCCCTGTTCGAAGCCATGCTGCAAAGCCTGCGCGAAACCGCCACGCAAACGCTCAGCCTTGTCGAAATCCAGATCGACCCGCGCGCCATGGCCGCCCTGCACCATCACGAAGAACCGGAAATGCGCGAAACGCGCAGCGACCCGGCCCTTGCGGGAACGGGCGAACTGCGTGAATCCCAGCAAAGACGCAGGGGCGTGCAAAACCTGCCCAAACGCAACAAATTTGACGAAAACGACCCGGAGACATGGCGGAAGACGCCGCGCAACGCCCCCTGCCCTTGCGGCTCAGGCAAGAAATACAAGCAGTGCCACGGGAAGGTGGAGTAGGTTAGGCTTTCTACTTTACTTGCCAAGAGGCCAAATAATCCCAGCCCCTCACACGATCAATCGTACGTGTGCTGCGATCATCTATAATAACGGGAATTCTGCCTGCGGCAGCCTCTCCCAGCGCCTCTGAAAGCCATGCGATAACTTCGCCCGGGTTATTCCTTGTAGATACGGTTCTACCGCCGTTGAGATGAACATTGGTGACTTCTTTACAACGCGAAGTCACCCTCTGCTGCATTCCTGTTACATTTTGCGGAGATACTTGTTTTTTAAATTCCTGACCCAATGTAGACATGCTCTACCCCTCTTTTTTAAAGAAATTCCTGCCATAACTAAGCAAAGGATTAAGTTATGTCAACAGATTGTCTCGGCGGGGTGACCCTGATTAAGGTCAGCTGGTTCCTCTGGCGTTTTACGATATCAAAACGGAAACCGTAGAAGCTGAAACTCTGCCCTTTTTCGGGAATGGATTTGGATTCGTGGATAATCAGGCCGGCAACCGTCGAATAATCCTGATCCGGCAACTCCCATTCGAATTCCCGGTTCAAATCACGGATGGTCACCGTGCCGTCCACCAGAAAAGAGCCGCCGGACTGCTTGCGCACGCCGCTCACCGCCACATCGTGCTCGTCATCAATTTCGCCGACGATTTCTTCCAGAATATCTTCCAGCGTCACAATCCCCATGAACGTGCCGTATTCATCAATCACCACGGCAAAATGCTCGCAGCGCGCCCGAAAGGCCTGAAGCTGGTCATAAAGACTCGTGCTTTCGGGAATGAACCAGGGCGGCGTCAGAAGCCCCTCTATATCAAAATGTTCCTCGAAATTTTCACCCAGCCCGGATTTGGCGCGAAGCTCCTTCAGAAGCTCCTTCACATGAAGAACGCCGATAATGTTGTCCGTATCGCCCTTGTAAACGGGCAGGCGGGTAAAGGGACTGTTTAAAACGTCATCGATGATTTTTTCGGCCGGGTTTTCGGCGTCAATCATAATCACGTTTTTCCGGTGCGTCGTGATTTCCTCCACCTCCACATCGGCCAGATCCAAGATGGAGCGCAGCATGGCGCGCTGGTCCTGCACGTCTTCCTCGCCTTCGTGCAGGTCGATCACCCCGCGCAAAACATCCTCGTCGCTTCCCTGGGGCGGAGACATATCCGTCCCGAGCACTTTCAGGGAAAGACGCACGACCCAGTTCACGCTTTCCACAAACGGCGCAAAAACCCAGATCACAAGCCGGATAACCGGCGCAATGAACACCGCCATCTTGTCCGCATGGTGAATGGCGTAGGTCTTGGGCAGGACTTCCGCAAAAATCAGCACCAGAATCGTCATGCCAAGCGTCGCGTAAACAACCCCGGCTTCCCCGAACAGCTTGATAAGGATGCTGGTGGCCATCGCGGAGGCCAGAATATTGACCAGATTGTTCCCCAGCAAAAGCGCCCCGATCATCCGGTCCTTGCGCTTGCGAATGTCGTTCACAAGGTCCGCCCGGCGGTTTCCTTTTTTGGACCAGGCGTGCAGCCGCGCCCGCGAAGCCGCCGTCATCGCCGTTTCCGACCCGGAGAAGAAGCCGGAAAGCAGAATAAGAACAAAAATGATCGCAACCGAAAGCCAGAAATCCATTTCTAAAACCTACATCGATTCCCGAAGAACCGCCACGACATCCTCCATTTTAACCTCCCGGCAGGTAAAAGCCTGCCCGATCCCTCTGGCTAAAATAAAGGTTACCACGCCCCCTTCGACCTTTTTATCATGGCTCATCAGCCCCGCAATCTCTTCCGCGCTTTGCGTCAAAGCCGGCGAAATATCGGACAGCCGCGTTTTCAGGCCGCAGCCTTTGAGATGCGTTTCAAGACGGGTTTTATCCTCCTGAGCACAAAGCCCCATCCGCGCCGACAGGTCAAAGGCCAGAACCATCCCGATCCCGACGGCCTCTCCATGCAAAAGCCGCCCGTCGTACCCCGCCGCCGCCTCCAGCGCATGCCCGAAGGTATGACCGAAATTCAGCAGCGCCCGCGTTCCGGCCTCCCGCTCATCCTGCGCGACAATCTCCGCCTTGGCCGCGCAGCTTGTTTCAATGGCGCGGGACAGGGGCCCTTCCTCCAGCGCAAGAACGTCCTTCCCTTTTTCCTCCAGCCAATCAAAAAAGTCCGGCTTGTTTATCAGCCCGTATTTCACCACTTCCGCGTAACCCGTTTTCAATTCACGCTCGGGAAGCGTTTTCAGGGTCTGCATATCGCAGATCACAGCCCGGGGCTGGTAAAAGCTGCCGACAAGATTTTTGCCCTGGCGCGTATTGATTCCTGTTTTCCCGCCCACGGAACTGTCCACCTGCGCCAGAAGCGTCGTGGGAACCTGCACAAACGGAATGCCGCGCAGGACAGCCGAGGCCGCGAAACCTCCCAGATCGCCGATCACACCGCCGCCGAGCGCGAACAAAACGGAAGAGCGCTCCACCCCGCCTTCCAGAAGCCAGTCCAGAACATGTTGAAGCCCCTCGTAACTCTTGGCGGGTTCGCCCCCTTCGATCAGGAGCGTATCGACCTGCGCCGCCGTTCCTTCCAGCGCCCCGCACAATATCTCCTGATGCGCCTTGACGTTCCGGTCCGCCAGAATAAAAACGCGCCGGCCCGCCAAGTCCATCGGCAACAAACCGGGCGCCTGCGCCAGAAGCCCCGCCCCGATATGAATATCGTAGGACCGCGCCCCCAGATCGACCTTCCATGTTTTGCGTGTATCGCTCATAACCCGGAACTATAGCTTTAGATGGGCCCGCAGCGCCATAACAACTTCACGCGCGACTTCTTGCGGCTCTTTCCCGACCGTTTCAACGGCCATATCGGCGCGGGCATAAACCGGACAGCGTTTGTCGCACAGCGCCGAAAACGAGGAAAAATCCTGCAGCTTCGGCCTGTTTTCATCCCCCTCAATGCGCACATACAGCGCCTTTGGGTCGCCGCGAAGCCAGACCGAAAGGCCACGCTCCCGAATGACCGCGCGCGTATTTTCTTCAACAAAAGCGCCGCCGCCGACCGCTAAAACGCCAACCTCTTCAAACAGGGAGCGTATCGTCCGGCCTTCGATTTTCCTGAATTCCGCTTCGCCGTCTTTTTCAAAAATTTCGGGAATGCCGCGGCCTTCGCGCGCCACAATCACATCATCCAGATCCCGGAACGTCACACCCAGAAGATCCGCCAGATGTTTGCCCACCGTCGTTTTCCCGGCCCCCATCATCCCGACAAGGACAGGACTCTTCCCAAGCTCCTGCAGTTTTTCTGTTACGTCTTTTGCCACGCGCATAAATTCGTCCCGAACCGTTCCTTCCGTCGGCATGTACTGGCATAAAAGAAAAAAATGTTCAATTGCAAAGGACGCGATGCTCCCTTATGGTCACGTCTCGAAATTAAAGAATCGCGATGAAAAAACACCTGTCTCTTCTTTTTGCCTTCCTGCTGCTGGCCTCTTTGGGGGCCGGCTTTTCCGCCCGTGCGGAAGACGCGGAAGACAGGGCCGCTGAAAAAGCGGTAGAAAAAACGGTAAAAACCTCCCCCGAAAATGCCATGGAAGATGCCGGGGAAAGCACGGAAACCAAAGAAACCGCAGACGGCGCAAAAACAGAAAACACAGAAAACGAAGAAACGCCGCCGCCGGAAATCGATTTCGTCTCCATCGAATCCGCCGGAACGATGAGCAATGTGCGCGAAGGCGCTTTGGGGAAAGGGCTTTGGAAAGACCAGAAACGCTCTGATATTCTGGCCTTGCTTGAAAACCTTCCGGCCCGCCATAAAATGCTCAGCCTGCAGCGCCTGAAAAAGAACCTGCTCCTGTCCGTGACCTCTGCCGACCTGATCGAAAACGACATCCCGCCGAAAGAAGGAGAAGACCTTCTTACAATACGGCTTCAGAAACTGATCGAATCCGGCCTGTATGACGAAGCCTACGACCTGTACACGCAAAATGTGGACGATCCCTATCACGACGCCCTCGCCCGGATCGGAATCCTGCTGATTATCTATAACGGCGAACTTCCAACCGCCTGCCTGGAAGAAAAAGTCCTCTCCAAACGCTACGGACAAGGCGCGTTCTGGAACCTCCTGCGCGAGAGCTGCCATCAGGAACTCGGCGCAGAGCCGCAGACGGGCGAAACCGCAGAAGCAGAAGACACCTTCAGGGACAGCCCCGTCCTGAAAGCCTCCTATAGCGCCGAAGGCTACGCCATCCCGTCGCAGGACCAGAAAACGCTGATGGCGATGAGCCTGCTGGAACGCGCCATCCTCTTCGCCCGGCATCAGGTGACCTACGACTCCTTCACGATAGAACCGGCGGCCCTTTCGGAGATTCCCTCGCCCCTCCTGACGCTCTTCATCAAGGACGAAACGCTCCCCGAATCCCTGTTTTCGCCCTTGCAAAAAGAAGCCGCGGCAAGAGGGCTTGTTTCGCCGGAAATCCTGCGCAAATCCGATGAAAATTACGAGAAAATCAGGGATATGGAACCCGGACCGGAGCAATGGAGCGCCCTGGAAGATATTTTATCCACAGAATCCTCCTTTCCTTCCCTGGTCGTTTTGAGCCCCTATATCGACCTTATTCTGGACAACCAGCCCGATGATATAGCGCAGGACACGCTGTTGGAAATTGTGACCCTCATGCTCCTGAATGACATCCGGGTTCCCCCTTTCTGGATCCGGAAAATGGAAGAGGCCGCACCAGAAAACCCCAAAAATTATGTCTACTTACAGACGCTTAAAGCGCTGGGAAACAGCGATGTAAAAGGAACCATTTCCCCAAAAAAATTGACAGAGGGGCTGGAGGCCCTTAAGGTCGGCGATGCCGAGCAAGTTCTTGCGATCATTGAAACACTTGACAAAAAGAGCGTTTTTGACCATAATCCGGAAAAATTTTATGGAAACAATTCCGCCTTGACTTTGGATGGATATTATGTAATGCCATCTATAGGCTTGACGAAGCAGATAGAAACCGCAAAAAAGGAGCAACAAACGGGACTTGTGGTTTTAATGCTTTTGAATGTGCTTCATGATAAACCGGAGCGTATATATCCGGAAACACTGCGAGAGACACTGGAAGGTCTTCAAGCTGTGGGGTTAATAGAAGATGCCCGCAAGGTTGCAAAAGAGAGCCTTGCGCGTATCATACAGAACAATAATAAAGGAGAATAAAAATGGGTCGTCCAGGTCGTCCAAAACTACCAAAACCGGATCTTCATCCTTCTGTGGATGGATTTCTGGATATGCTGACAACAGAGCGCGGGGCCGCGCTGAACACGCGTCACGCCTACTGGCGGGATCTGGCGGATGTCAGCCTGTATTTGCGTGAAAACCTCAACACCGATATCGACAGGGCATCCACGGATGACCTGAAAGCCTATATCGACTATCTGGGCAACAAAATTCATGTCAAAGGCAAAAACAAATCCCAGATCGCCGTCAGAACCGTCGCCCGGCGCCTGTCCGCCCTGCGCCAGTTCTACCGCTATCTGAACTCCGAAAATATCCGTCAGGACGACCCGACATCGACAATCGAAAGCCCGAAACAGGGCCGGACACTGCCGAAAACGCTGAGCCAGTCCGAGGTTTCCCACCTCATCAAGACAGCCGCAGAAAACGGCGGCGCGGAAAGCGTCCGTCTTGTCTGCCTGCTGGAAATGCTGTACGCAACGGGCCTGCGCGTTTCCGAACTGGTCGGATTGCCCCTGTCTGCCATCGGCGAAGAAACGCAATTCCTGACCGTTGACGGAAAAGGCGGACGCGAGCGCATGGTGCCGATTTCCGACCAGGCGCAAAAAGCGATCAACAGCTATCTGGGCGTCCGCACACAGTTTATCAGCCCAGAGGACAACGGAACGCAGGCCCAGTGGGTCTTCCCGTCCCGCACCTCCGAAAGCGGACATTTGACCCGCCAGCGTTTTGCCCAGCTCCTGAAGGATCTGGCGCGTGCCGCAGAGGTCGAGGAAGGCCGCGTAAGCCCGCACATCCTGCGTCACGCTTTCGCCACGCACCTCCTGAGCAACGGCGCAGACCTGCGCTCCGTTCAGAAAATGCTGGGACATGCCGACATCGCCACAACGCAGATTTACACGCACCTTGTCGGTGAAGGGCTTAAAGAGACGGTGGAAGACAAGCATCCCATCTCTAAAAAAGCAGCCGGGGCGCAGCGCTAGCCGCCGCCCGGGCCGTCCGTTAACTTTATTCCATCAGGCAGAGGTGATTTACGTCCCCTGCCTGATTTTTACCGTAAAGAGCAGTTTTGTTTTTAAACACCAAGGACACTAAGGACACGAAGAAATCGAGAAAAACCTAGGCGCGAAGCGCAATAAAGCATGTTCCGGCGTATTGATTCTTTTGTTTTTTGCGCCTTCGGCGCGATTATTTCCGGAGTGCTTTGTGGTCTTTGTGTCCTTAGTGGTTTATAAAAAATATTCCCGTTTTCGCAAAGGATAACAGGCTGAAAGCAGATGACTCAACTCGGCTTTGAAAAAAACATTTTGGAACTGGAAGGTAAAATTTCCGAACTCAGGAACGTGGAAAGCGATTCCGACGTCAATATCGCGGAAGAAATCTCCCGCATGCAAAACAAAGTCTCAAAACTGCTGAACCAGACTTACGAAAAGCTGACCCCGGCCCAGAAAGTGCAGGTCGCCCGCCATCAGGACAGGCCCCATTTCATGGACTATGTGGAGGCCATGATCGAAGACTTCACCCCGCTGGCCGGCGACAGGAACTTCGCCGAAGATCTCGCCCTCCTGGGCGGGCTCGGGCGCTTTAAGGGACGCTCTGTCGTCATTATAGGACATGAGCGCGGCCACGACACCGAAAGCCGCATCAAGCATAATTTCGGCATGACCCGGCCCGAAGGTTACCGCAAATCCCAGCGCCTGATGAAAATGGCGCAGCAATTCAACCTGCCTATCATTACGCTGGTCGATACGGCCGGCGCCTACCCGGGAAGAGGCGCGGAAGAGCGCGGCCAGGCCGAAGCCATCGCCCGCTCCATCGAAACCTGCCTGAATGTCAGCGTGCCCATTATCTCCGTGATTATCGGTGAAGGCGGCTCCGGCGGGGCCATAGCCATCGCCACCGCCGACCAGATTTATATGCTGGAGCATGCCATTTATTCCGTTATTTCACCGGAAGGCTGCGCCTCCATTCTCTGGCGCAGCGGAGATTACGCGCCCGAAGCCGCGGCGGCCCTGAAACTGACCGCGCAGGACCTTTATAAAATGAAACTGATCGACGGCATCATTGCCGAACCTGTCGGCGGCGCCCACCGCATGAGAGAGGAAACCATTCAGAATGTCTCAACCCAGATTGAAAAAGCCCTCTCCAAACTCTCCCCGTGGAACGGTGAAGACTTAAAAAAGGCCCGCCGGAAAAAATTCCTGGCCATGGGGCGCACGTAAAAATCATTCCCCGTCATTGCCCGAATTTGCGAAGCGGATTCCAGGGCAGTCCATAGACTCCCCTAGGATTGGCCACGCCAATCCGGGGAATGACGGTATAGAAAAAATGTCCGATTCTTAACTCAAATCACTATAACTGCGCAGACTTAGCTTAAACGGCCAGACGCCTTCCGGTTCCGTTGCCGGATTTTTGAAAAGCCCCGTTAAACGCTGTTTCCAGCCGCCCCCAATCCGGCGGCATGCCCGCCCGGATTTTCATGTTCCTGAAATTTCCATGACCGGCGCGGCGGTGCCCCTCTTCCGTACTCGAGGCCCTGTAATATAACATTAAAAAGACCCGGATAGCCGCGGTCAAAGACGTCTTCTTGTCTTTCCTGAGACTGATCAGCGAACAAAGATCATGGATGGAACAATTTTCGTAGTTCGAAATATCCTTCAACGCCTGCCACATTTCAGGTTCCAGCCGGACCGACGTGCGCTTGTCAAGAACCGTAATGTTCCGCGAAACCAGTGTACTTTTAAGTTCGTGCCCGCTCTCGCAAGCATCGTTGGCATAATACCCAGGCATCCTGCCTCCTTCCATAAAACAAAATGACAGAACAACACTTCATACAACCGTAAGGATATACGAATAAAAAACAATGCAACCTTGCAGTGTGTATTATGCTTTTCTAACATTCTTTCGGGCTAAAAGCCTTGATCGACAAGGCATGGAGCGGCCCGTCCATTTCCCGGCGCAACAGATTCAAGATCATGCGCTGGCGTTCGATCCTGGATTTCCCGTCAAAACGGCTCGAAACGATTCGAAGCGTGAAATGACTCTCCCCACTTCCGTCATGCCCCGCATGCCCCACGTGCCGGGCGCTGTCATTGCGAAGTTCCAGAAAATCGGGGGAGAGTTCTTTCGTAAGAATCTCTTGGATTTTTTGCGCCAAAGTCATAGGTTTCAAAACCTTATATATTGTATACTGGTAGAATTATGCCGAAGATCCGATTAAAAGCAAAGTCTCCCGAATTTGAAGATGGTGCGTCGAAAGAAAAAACGCATGCCTGCGACATGCCCGGCTGCTCTGCGGAAGGGTGTCACAAGGCCCCCAAAGACCGCTCCTTAAGCGAATATTACGTCTTTTGCGCCGACCATATCGGCGAATATAACAGGGCGTGGGATTTTTTCTCCGGCATGCACCCGGAGGAAATCGAAAACCACATCCTGAGCAGCCAGTACGGCGACCGCCCGACATGGCGGTATGACCCGGAGGCCCCCCTGGAGGAAATGCTCTACCAGACCGCCTGGCAAAGCTACCACTTCACGGAAAAAAAACCGCAGCGTGAAAAAACCTCCCCGCCGGAAAGCCCGCACAACACGCCGGAGTTCGAGGCGCTCGCGCTCATGGGACTGGCGCCGCCGGTGGATCTGCGCCTTATCAAAACACGCTACAAGGAACTGGCCAAAAAGCACCATCCCGACCTGCGGCCGGACGACCCGGAAGCCGAAGAACTTCTCAAGCGCATCAATATGGCCTATACCATTTTAAAGATTGCCTACGAAAAATTTGAAAAGATAGAGAAATAGTATGTAACAAGTTGTCACCCCGAGCGTAGTCGAGGGATCTTGAATTTATAAACCCAATAAGATCCCTCCACTCCCTTACGGTCGGTCGGGATGACAGGAAGGAAAAAATGCCTGAAAAAATCAAAGACAGCGAACCCATGTCCTCCTCCTTCGACATCACCAAGGTCGTGGGCAGCGAAGAAAAATACACCTCCATCCCCGATACGAAATATGACGTGCGGGAGACTTTCGGGCTGGATGTCGACTGGAAAGTGCCGGGCTTTAGAAACGACCATCCGAACGTGCCGGACGCCGACCCCACATACCGGTTCGACCATAACACGACCATGGCCATTCTGGCAGGATTCGCGCATAACCGCCGCGTCATGATCCACGGCTATCACGGCACCGGGAAATCCACCCATATCGAACAGGTCGCCGCGCGGCTGAACTGGCCCTGCGTGCGGATCAACCTGGATTCCCATGTCAGCCGGATCGACCTTCTGGGCAAGGACATGATCTCCATCAAGGAAGGCAAACAGATCACGGAATGGAAAGAAGGGCTGTTGCCCTGGTCGGTCCAGAACCCTGTGGCCCTCGTCTTCGACGAATATGACGCCGGACGGCCCGACGTGATGTTCGTAATCCAGCGCATTCTGGAGGCCGAAGGCCGCCTCACCCTGCTGGACCAGAACCTGATTATCCGCCCGCATCCGGCTTTCCGCCTCTTCGCCACGGCCAACACCATCGGCCTGGGCGACACCAGCGGCCTGTATCACGGCACGCAGCAGATCAACCAGGGCCAGATGGACCGCTGGAACGTCGTAGTACAGCTCAACTACCTCCCCCACGACACGGAGGAAGGGATCGTGCTGGCCAAGCTGCCGGACTTCGACACCAAAGAAGGCAAAGAAACCGTGAGCGCCATGGTCCGGCTGGCCGGCCTGACGCGGCAGGGCTTTATCAACGGGGACCTGTCCACCCTCATGTCCCCGCGGACCGTCCTAGCCTGGGCCGAGAACACGCAGATTTTCGGCAACCGCGACCTCGCCTTCAAATTCAGCTTCCTGAACAAATGCGACGAAATGGAATGGCCCGTTATCGCCGAGTATTACCAGAGATGTTTCGGCGTGGAAATTCTGGAAAAACCATAGATCGTCCTTGCGCGGAAGCGAAGCCAAGCCTGCCCCCGCCGGAGGCGGAGGAAGAAATCCAAAGTTTTTGCCGGATTGCCGCGCTCCCTGCGGGCGCTCGCAATGACGTATTTTGTTTAACCTTGAGACGGAGGTCTGGGTTTGGATACGGTCTCTATGTAGCATCTGCCGCTATCCTCATCAAACCCTGAAATCAAAGCGGGAATCTTTTCGCGTTGGGGCCCTGCTGCTTCTTTATACGATTTTTCCAGATCCACGGTAATCTCGGGCAAGTCCAGACGACAAGCCGTTTCCAAAGTCCATGACCCATCCGCCGCCTGCGCTTTTGTCAGAGGAGAAACTTTAGTGTCAATATCTGTTAAGGCACTCTGCAAAGCCGCGCCTGCGGTAAAAAAAGCCACAGATAAAGTCGCAACCAAACTCACACCAACCGTAGCCCGGATATTATCAGGTAACATCTCAAAAACCCCCTTTATTTCAACCAGAATGCTAACAAACTAAGCGATATGTAAAAAAAATCAAGCTTTTTCGTAAAATAGTTTTAGGAAGGTTTTTCACGTCAAGGACGCGAAAGGTGTCAGGGGTTTCTCTTTTTTCGTTATCCCGGACAAGCGAAGCGCGATCCGGGATCCATGCGGTTTAACGGAAATATTCAATGGATCCCGGCTTTCGCCGGGATGACAAAGAGGGACCGGGATGACGAGGAGGGACCAGGATGACGAAGAGGGGCCGGGATGACGAGGAGGAAGAATCCCCGGAGTGAAACGAAAAAAGAAAATTTCGTGATATTCGTGCGTTCTTCCCGGTCTTCGTGTTAAAAACAGACATGGATAAAACAACCGACCGGAACGAAAAATTCAAAACAGCCACGGCGGCGGCGCTGCGGGCGCTCGCGGGCAAAAAGAATCTGGATGTGACCTATACCGCCGGCGAAAAACCGGAAGCGCCCGCCCGCCCGGACAAAAAAGCGGCGCGCCTGCCCCTGCCCTCGCGGGACATACCCCCGGAGGAAAAGGCCCTTTTGCGCGGAAGCGCCGATTCCAGAGCCCTGCGCCTGAAACATCACGCCCCGCACCTGCACCTTGAAAACGCGCCGATGGCCCTCACCGCCGCCGCCGCGTTCGACGCCATGGAACAGGCCAGATGCGAAGCCATCGGCGCGCTTCAGATGCAGGGCGTTGCGCAAAACCTGGGCCGCCTGCTGGAAGACAAGGGAAAGCGTCTGGGTTACGACCGGATAGAGCGCCGCGAAGACAGCAATATCGCCGACGCCCTGCACGCCCTGACGCGCGTTGCGCTCACGGAAGAGCCCGTCCCCGAAAGCCTGCGCCCCCTTTTCGAGTTGTGGACCCCGTGGGTGGAGGAAAAGCTGGGCTGTTCACTATCTGAATTTTTTGCCCCCCTCTCCCCCGCAGGAAGAGGGAATCGCCGGGAAGCGCAGGGTGAGGGGGATAATATCCACGACCAAAAAGCCTTCGCAGAGCTTTCCAAAAAGCTTCTACGGGAAATCGGCCTGAGCGCGGGCGAAACGGGAGAAAGCGAAAAAACAGAAGAAACCGCCGAAGACGGCGAATCCGAACAGGAAGGCGGTGAAAACGGCACGGAAGAGCAAGCCGAAAGCGCAGCGGCAGCGGCAGCGGCAGCGGAAAGCGAAGACGACGGCAGCGAAGAAAACAATTCTGCCGCCGGCACGGAAGATACGGACGAAGACGGCTCCGCAACGGATGAAGACGCCGAAATGTCCGGCGATGCGCGCCAGAAACATTTCGAAAAATCCTCCCTCTCTTCCGGCGGCGAGTATGTCATTTACACGGAAAAATTCGACGAAGTCGTCAAGGCCGAAGACCTCGCCGACCCGGAGGAACTGATGCGCCTGCGCCAAATGCTGGACCAGCAGCTCGCCCATTTGCACGGTGTCATCGGCAAGCTCGCCAACCGGCTCCAAAGAAAGCTCATGGCCCGCCAGCAGCGCTCCTGGAAATTCGACCAGGACGAAGGCTATATCGACTGCGCCCGCCTCGCCCGCGTGGTCGCCAACCCCACCGTCCCCATGAGTTTCAAACAGGAGCGCGACACCAATTTCCGCGATACCGTGGTCACCCTTTTGATCGACAATTCCGGCTCCATGCGCGGGCGCCCCATTGCCATTGCCGCGGTCTGCACGGATATCCTCGCCCGCACGCTGGAGCGCTGCGGAGTCAAGGTCGAAATCCTGGGATTCACCACGCGGGCATGGAAAGGCGGACGCGCCCGCGAACTGTGGATCGAAAACGGCCGCCCGCCTCATCCGGGCCGCCTGAACGATTTGCGCCATATCATCTATAAGGCCGCCGACGCCCCCCTGCGCCGCGCCCGCAAGAATATCGGCCTGATGCTCAAAGAAGGATTGCTGAAGGAAAACATAGACGGCGAAGCCCTCGCCTGGGCGCATAACCGCCTCGCCCGCAGGCCCGAAGCCCGCAAAATCCTGATCGTTATTTCAGACGGCGCGCCGGTGGACGATTCCACACTGTCCGTCAATCTCTCCAATATCCTGGAGCGGGACCTGCGCACCGTCATCGCGTGGGTCGAAGGACTGGGACAGGTGGAACTCAGCGCCATCGGGATCGGCCACGACGTGGGGCGCTACTACGCCCGCGCCATGACCATCGCCGACGCGGACGAACTGGCCGAAGCGCTCGTCAAACGGCTCGAAAACCTCTTCCATCTGGATGAAAGAAAGACCAGATAAAACGGGCTAAAAAGCCCTTTCTGGAGGCTATTTTACAACAGGACCAGGTGCAGTTGCAGTGCGGGCCTGATAGTTTTTAACGGTTTTCGCAGCCAAAGCCGTGCACTCTGATGTATCGGCAGGAGCGTGCGAGATAGAAATATTGGGAACATCAATTACAGCCTCCACACGATTGTCAGGAGTTTTCAAAACAGCCTGAAAGCCCCTTCCATCATTCACACTTTTCCAATCAACCGTTAACCCTCCTTTACCCGCAATCATAGAAATAGAGCTGTGAGGATCAAATATGTGGTCATTTTCGTCTTTATACGACATTTTGCGTCATCCTTTTTATTTTCTGAAGTTTAATTATACTTTTCCGTAACTATAAAGAAGATTCTTTCCAATTTGCAACAAAAATTTTAAGATTGACAATCGTGCAGAAAGATATGATTGTGAACACTATGGAAAACAAAGCGTCAGATAAGGATAAATACGCCCCCATCGCGCACCGCGTGAACGCATTCCGCGCGGCCGCAAAAGCGATGGAGTATGTGAGCGATCCTGCAGAAAAAATGAGAGTCTACAACGAAGTAATCGGGCGCGCCGTCAAAAACGATGAGAATTGCGGGTCTGTCTTCAAGCCTGACAATAAGCCTCAGTAACCCCTCACCCACTCAGCCATCGCTTTGCCTTGCGCCAAAGCGGGGCTTCGTTGCCCTCTCCCTTAAGGGGACTCAGGATGAGAAAATGGGGCGTGAACCGGGCGTTTTTTACGATTTTCCCTGAATGCGGATGATCTTGCCGGACGCATGGTCGACCCTGACCTGAATCGGATCGTTCGCAGGCCGCGCCGCGTCTTCCCGCGAACCGGAAGAAGCGAAAAACGAAGATCCCCTGCCGGACGAATCGGAGGTTTCCTCCATCTGATCGGAAATCAACTTGATCATAAGATCCATCATTTTGCTGAAAGAGGTATTCATATTCGCCAGCACTTCCTTTATCAGGCCGGCCTGATCGCGGTTCACTTCCTGTTGCTGGCGCTGGAAATCCTGTTGCTGGCGCTGAAACTCCTGCTGTTGCACAAGCATCTGCTGAAACGTCTCATAGTCGAAAGACACAAAACCACCCCTTCCCTGTCCCGGGGGTCTTGTCGGAACGCCCGGGGAAAAATGCGGCGAAGCAGGCATGCAGGCGTGCGCCGAAAAGACGGCCCCGCTGCCGGACATGCGGACACCGCCCGCCGCCGCCAATTCTCCGAAACTTCGCGTCAGGTAGCCTCTGCTCATTCCCGCGAGGCCGAACACTCTCTCTAGCCGCATTTATTCTCTAGCCGCACTTGTTTTTTCATTCGGTTTGAATAGGATAAGATTACCATTTAATACGCTTTTATCAATTTCTTTTTAGGCATTTCGATAACAAGAAAATTATAAATTATTATGGATAACAAGATTTACAAGCCCGCGCCCATCAGCGGCTTTCCCGAATGGCTTCCCGAAGAACGGATTGTGGAGCAGCGCTGGCTCGACCATATCCGCCGCACCTTCGAGAGCTACGGGTTTTGCTCCATCGAAACGCCCAGCGTCGAGGCGCTGGAAGCCATCACCGCCAAGGGCGAAGTGGATAAGGAAATCTACGTGCTCGAGCGCCTCCAGAAAGATGCGGATGAAAAATCAGAAGCGCGGCTGGCCCTGCATTTCGACCAGACGGTGCCGCTGGCGCGCTATACCGCCCAGCATTTCAACGACCTGGTCTTTCCGTTCAAGCGCTACCAGATGCAGCGCGTCTGGCGCGGCGAGCGCCCGCAGATGGGCCGCATGCGCGAATTCACCCAGTGCGATATCGACGTCATTAATGTCGACCACCTCCCGCTTTCTTTCGACGCCGAACTCGCCGCCATGATGTATGAGGTGCTGGACGGGCTGGGGATCGGCAAGGTGCAGATGCGGATCAGCAACCGGAAGATTTTGATGGGGTTGCTAAACGAATGTGATCTTAATGAAGACCGTCATGTAGACGTTCTAAGAACCGTCGACAAGCTAGAAAAAATTGGAGAAGATGCCGTAAAAGAGATCCTCCTTAATGAACTAGACATGAGGGGGGTTGATGTTGATTCAATTTTGGCTCTGGTAAAACTGAAATTACCTCCAAAAAAGATAAGCGAATTGTCCGAAAACTGCCCCAGCACAAACAACCTAATTGATGAGGGCGTTCGAGAATTAACAGAAACAATAAACCAACTTTCCCACCTGCCGGAAGGGGCGGTGGTAGCGGACCTGTCCATCGTGCGGGGGCTGGATTACTACACCGGCACGGTTTACGAGACGATTCTGCCGGACGTGCCGGAATTTACCGGCTCGGTTTGCAGCGGCGGGCGCTATGACGACCTGGCCGGCAGCTTTATCAACAAGCATCTGCCCGGCGTGGGAATCTCTATCGGCTTTTCCCGCCTGTTCGACGTCATAAGACAGACGCGGCCCGACCTGATGAAGATCGGCCCCAAATCCCCGGCGGATATTTTAATGGTCCTGCCCGGCGAAGACCGGCGCGCAGACGCCGCCGCCACAGCAAGGACTTTGCGGACACGCGGATTTAAGGTAGAAATGTACCACGCGCCGCAAAAACTGAAAAAACAGCTCTCCTACGCGGAGAAAAAAGGAATCCCCTATGTCTGGTTCCCGCCGTTTGAAGAAGGCGCAGCGCACGAAGTGAAAGAAATGGCCACAGGCACGCAGACACAAGCGGACCCGAAAGAGTGGAGGAAAGAATGAGAAATCCAGACCGTCATCCCGGCGAACATCGGAATCCATACGATCTAGCCGATATATTCCATGGATCCCGGATCGCGCTTCGCTTGTCCGGGATGACGATTTTGTTAATCTTTCTGTCTCTTTCCGTACCTGCCGCGGCCGAAGAAACGCCTGCACCGGAAGAACAGGCCGCACAGGCGCAACAAACAGAGCCCGCCGCAGGAACAGAGGGCCCTTCCCCCGCCTTTCGTTACGCCCCGGATTTTTGCGACTTCGAAATCACGTTCCCCGAAGCCCCTTTCAAAACCAAGCGCTGCCCGCAGGGCCCCGGAAGCTGTTACGAACTCACCAGCTACACGATGGTCTACGACCTGCGCACGACCGTAGATGTCAGCGTCACCTGCAACCCCTCCACGCAGGAAAGTTTCGAACATTATACCGAACAGGTGATGCGGGCCGCCCTTGAAGGCATGGTCACGCGCAAATCCGTGGAAGACTATAAAATAGGATTTGTCGATGAGGGCAACGTCCGCCAGGCAACGCTCACGGGAACCGGCACCATCGGCCGCCAGAACAAAATCTACACGGCCCAGCTCTGGTCCGGGCCGCATTCCCTTCTGACGGTGCAGGCCGAACTGGTCGGCGGGGCGCATGAACAGGCCGACAAGGTCTTCGGAGACATCCTGCGCAGCATCCGTGGGAAAGAAGGAAAATACCTCCCGAAACCGGAGCCGGCAAAGGCGCGGAATTGACCCCCGAAGGGGGCATCCCGTTGGCGTGTCGCGTGAGCGTTCATCGTTTAAGGCCGGTTCCATCCTGTCATTTCCGAGCACAGCGAAGAATCTCCCGGAAAAATTGAGATCCTTCGCCTTCGGCTCAGGATGACAAAACGGGTGCTCAGGGTGACGTTAGGAAGACGCAAGCGTTTTGATCCGTTCCACCATGGAGAAAAATCCGTTCCGGCGGCTGGGGCTTAGATGCTGGTCCAGCCCCATGTGCGCAAAGGCGGCCTCGATATCCACCGCCATAATGTCCTGCGCGGTTTTGCCCTGATAAGCCAAAAGCAATATGGCAATAAGACCGCGCACAATATGCGCATCGCTATCGGCCGTAAAATAAAAACGCCCGTCTTTTTCCTCCGCCACCATCCACACGCGCGATGTGCAGCCGCGCACAAGGCTCGCCTGCGTTTTCAGGGCCTCCTCCATGGGAGAAAGCGCCTTTCCCAGATCGATAAGGTAGGCGTAGCGCCCTTCCCAATCGTCAAACAGCGCGAAGTTTTCAACCAGTTCTTCTAATGTGTCAGGCTGCATAAATTCACCAAAAATTAACCACTTCATGACCTTAATATAAAGTAGGTATAATATAATCGGATTAAGGGCTTGCGTGCTACTTAAACCGTGGGCTAATTTGAACAAGGGATTCATTATCGTTCGATAAAACATCAGGACATCACTCCATGAGCAAAGACGAAGACAAAACAGACAGCAAAAACACCCTTTACTGCTCCTTCTGCGGCAAGAGCCAGCACGAAGTCCGCAAGCTTATCGCCGGGCCGAATGTCTTCATCTGCAATGAATGTGTCGAACTTTGCATGGATATTATCCGCGAAGAAGACAAGACCCAGATGGTGCGCTCCGGCGAAGGCGTCCCGACCCCGAGCGAAATCAAAAGCGTTCTGGACGATTACGTGATCGGACAGGAAGGCGCCAAACGCGTTTTATCCGTGGCCGTTCACAACCATTACAAACGCCTGGAACAAGGCGGCACAGGCTCCGGCGCGGATATCGAGCTGTCCAAATCCAACATTCTTCTGCTCGGTCCGACAGGATGCGGGAAAACATTGCTCGCACAGACGCTTGCCAAGATCATCGACGTCCCCTTCACCATGGCGGACGCCACAACCCTGACCGAAGCCGGTTATGTCGGGGAAGACGTCGAAAACATCGTTCTCAAGCTCCTGCAGGCTTCGGATTACAATGTCGAACGCGCCCAGCGCGGGATCGTCTATATCGACGAAATCGACAAAGTCTCCCGCAAGGGGGACAATCCGTCCATCACACGGGACGTTTCCGGCGAGGGCGTGCAGCAGGCGCTGCTCAAACTCATGGAAGGCACGGTTGCCTCCGTTCCGCCACAAGGCGGACGGAAACACCCGCAACAGGAATTCCTGCAGGTCGATACCGCCAATATCCTGTTTATCTGCGGCGGCGCCTTTGCGGGCATTGAAAAAATCCTGGCCAACAAGGGACGCGGAACAACCATCGGGTTCGGCGCGGACGTGAAAAACCCGGACGAAAGCAAGGTCGGGGAGCTTTTGAAAAAACTCGAACCGGAAGATCTCCTGAAATACGGACTGATTCCCGAATTCGTCGGACGCCTGCCTGTTCTTGCCACACTGGAGGATCTGGACGAAGACGCCCTGATCACCATCCTGACCGAACCTAAAAACGCGCTTGTGAAACAATACCAGCGGCTCTTCGAAATGGAAGACGCCCATCTGGAATTTTCCGAAGATGCGCTCATCGCCATTGCCAAAAAAGCGATCGAACGCAAAACAGGCGCACGGGGCCTGCGCTCCATCATGGAGGCCCTGCTGCTGGACACGATGTTCGAACTCCCCGATATGGAGGATGTCGAAAAGGTCGTCATCAGCAAGGAAACGGTCGATGACGGCATTCCCCCTGTTTACGTCCTCGCTAAAAAGAAAAAACCGGGAACAAAAAAGAAGAGCGAAACGGGAACGAACTAAAAGCGCATAGAAGGTGTGATCGATAAATGGCGCAATCCAAAATAAAACTTGAAGAAAATAAAAAATACCGCCTGATTACGAGGTCCGATATGGACGGCCTTATCTGCGCCGTCCTCCTCAAGGAACTGGACGTCATCGACGAGATTACCTTTGCGCATCCCAAAGACATGCAGGACGGACGCATCGACACAAGGCCGGACGACATCACAACCAACCTTCCTTACGTGGAAGGCGTTTACCTGTCCTTCGACCATCACTCCAGCGAAATGGACCGCGTCGGCAAGCGCCCCTTCAACCATGTCATCGACCCGGACGCTCCGTCCGCCGCCCGCGTTGTGTACGAATATTTCGGCGGCGCGGCGCAGTTCCCGAACATCCCGGAAGAGATGATCGCCGCCGTGGATAAAGCCGATTCCGCCGCCTTCACCAAGGAAGATATCCTGAACCCGCAAGGGTGGGAACTGCTTAGCTTTATCATGGACTCCCGTACGGGACTGGGCCGGTTTCAGGACTTCAACATCTCCAACTTCCAGTTGATGATGAACCTCATCGATGCGTGCCGGGAACACAGCTCCATTGAAGACATCCTCGCCCTGCCGGATGTGAAGGAACGGGTCGACCTGTATTTCGACCACCAGTCAAAAGCCCAGGAACAGATCGAACGCTGTTCCACGATCCACCGGAACCTTGTCGTTCTGGACCTGAGAAAAGAAAACACCATCTGGGCCGGAAACAGGTTCGTCATCTACGGCCTGTTTCCCCAGTGCAATATCTCCATGCATGTCATGTGGGGAAAGAACAAGCAAAACACGATTGCCGCCGTCGGAAAATCCATCCTGAACAAAACCAGTAAAACGAATATCGGCGCGCTGATGCTTGAGTATGGCGGCGGCGGACACGAAGCCGCCGGCACCTGCCAGATGGAAAATTTAAAAGCCGAAAGCCAGATCGAAACGCTCATCGCCAGAATAAACGCGGACGGCTAACGGATCAGACATGAAACTCGCGATCGTCGGAACCGGAATCACAGGAAACGCCGCAGCATGGCTTCTTCACAAGGACCATGACATCACGGTCTACGAACGCCATCCACGGATCGGCGGCCATGCCAACACCATGCAGATGGGCAATCACCCGCCGGTGGATATCGCCTTCATGGCCTATAATGAAACGGGATACCCCAACCTTCTGGAGCTTTTCGACAGGCTCGGCGTTGAAACGGAAAAAACGGATTTTTCCTTCAGCGCCTCCCTGAAAAACGGAGATCTGGAATATGCGGGGCGAGATGTCCTGCAACAAAGGAACATACAAAAAGACGTCAAACGCTTCCGCGAACATGCCGCCGAATACCTGACGAGCAAGGAGCCGAACATGCCCATCGGCATGTATCTTAAAAAGAACGGCTACTCTCTTGCCTTTATGCAGAATTATCTTTTTCCGCTCGCCGCGACAATCTGGCATATCGGCATTGGCGAAATCGGAAAATTCCCCGCCCGCAGCTTTATCCATTTTTTCAAAAACCAGGGGCTTTTTTTGCCTGAAGAAGAGCAAAGCTGGCACAGCATCATCGGGGGCAGCAAAAATTATGTCGCCAAACTCACCGAGCCGTTTAAAGAAAACCTCCGCCCCGACAAAGAGGCTGTGTCCATCTATCGCCGCCCGACATGCGTGGAAATCACGGACAAGATCGGCCAGATCCACAGCCACGACCAGGTGATCCTCGCCTGCCACGCCGATCAAAGCATCCGCCTGCTTCAGGACGTGACAGAGCGGGAAAAAGAAATCCTGGGCGGAATCCCTTACGCCTTTTCAACCGCCTTCCTGCATCAGGACGAAAAATTCATGCCCGTATCGAAAAAAATATGGGCGGCGCGCAACTACCTGCACTCCACCAAAGAGGGCCGCGTTTGCATGACCTACTGGCTCAACAAAATCCACCCGTCCCTGAACACAAAAGAGAATTATTTCCTGACCCTGAATCCGCCTGCCCCGCCGGAAAAGACGATTCAAAAAACAAGTTACAACCATCCGCATTACACCCGCGAGGCCCTTAAGACGTGGCGAACCCTGCGCCAGATTCAGGGCGTCAACAAAACATGGTTCTGCGGCGCATGGTGCGGATACGGCAATCACGAAGACGGCCTGTCGGCCGGACTGGCGGTCGCCGAAAGCATCGGCCCGTCCATTCGCCCATGGAGCGCGGGAACCGCCTCTCCCGCCGGAAGCTATGCCTCGACCGAGTAACAGGCTCCGCCCCCCTCTTCGCCCGCCCGCATTGAAACAGGGCGGAACGATCGGCATCATCGCTCCTTCAAGCTTCCCTCCGCAGGTGCCGTTTGAAGAGGGAGTTGCCTTCCTGAAAAAAGAGGGATTCAACGTAAAAATCCATCCGCAGGTCGAAAGCAGGCACGGACAATTTTCCGGCACGGACGAGGAAAAAACCGAAGCCCTGCACGCTTTTTTCAAAGACCCGTCCATTGACGCCATCTTCACCGCGTGCGGCGGCAACGGCGCCATCCACCTGCTGGATAAACTCGACTACCCCCTTATCAAGGCCCACCCGAAAATCCTGATGGGCTTTAGCGACGCCACCGCCCTGCTCAACACCATTACCGCCCGGACAGGACTTGTCACCTTTCACGGCCCAAGCATGAGCAGTTTTTCCAAAATCAAACCCGAAGACCGGCAAAGCGTCGTGGCCCTTCTCAAGGGCGAAAAGGACTCTTACAATTTCAGCGCGGCCCGTATTCTTCGCAAAGGCAACGACAGCGGCGAGGGCGTGCTAACCGGCGGAAACCTCAGCGTCCTGCAAGCCCTGACCGGCACGGCATACGCCCCCGACATGCACGGCGCCCTTTTGTTTATCGAAGATACCAGCGATCATCTGAGCCGTTATGACCGGATGCTCGGCCATATGCGCCTTGCCGGATGGTTCGAACATCTCTCCGGCATCCTGACCGGCGACTTCCTGAACACACAGGACAACCCGGAGCGCCCTTTCGGATTTTCTATAGAAGAGCGCGTTCTGGAACACACGAAAGCTATGGACATCCCCGTCCTCTCGAACGTCCCCATCGGGCACGGCGAACATCTCACAGCCCTGCCCGTCGGCTGCAAAGCGCGACTCGAAGGACAGAGTCTGACCCTGCTCGAAAAAGCCGTCGCCTGAGAGTCCGTTTTTTAGTGAAGCGTTCTGTTCGAGAAAAGCCCCCCTTCGGGAACCGTCTGACCGAACAATTTAAGCTGGCGTAAAATACGGGCATGCTCTTCCGGCATCTCCCGCGCAGAATCCAGGCGCGCCTGCATCATCAAAACGCGCCCCTCCCGCCCCTCTTCGAAGGCCCGCCGCAGAATCTTTTTCATCAGATCGAGATTTCTTCTCCTCATTCTCCCATTTTACCAAACAGGTCTTAACGATTTCTTAAGTATTTTTCAGGAACTCTGCTGCGCCGCAAGATAAGATAACGCGCAAAAGATATTGCATCGCCCGTCCAAATACGCGAAATTCGGGGTCGGCGTGTTAAAGGCGAATTAGAGGATTTCATCATGACTTTTGTCGTTCTTGAAAACTGCATCAAGTGCAAATATACGGACTGCGTCGAGGTCTGCCCCGTCGATTGCTTCTATGAGGGGGAGAATATGCTCGTCATCCACCCGGATGAATGCATCGATTGCGGCGTGTGCGAACCCGAATGTCCCATCGAAGCCATCGTGCCGGATGTCGACCCCCGCGCGGAAGCTGTTCTGGAAATGAATCTGAAATATTCCGAAAGATGGCCGAACATCACGCGGAAAAAAGACCCGCTGCCCACAGCCGAAAAATACAAAGACAAGAAAAACAAGCTAAAAGAGGACTTTAGCGAGAATCCCGGAGAAGGTGATTGAAGTTCTTTTTAAGCTTTTCTTAAAGAATTCGGTTGAAATTTTACGAAATTTCAAGTATGCTCCCTGACATTGGCTGAACGAAGAATGTGAAGATCTGGCGTGCCGGCTGCCTGCTGGAAGGCAATTTGACCGCACGCAATGAAATCGAAAAGACCTTCTCGTTTCCCAGAATTTTGATCCCATGCCGCCAGGCATCATTGTGTGGCGGAAGGGTATTTTTGACTGTTTGAATACACCGCAACAACAAACGCAAAAGAAAAGAAAGGCACAACCAATATGGCTGATAACGACAACTTCTCTAAAGGTGATTATGTGGTTTACCCTGCGCACGGCGTGGGACAGGTCGAGGGCATCGAAACGCAGAATATTGCGGGTATGCAAATCAAGCTCTACGCCATTCACTTCGAGAAAGATCGTATGCGCCTGAAAATTCCGGTCATGAAAGCCGATGAATCCGGTCTGCGCAAACTCTCCACCGCAGGACGCCTGAAAGACGCCATGAAAACGCTCAAGGGCAACGCCCGCGTCCGCCGCACCATGTGGAGCCGCCGGGCCCAGGAATATGAACTCAAAATCAATTCCGGCGACCCTGTTGCGATCGCGGAAGTCCTGCGCGACCTCAAACGGAGCAACGACGATACGGAGCAATCCTACTCTGAGCGCCAGATTTACCAGTCTGCGCTGGAACGCCTCGCCCGGGAAGTCGCCGCCGTCGAAAAAACGTCCGAAGACAAGGCCACAAACCGCCTGGAAAAAATCATGGGCATCGATTCCAAAAAGAAAACCGCCCTGCTTCAGGCCGCCAACGACGCGCAGCAGGCGGCTTAAAAGCGGATATTCCACATAATTTTTTAAAGCGGGGCCCGGCGGCCCCGTTTTTTTTTGCTCATTGACATATAAATGAAAAGATGCAACCTTGCGCCTTACCATAAAAACAAGAGAGTCAGATCAATGAGTACCGACAGTAAAAAAAGAGGCTATCGGCGCAAATCCCTGGAAGGCGTGAAACAGCAGCACACAGAATTCAACAGGGCCGCAGAACAAGCATTGGCCGAGCGCCGGAGTCAGCTTGAGGCTAAACAGATACGCCCTTCTCTGTACCCTGTTGGATCCCGTGTTCTGTGCCGTCCATTTTCTGGAGATGACACAGAGGTGCCAGCTACGGTCATAAGACACAATAACTGCCATTTCGATTATATGCTCAGAGCAGATCGAGACGCACATAGAGATGTTAGGGGGCAACTCCTTTGGGCAGATTCAAAGGACGTTAGAAAAGCCCCTGCCGCCCCCGGACGAAACCGCACCCCGGCATAGAACCCCACAGGTAAACCCGTGATTCTACGGGCCGCGCGGCAATCCCGTTTCATGTCATCCCGAGCAAGGTCGAGGGATCTTGTATATATCCACCGTCAAAGATCCTTCGACTGCGCGCCTGACGGCGCTTCGCTCAGGATGACAAAAAGGGAGGCTTTCTGGATTGCTTCGTCAGCTTCGCTTCCTCGCAATGACAAAATTGAGGGGGGATTAGTATGCCGCGACATGACACTTCCATCTCCTTGATTTTCTTGTATAATGGTGTTGATTCTGGGAACTCTTCCCGTCCGCCTTCGCCCGCCGTCCGGGCAAACGTCCAAAAAGAAAACGCCTTTTTTCGCCCGTGTGCCAGACAACGCCAGATAACCGTTTCGTTTCTCTGAAAGCCCCGCAAAGGGTGTGGGCCGTGTCCTCCATTCACGGCGAAGCGCAGCGCCTGACGGACCTTCACGATTGCCTGCTGGAACGCATCGCCCCCGGCGACCGCCTTGTCTATCTGGGCAATTATACGGGATACGGCCCGCATTCGCGTGAAGCCGTGGACGAACTTCTCACCTTCCGCCGCCTCGTCCTGTCCCTTCCGGGCATGATCCCGAACGATATCGTTTACCTGCGGGGAGGACAGGAAGACCTCTGGCAGCGGCTGATGCAACTCCATTTTTCACAAGCGCCCGTCGATACGCTCCTGTGGATGCTGGGTAACGGCATGGGCGCCGCCCTGCAGGACTACGGCATATGCCATCATGACGGCATCGTCGCCGCCCGCGAGGGAATCATCTCCCTTACCCGCTGGACAACCTCCATCCGCGCCTCTTTGCGCCAGAATCCGGGCCATGACATTTTCATGGCGCAGCACCGCCGCGCCGCCTTCACCCATCTTCATGACAACGAAACGGAAGAGGACCGCTACCCCATCCTGTTCGTCCATGCCGGAATCGACCGCGCCAAAACCCTTCAGGACCAGGGAGACAGCCTGTGGTGGTCCGGGGAATGTTTCAACGATATGAACGAAGCCTACCGCCCCTTTGAAAAAGTCATTCGCGGATTCGACCCCAAACATCAGGGCATCAACATCAACTGCGTCACGGCCTCTCTGGACGGCGGCTGCGGTTTCGGGGGAGCCCTCGTCTGCGCCGGCATGGACGCGGGCGGAGACGTCTTCGAACTTCTGGAAGCCTGATTTAACCTGAACTATGGATAAGAGATAAATATTCCTGTCATTCCGAGTTAAAGGCCACGCAAGCGGCCTGAAGCAGAGGAATCTTCGTCGTTTGATATATTCAGGATCCCTCGACTTCGCCCGGGATGACATTCAAGGTGCCGACATACAATGATAGTTATCCATAGTTGGGCTTGCTTTAAAAATGCGGCACTTACCCCTACTCCACCACGATTTTATATTGCCGCCCTGCGACGAGAGACTCGCCCGCCTTCAAACCGTTGAGAACCCGGAAACGCTCTTCCCTGTAATCCCGAAACGCCATCCGACCCGCCAGAGAAGATACGCCCTGCCCCGGATCTGCCGTGACAACCCTGATCCGGGCCGGTGAAATATTTTTCTCGGAGTCCCTTAACCGCCGGAAGCTGTAAGTCGTTTTCTTCAGCCCCTCGACGATAGAGGCGGACGTTCCTGTCGGAATGGCCATCTGGAACCGGAAATACTGCCCCGGCTTCCATTCGATCGCCACGGCCCGGATGGTCACGGGCCGTCCCTGAACCGTGCCGGAAAAAGCCGCCGTGCCCGCCCGAAACCCGTTGATCGTTACGTTTTCGGGAGACGAAACCTCCTTGCCGCCGAGCCACCCTTGCGTCAGGTAGGTCAGGGGATCGCGTTTTTGCTTATCCCCCGCGGCATCGAACAGAATAATCGTTTTGCTGGCGCTGTGGGTCGCCACAACCTGCTGCGGCGAATTGTGAATATCGAACCCGTCCGGAACACTGAAGGTAAAGCCCAGCTTCGGATGATAAAAGCTCTGCCCGCGGACAAATCCCTGATCCGCGCTGTCCCCGTAGATCAGTCCGTTAATCGCATTCAAATGCGTCTCATGTCCCTGCACACCCTTCCCCGGCGCGTATTTTTGCGCTTCTGCCGCCGCCTGCACAACACGATCATGTGTTACGGGGTGCGTGGAAAAATAATTGAACCGGGACTCTTTCTGGCCGGAAATTTTCTGCTCCAGCTTGCTGTCCTGATCGAGACTGTTCAAAAAGCCGGCCATGGCCATCGTGTCGTATCCGCTGCGGCTTATATAGCGCACGCCCAGCTCGTCCGCCTGACTTTCCTGCCCGCGCGAATAGGATTTGATATAAAGCTCGGAGCCAAGCCCCGCCGCCCGGCTGACGCCCGGATCCCCCACGGCGGCGGACAAAATCGCCGCGCCAAGCCCGACCAGCGCCCCTTGCGACACACGCTCTGCCGCATGACGGGCCGTAATGTGGCCGATTTCATGCCCCAGAACACCCGCCACTTCCGCCTCGCTGTTGGCCAGCGCTAAAAGCCCGCGGGAAACGTAAATATAGCCTCCCGGAAGGGCAAAAGCGTTCACGACGGGAGAATCAATGACAAAGAATTTATACTGCACATCCTTGCGCTCCGTATGGGCCGCTATCTTGTTCCCGATCCGGCTGACGTAATCCGCCACGGGCCCGTCGACAAAATCCCCGAAGGTCTGCTGAACTTTTTGATGTTCCTGCGCGCCGACAGACGCTTCCTGAGAGGCCGGCAGAAGCGCCGTAAACTGGTTGTCTCCCGTCGCGGGATTGGTGCTGCAGGCACTTAAGAACATCATCCCGACAGCAAAAAAGAGCAAAAATATCCTCTTGCCAAAAACCCGTCCTCCGGTCCAAGCTGCTTTCATCATGCGCGTCTTCCTGTTCATTCTTCTGTTTCTTTCCTGCGGAAACCTCATTCTGCCACAGGCAAGGGCCGAGGGCCAAGACTCAAAAACCGATTTTTCCAGCCTGAAGCACACCGGGTCGGGCCGTGTGGACCAAGTCATTGACGGGCTGAGCGTCCTGCTCAAAAACAAAAAAATCGTCCGCCTGTCCTCCCTCGAGATACCGGACGAGGATTTTTCCCTCGCCGCAAAACAGGCCCTCGAAAAGGCCCTGCCCGAAGGCACCGAGGTCATCCTCTACCAGACACTTAAGGCAAAAAAAGGGCGGGTCAACAGGATGGGGCACCATCTGGCCCATCTTGTAACAAAAAAAGACCCTGTCTGGATCAACGGCCTCCTGCTGGAAAAAGGACTGGCGCGCACGCTGCCCTCGGAGTCCAATGCGGAAATGACGCCGCAAATGTACGCGATGGAAGAAAAAGCCCGCAGGAAGAACGAGGGCCTGTGGGCCAAAG
Source organism: Rhodospirillales bacterium (assembly GCA_023898765.1). Classification (NCBI taxonomy): domain Bacteria; kingdom Pseudomonadati; phylum Pseudomonadota; class Alphaproteobacteria; order Rhodospirillales; species Rhodospirillales bacterium. The sequence continues at coordinate 1,277,301 of CP060238.1, read as the reverse complement.
ACAAACAGCCCGTTTTAACGGCGCAAAACGCCGCCGAAGGCATCGGGCAGTACAGGCTGGTGGAAGGCACGCCCCTCAAAGCCGCCGTGATACGCAACAATGTCTACCTGAATTTCGGCCCGGACTGGAAAACGGATTTCAGCGTCATGATCGCCCCGCCCGTGCGCAAACAGCTTGCGCGGCAAGGGCTGGACGCGCTCTCGCTGGCGCACCGGCCGCTACGGGTGCGCGGCTATTTGCGCGCCTATAACGGTCCTTTCATGGAACTGGAACATCCCGAACGGCTTGAAATATTTGAAATAACTGACGAACAGAAAAAAAGCCCTGACAGGGACGCAAATCCCCAATAGATTACCCTTCATGGCCCGTAAAACCGCATATCCGGACTTGTTTCCACACCTCACGCCTTATTCCACAGGCTTTCTGGACCTGTCCCACGGCCATCAAATGTACTGGGAGCAAAGCGGCAACCCCGACGGCGTACCCGTTCTCTTTTTGCATGGCGGCCCCGGCGCCGGCTGCGCCCCCGTCCACCGGCAGTTTTTCGATCCGGAAGCCTACCGGATTATCCTCTACGACCAGCGCGGCGCCGGACGCTCTACACCGCACGGCAGCCTCGAACACAACACACGCGTGCATCTGATCCGGGATATCAAACAGCTTCAGACACATTTGTCCGTCGAACGCTGGCATGTGTTCGGCGGCTCATGGGGAAGCACCCTGGCCCTGTCCTACGCCGCCGCGTTCCCTGAAGACTGCATCAGCCTGATCCTGCGCGGCATTTACCTGCTGGAAAAAGAAGAGAACGACTGGTGGCTCTACGGCGCCCGCGCCCTCTTCCCCGAAGCCTGGGAACAATTCGCCGGCTTTATCCCCGAAGAAGAACAGGGCGATCTTCTGGAAGCTTACTACAAACGCCTGACCGGCCCCGATCCCGATACACAGATGGAAGCTGCCATTAGCTGGGCCCTGTATGAAAGCGCCTGCTCTTCCCTGATTCCCAACTACGAAACCATTACGACGGAGGAACAAAAAGCGCATGCGCTTTCGCTGGCCCGGATCGAATGTCATTATTTCCGGAACGAACAGATCGCCGCCGAAAACTCCCTTCTCAAAGCAGTCGAAAAATTCCGCCATATTCCGTCCGTCATTATTCACGGCCGCTATGACGCCGTCTGCCCGATCGTGACCGCGCACAAGCTCCATCTCGCATGGCCGGAAGCGGATTATATCGTCGTGCCGGACGGCGGGCATTCCGCCCTTGATCCGGCCATCCGTTCCCGCTTGATCCAGGCCACCGAACATGCCAAAACCATCTCTTGAACCGGGGAGATAAAATGAATTTTAAAACGCTCGAAACCATAAACAAAGAGATCCCTCTTGAAGGTAAAAAAATCCTGCTGCGGGCGGATTTAAACGTGCCCGTCCAGGACGGAAAGGTCAGCGACACCACCCGGATCGACCGCCTGAAGCCCACCATCGACACCCTGACGCGCAAAGGCGCGCGCGTCATCCTGCTGTCCCATTTCGGACGTCCCAAAGGCGAGGCTAAGGAAGAATATTCCCTGTCCTTCCTGCCGCCCGTTTTAAAGGCGCAGTGGGGACAAGAGGTTTCCTTCGCCGCAGAGTGCACCGGTCCTGAAGCCGAAAAGGCTGTAAGCAACCTCCAAAACGGCGATATCCTGCTGCTGGAAAATGTGCGCTTCCACAAAGGCGAGGAAACAAATGACGTGGCCTTTGCAAAGGCGCTGGCAAAGCTCGGCGATATTTACGTGAATGACGCCTTTTCCGCGTCCCACCGCGCCCATGCCTCGACCGAGGGCCTCGCGCATCTGCTGCCCTGCGCGGCCGGCCATCTGATGGAAACGGAACTTGGCGCGCTTCAAAACGCGTTGGAATCGCCGAAAAAACCCGTCGCCGCAATCGTCGGCGGAGCAAAAATTTCTTCCAAGCTCAGCGTCCTGAACAACCTCGTCCAAAAGGTCGATTTCCTGATTTTGGGCGGCGGCATGGCCAACACGTTCCTGTTTGCCCGGGGCGCGGAAGTCGGCGCGTCCTTATGCGAAAAGGATATGGCCGCAGAAGCCAGAAACATCATGGAAAAAGCGCAGAACAAGGGGTGCGAAATTATCCTGCCCACGGACCGGATCATTGTAGACACCATCGAAGAAGGCGCCCCGTACGAGATTGTTTCGCTGGCAGATATGCCCGAAGACAAGGAAGCCATAGATATCGGCCCCGAAACGATCCGCCATATCGGAGAGATTCTCCAGACCTGCAAGACCGTCCTGTGGAACGGCCCCATGGGCGTTTTTGAGGTCAAACCCTTCGACAAGGGAACAAACGAGGTCGCCAAAATCGCGGCAAACCTTACCAAAAGCGGACAGGTGCTGAGTGTCGCAGGCGGCGGGGATACCGTCTCCGCGCTCGCCAATGCGCATGTCCTCGAAGATTTCAGCTATGTCTCATCCGCCGGCGGGGCCTTCCTTGAATGGCTGGAAGGCAAAACGCTGCCCGGCGTCGCCGCCCTGAGCGCACACGCCAGAGCCGCCTGATCCAGGTCTTTATAGTCCATTTCGTTAAAAATCTGACGCGTTGATTGTTTTGGGTTGTTAACACGAAGACCACAAAGGATATGAAGTTTCACGAAGTTTTTCTTCTTCAAACAATGACTTCGTGTTTCTTCGCAAGCTTCGTAAGCTTCGTGGTAAAAACGATTTACCGGTTTTTGCGATGTCCGGCCTTAAGCGATGAACGCTTTAATGGCGGTACTTGTTTAAAATCTTCTGCGCCTGCTCCCTGTTGAGCATGTCATAAGCCTGAAGCGCCATACCCATCTTTTCCTGATCTATAACGCGCGCGTCTTTTCCGCGGGCTGCATGAGTCAGCAAAAAGAAGCTCATAAAATCCGATTTCCGGATTCCCATCGCCTTGCAGGACAGGGCCAGCCCCTTCCCCGTCGGCTGCTGTATCATGTTATAAACCGTTTCCCTGGACAGACCGCAAAAGACGGAATACATCGCGATGAAGCTGGCAAGCTGCCCGCGCTTTAACACGCTTATCATTTTGGAAATTTCAAGCTGCCCTCTTTCATGAAGCTGTTCAGCCGCACGTATCATCTGGCTGTTGGGCATAAATTCGCGCCGATCCGCATTTTTAAATTCGGAAACAACCTCATCTACGGCCGTTTTGAAACGGAAGGAAAACGATTTTTTAAGCTCCTCGCCCACAAATTCGTAAATTTTACGCGCAACGCCTTCCGGAAGTTCCGGCCGCATCAAAAGCGGGCGTGCAAGCGCATCCGACGTTTTGGACATCTGCGCAAAAATATCGATCGCGCGATCGCTCAGCGTTACCTTTTTGTTTTTGGTCAAAGTAACAGCCGTAGGAAAATCCCTCGTCTCTGCGAGAAGATCAACGACCTTCCCGCCAAGCCCTTCCCGTGAGGCGATGGAACGCCAGTGTGCAGGTCCTTTGGCTTTGATAATATAAATCAAGTCCATGTCCTGGAGAACCGGGCTTTGCCGCAACACAGGCTCCGCGATTTTAATTTCATCGTTGGCCAGTTGCAAAATAATCCGCAAGGGAACGTTATCCATCGCCGCAAAACGCTCCGACAGGGCCATCCGCAGATCTTCTTCGGCCTGACGCATAATCCCCATCAGAACGTCCGTGATAAGTTCCCGTTCCCGCGGGTTTAATTCAATATCAAGGAGATCCGCCATCACGCCCGTCAAAGCTGCGCGTGAAGAAGGATCCTGGCTGCGGGCCAGACCGTTCAGTTTTTGCTTGTCGTAAAGGCTCACCAATAAAGGAGCCACCTCAGGATAGTTTTCCAGCATCTCTTTTTATCCATCCCCCCGCCTGCTTTTCGGCACGTCCCCAAACTTTTGGCGCCGCCAGACAGTTTTTTTGTTAATTATCGTACTTTTTAAGAATATGACAAGAAAGGACCGTAAAAAACCAAGGAAATCCGCCCTGTTCATCTCTTGCCTTTATTCATATACAAAAATCATTTACAATCCCTTAACGACTGTGCATTTTCTTCATTTATGTCCACATTCTCCCATGTAATTCTTTGTTAACGCTTTCCTGTTATTCTTAACTTCACACTTATTTTTCTTCTATTCGGGGGTTCAAAACATGGTTGGCTTGGTCAATAGCGGCATTCAGCAACAAATTCCGGCGGCAAACACGTTCCAGCCCGGCAATAATGAAACGGCCCGTCAGGCAAATGAAGTACGTGAAGACTCGACCGAAACGCGCCCCACCGGAACGGCGGCAGCAAAAGGACAGGAAACGGAAACACGCAATAACGGCCACGAAAAAGAGGCAGAATTTCAGGCTTCCGCCAATCAGGACACCGAAAGGTCTTCCGGCAGTTCAGGCCGCGGAAGCGTGGTCGATATCACGGTTTAAAAATACCGGAACACCGGGAAGGAAGAGCGCTCTGTAAAGGAGCGCTTTTTTATTGGAAGATTTACTGAAACGCGACTTCGTTGAAAGAGCGTAATTTCCGGCTGTGCAGTTTTTCCGGCCCGATTTCGCGCAGAATCTCCATGGCGCGCAAGCCGATCTGCAAATGCTGCACCACCCTTTCGCGGTAGAAACTGTCCGCCATCCCGGGCAGTTTAAGCTGTCCGTGCAGCGGCTTGTCCGACACGCATAAAAGCGTCCCGTAAGGCACACGGAAACGAAAGCCATTCGCCGCGACCGTGCCCGATTCCATATCCAGCGCAATCGCCCGGCTCTGGCTGAAACGGATATTCTGCCGCACCGAAGCGCGCAATTCCCAGTTCCGGTCATCCACCGTGGCCACGGTCCCGGTCCGCAGGATTTTCTTTTTCTCATAGCCTTCCAGCCCCGTAATCTCGCTCACCGCCTGCTCCAGCGACAACTGGATTTCCGACAGAGCCGGAAGGGGAATCGTCGGGTTCAAATCGTGATAGAGCACGTTGTCTTCGCGCAAATATCCATGCGCCAGCACATAATCCCCCAGGCGCTGGGAGTTCCGCAGCCCCGCGCAATGCCCCAGCATCAGCCACGCATGCGGGCGCAGCACCGCCACGTGGTCCGTAATGGTTTTGGCGTTGGACGGCCCCACCCCGATATTGACCATGGTGATTCCCGATCCATCCGCCCGCTTCAGGTGATAAGCCGGCATCTGCGGTAAACGCGCGCCCTCCGCAGGTTTGGTAAAGCCGGTATAATCGGGCAGTCCCGCGAGTTTTTCACCGATTTTTACAAATTCATCGATATAAAACTGGTAGTTCGTGAAAATAACGTAATTTTGAAAATCCCCCGCCTTCGTGCCGGTGTAATGTTTCAGACGCAGCAGGCTTAAATCCACACGCGGCGCGGTAAAAAGCGCCAGAGGCATTGGCCCTTTTCCGGGAGTGTACGTCCCGTTCGGGATCTGATCGTCCAGTATATCCAGATCCGGCTGGTCGAACAGACCGGGAAGCGCCCTGATCTGCTCGGGCGACAAATCCTTTTCCAGATGAAAATCCTCCCCCAGGGCAAAATGGAGCGGAACGGGCGTATCGCTCACACCGATCTCCACAGATCCGCCATGGTTCTTGAGAAGGAGGCCGATTTGCTCCTCGTAATAATGCGCAAAAATGTCAGGCCGCGTGAGCGTCGTTTCGTAAAGCCCCGCCCCCTGTACAAAACCGTAGGACAGACGGCTGTCCTGCTGACGCCGCGCCGAACCCGCCTCTATCCTCACAAAAGGGTAACAGGCCCGGATTTTTCCGGCCGGCAGCTTGTTTTTTGTAAAAAGATCAAAGCTTTCGCGCAAATACGCCACATGCGCGTTATAAATCCCGCTGGCCGCCGCCACAGCTTCCCCGGCAGAGTCAAAAGCGCGCGTTTCGAATGATTTCAAAGCGTCCGACATAGCCTATTATCGCCCGAAATGGTTAATATTTCAATGAACCAACACCCTGCCGCTCAGGATTTCCGGAACGCCGGAAGCGACCTGCCGGGGACCGGCGAACGGCTTTCGGGGCATTTCTCTATCTCTGAAGAAAACGCCCATGTCTCTGCGCCGCGATAAAAATTCCCGCCTGCTTCCCGTATGGCAAGAGAATAAAGCCTCGTGGCTTCACAATAGCCGTCAGGCGCCGCCCGATGTGGAACGATCTCGGCCTTTAACAGATAATCACGCCCATAGTAATGATGTTTGAGCAGGACCTCCTCCCCAAGGGAAAACCGGCCGGTTTTTCCGGCATTCTCCGCATTAAAATCTCCACGAACCATTGCATTACTCCTTTTTTACGGTAAGTCTCCCGCCTCTTCCAGAGAGAGGCGGAGATTATTGAGCCACGCCCATCAGGGCTTTGGCGAAATCTTCGGCCTTGAAGGGACTGAGATCGTTTTCTTTCTCCCCCACGCCAATAGCATGAATCGGCAGGCCGAATTCACGCGCCAGAGACACGATCACCCCGCCCTTGGCGCTGCCGTCGAGCTTGGTCACGATCAGGCCCGTCACGTCCACCGCCTCTTTGAAAATCTCGACCTGGGAGTGTGCGTTCTGCCCCGTCGTCGCATCCAGCACAAGCAAAACGGCATGCGGCAGATTTTCGTCCTGCTTCTTCAGAACACGGACAATTTTCTCCAGCTCTTCCATCAGGTTGGCCTTATTCTGCAAACGCCCGGCCGTGTCGATCATCAGGATTTCAGCCCCGTCGGCCTTGGCCTTTTCGTAGGCTTCAAACGCCACGGACGCCGCGTCCGCGCCAATATCCTTTTTCAAAACCGGGCAATGGGCTTTTTTGGCCCAGACTTCCAGCTGCTCAATCGCGGCGGCGCGGAACGTATCCCCCGCCGCAATCATCACGGGCTTATGCCGGCGCATATGCCAGTCATAGGCCATTTTGCCGATCGTCGTGGTCTTTCCCGCCCCGTTGACGCCGCAAACCAGAACAACAAACGGACCATTTTCCGGTTTTTCGATCTCCAGCGGCGCCGCCACAGGCGCCAGAATTTCCGCCATGTTTTCGGCCAAAGCGGACCGTATCTCTTCGGGCTCCACCTCTTTATCAAAACGCGTTTCTGACAGGCCAGAGACAAGCTGCGCGGCCGTTTTAGGCCCCAGATCCGCCGAAATCAAAAGATCTTCAAGTTCCGAAAGCGCAGCGGCATCCAGCTTCTTTTTGGTGAAGATATCCGAAACCCCCTGCCCAATCTTGTTCGTGGACTTGGACAGCCCCCTTGAAAGCCGTGAAAGCCAGCCCCCTTCCGCGCTATGATCGCTCAGGTCTTTCGCTTCCTGCGCGTCCGCCACCGCCGTATGTTCCGGCACAGGCACCACCCCGAGTTCGTCCAGAATTTCCGCCGAGCTTTCTTCCAGTTCGCGCTCCACAAAATCCGGATTCATTTCCGGATCGGATTCGGTCAAAGGACCCAGCGCGGGATCCTTTGAATGATGAATAACCTTATCCTCGCGCTCTTCCTGTTCCTGCGCGGCCTGATTTTTCTTTTTACGCCATAAAACCATTATTGCACGTTTCCCGTTAAACAATCCCCCTCTATGCCCGTTATCCTAACACGCAGAAGGCTTCCGGGCGAATGATTTCCATCAATCCTGACCTGCGCAAAATGTTCCGTGTGCCCGGTATTGTCTTTCTCTACAATAACTTGGCGAGTCTGTTTCACATGAAACCTCAAGAACTTATCCACCTGTTTGTCCCCCAACTTACGCAAGAGCGCCGCCCGCGCTTTACGCACGTCATGCGGCACCTGCGGCATCCGGGCCGCCGGCGTTCCTTCCCTTTCCGAATAAGGAAACACGTGCAGGAACGTCAAATCGCATTCGGCGACAATATCCAGCGTCTTCTGGAACATCTCGTCGGTTTCGGTCGGAAAGCCGGCAATGATATCCGCGCCAAACGCCATATCGGGCCGGCAGGCCCGCGCCCTTTCACACAGCGCCGCCACGTCTTCCCTCGTATGGCGCCGCTTCATACGTTTGAGAATCATGTTATCCCCGGCCTGAAGGCTTAAATGCAGATGCGGGCACAGGCGCGGCTCCCCGGCGATAAGCTCCCAAAGATCCGCGTCTATTTCAACCGGATCAAGCGAGGACAAACGAATACGCGGCAATTCCGGCACCAGCGCAAGCACCCGCCGGATCATCTGCCCCAGCGTCGGCCGCCCCGGCAAATCCGCGCCGTAAGAAGTAACGTCAACTCCTGTAAAAACGATTTCGTTATAACCGCTTGCAACAAGTTTTTGAACCTGCCTGGCAACTTCACCGATTGGCACGGAACGCGAATTGCCCCGCCCGTAAGGAATGATACAAAACGTGCAGCGATGATCGCACCCGTTTTGCACCTGTACAAAGGCGCGCGCGTGCCCCTCCACCCCTTCGATCAAATGGGAAGCCGTTTCGCGCACGGACATGATGTCGTTGACGAAGACTTTAGCCTTATGCCCCTCACCCTCCCCATGGGGAGAGGGTGCGAGTGAAGGGTTCAAAATCCACCCTTCCTTCTTCAGTTTCACATCATTGCCCAGCACGACATCCACTTCTTCCATCTGTGCATAAGTCTGGGGATCAATCTGTGCCGCACAGCCGGTCACAATGATTTTAGCGTGTGGATTGTCCTTGCGGGCCCGCCGAATGGCTTGCCGCGCCTGCCGCTCTGCCTCTTTGGTCACCGCGCAGGTATTGAAGATAATCGCCTCCTCCAGCCCCGCATCGCACGCATGGGCGCGCATCACCTCGGACTCGTAAGTGTTGAGGCGACATCCAAAGGTCACAAGCTGCGGATGTTTTTTGGTCATAATAATCGTTTATTACAAGAGTTCTAGGGCAACATCAAGACCGGCCTGATCAAACCGGACTCTTGCAAAAACTCGGCAAATTCAAACAGGGGATAAGCCGCAAACCACCAAATCGCATCCAGAAAAGCCTTTTTGAGATATTTGGGCGCCACTTCAACTTTATGCGGCGCTTTGTAAAGCCTGAAATTCGGAAACAGCCGGGGAGTCGAATCCATATAATCCAGATAGGCCTGCCCAAATGTCTCTTTCAAAAACGCCTCTTCCCGCAGAATAAGAAAATGGTACAACACCAGAAACGTCAGCGGCATCACGATAATAATCGCAAGATGCGCCGAAATCAGGGCAACCCCCGTCATTCCCAGAAGGGAAAAGAAATAAAGCGGGTTGCGGCAAATCGAAAACGCGCCGTACGTGATAAGCTTTTCGTTTTTAAAACCGCCGAGAAAAGCCGTTGAATAAAGGCGGCCCAAAGCGCAGAAAGCAACCAGAACATATCCCGCGAAATCCAGCATATCATGGAACGGCGTTTCATACCCTACGAGCGCTTTGGTAAAAAACGCCGCGCAAAGAACAAGCGCAAGAACGATGCGTGAATTCCGCATCCTCGATTTATTAAGGCTTCTGGCCATCTCTGAACCTTTCTGCAAAAAAAAGGAAGGGGGACGCTAGACCATTTCCAGCCTGCCGTCAAAAACATATGCATAAGGGCCCGTCATCAGGACATGGCCGTCTTCTTCGCGCCATTCTATAACGAGGTCCCCGCCATCGAGCGTTACGGCGACTTTCCGGTCCGTCAGCCCCCGGCGCACCGCCGCCACGCCGGCCGCACAGGCGCCGGACCCGCAGGCCTGCGTCACGCCTGCCCCACGCTCCCACACCCGCATGCGCAAGTGCTGCCTGTCCTTCACTTCCACAAACTCGACATTGGTCTTTTCAGGAAAGAGCAGGTCCTTCTCAAAACGCGGCCCCCATTCTTCCAGCGGCGCGTTTTCCGCATCCTCGACAAAAAACACGCAATGCGGGTTGCCCATACTGACGGCGACAGGGTCGCCTTCCAGCGGCAAATGAAGCGTATCGCATTCTTTCGAAAGCGGAATATCCCGCCACGCCAGCCTGGGGGGACCCATATCCACGGTAACGAGATATTCCCCGGCCCGAACGCAAGAGAGCAAGCCCGACACCGTTTCGATGACAGCGTGGTCTTCCCCGGTTTCCTGCATTAAAATGTCCGCCACACAGCGCGTGGCATTGCCGCACGCCCCGGCCTGCGTGCCGTCCGGGTTGTAAATCCGCATAAAAGCTCTCGCCTCCGGGGCCTCAGGCGTTTCAATCACGATGAACTGATCGCAGCCCACCCCGCGCTGGCGGTCCGCGATCCGGGCAATACGCTCCGGCGTCAGGTTCAAATCCTGCCCCCGGCCGTCCATGATGACAAAATCGTTCCCGAGCCCATGCATTTTTTTAAATTTCAACATGGATATCTCCTAACACGTCATCCCGAGCGAAGTCGAGGGATCTTGCACGGGGAGCATTGACAAAGATCCTTCGGCTGCGCGCTAACGCGCTTCGCTCAGGATGACAACAAAGGTTGACTTTTTAATACCATCAATCTATAAAACCCCTCAAATTCCGGCATTTTGGATAAATGTTGGTGCTTAACGGTACACCCCGGTCGGCGAAGTTACGCTCACCGGGGCTGTTTTGGCATTTGTTTATTTTAACCACTAAGGACACTAAGGGCACAGAGAATCCGCGTGCGTTAGCACGCTATAAAAACAAAAGAGACTTTAAAAATTTACTGCGGCTGCGCCGTATTTTTCCGGGTATCTTCGTGTTCTTAGTGTCCTTAGTGGTAAGAAAAGAAAAAAGATGTTTGAAAGTCTGAGCGATAAACTGGGCGGGGTCTTTGACAAGCTCCGCGGACGGGGAAGCCTGACGGAAGAAGATGTCAACGAAGCCGCACGGGAAATCCGCGTCGCGCTGCTGGAGGCCGACGTCGCCCTGCCGGTCGTCAAAGACTTTATCGAAACCGTCAAAACAAAAGCCGTCGGCGCGGAAGTGACCAAATCCGTCACGCCGGGCCAGCAGGTCGTCAAAATCGTCCATGACGCCATGGTCGAAATGCTGGGCGGCGCACAAAGCACCGAAGAAGAACTGCGCTTTGCCACCCCGCCCTGCGCTTACCTGATGGTCGGGCTGCAGGGCTCCGGTAAAACGACCTCCACGGCCAAGATCGCACGTTTCCTCACCGAAAAGCACCGCAAGAAAGTCCTGATGGCCTCGCTGGATACCTCCCGCCCGGCCGCGATGGAACAACTGGCGGTTCTGGGAGAACAAACCGGCGTGGCCACGCTCGAAATCGTCAAAGACCAAAACCCGATCGAGATCGCCCGGCGCGCCATGCAAACCGCCCGCAAGGAAGGCTATGACATCGTCATGCTGGACACCGCCGGACGGCTTGCGATTGACGCGGAATTGATGGCGGAAGTCGCCGCCGTTTCCAAAGAAACAAACCCGGTCGAAACCCTTCTGGTCGCCGATGCCATGACCGGGCAGGACGCCGTGAATATTGCTCGAGAATTTGACCAGAAAGTCGGCCTTACGGGCATCATGCTCACGAGGATCGACGGGGACGCCCGCGGCGGCGCGGCCATGTCCATGCGCGCCGTCACAGGCAAGCCCATCAAGCTCATGGGGACAGGTGAAAAATGGGACGCGATCGAACCCTTCCATCCGGACCGGATCGCCGGGCGCATATTGGGGATGGGCGACGTCGTCTCGCTGGTCGAAAAGGCCGCAGATACCATCGAAGCCGAAGACGCCGCCAAAATGGCGGAAAAATTCAAAAAAGGCCAGTTCGACTTCAACGACCTGCTGACCCAGATGCGCCAGATGAAAAAAATGGGCGGAATCGGCGCCATGGCCAAGATGCTGCCGGGCCTTGGAAAAATGGCGGGCGCGCTGGAACAGGCCGGCGTGGATGAAAAAATGATGGGCCAGCAGGAAGCCATCATCCTGTCCATGACGAAGCAAGAGCGCGAAGCCCCGAAACTGATGAACGCCTCGCGCAAAAAACGCATCGCCGCAGGCTCCGGCACGTCCGTGCAGGACGTCAACAAGCTCCTCAAGCAGCAGCAGCAAATGCAGACCGTCATGAAACGCATGAAAAAAATGGGCATGGGCAAGATGATGGGCATGATGAAGGGCCTGATGGGCGGGAAGGACGCCGAACTGCTGGGGCAAAGCATGGACCCGGACGCCCTGGCCGCCGATATGGAAGCCAGCCAAAACGAGGGTCCGCTCGGTCCCAACCCGTTCGCAGGCGGCGCGATGCCGGGTTTAGGTGGCCCGGCCCTGCCCGGCCTGGGCTTCGGCGGCATGGGTGCCGATCCACTCCAAGGGCTGGGCGCCCGTGGCGGCAGCAAAAAGAACCGGAAGAAAAAGGGGCGGAGGAAATAGGTTTTAACACGAAGAACTTAAAGAAAACAAAAATCACGAAGACTTTAAGGAATCCTCTTCGTGATTCTTCGAGAGCTTCGAGAGCTTCGTGTTAGTTTTTTTAATTTTTAACCAAAACATTTAACAAAGGAGAAAGTAAAAATGGCACTAGCAATGAGACTGGCACGCGGCGGCCGGAAAAAACGCCCGCATTATTCCATCGTGGTCGCAGATAAACGTATGGACCGCGACGGCCGGTTTATCGAAAAACTGGGCACGTACAACCCGCTTCTTTCAACAGAAAGCGGCGACCGCGTCAAATTCAACGAAGAACGCGTCAAATACTGGCTCGGCCAGGGCGCGCAGCCGTCCCGCCGGATCGAGATTTTCCTGAGCGACGCCGGACTGGTCCCCAAACCGGCCGTACGGGTCAACCCGAAAAAATCAGCGCCGTCCGAGAAAACGACCATGCGGATCGAAGAGAAAAAAGAAAAGCAAAAAGCCGCTGCTGAAGCCGCCAAAGCCGCAGAAGAAGAAGCCAAGGCTGCAAAAGCCGCGGAAGCTGCCGCCCCGGCTGAAGAGGCGCCCGCTGCAGAAGAAGCCAAGGCTGAAGAGGCCCCTGCTGAAGAGGCAAAGGCTGAAGAGGCTGCTGAGGAAAAGAAAGCGGAATAAACCACAGAGACACGGAGACACAGAGAATTTTTTATATATTCTCTGTGTTTCAAACTCCGCCTCTCTGTGGCTCTGTGGTTAAAATGACAAAGCGCCTTTGCCTCACACAGATTGCCACGGCGCACGGGGTCAAGGGCCTCGTGAAGCTGCACGTTTTTGTAGAAGATACGAGCCTGTTGAACGGCGCGCTGTTTACGTCCGAAACGGGGCCGGAAACACTTTCGGTCACGCTCAAAAACGCCACGGCCAAACATTTTCTGGCTGAAATTGAAGGGATAAAAGACCGGGACGCAGCCCTCGCCCTGCGCGGCACAAAACTCTATCTGGACCGGGAAGCATTGCCCGAACCCGAAGAGGGGGAATTTTACGTCTCCGACCTGATCGGGCTGGACGTTATCGACGAGGCGGACGAAAAAATCGGCAAGGTTATAGACGTGGCCAATTTCGGCGCAGGCGACATGCTGGAAATCCGGCCCCTGTCCGGCCCCTCTTTCTACCTGCCCTTTACGGATGAAAATGTGCCGGAGATCGGAGAAGATTATGTGCGCGTCCATATCCCGGAAGGGTTGGTGGAATGACGTGGCACGTTAACCTCTTAACCCTCTTCCCGGAAATGTTTCCGGGGCCGCTGGGTGCGTCCTTGAGCGGCAAGGCGCTGGAAAAGGGCCTGTGGTCCTATAAGGCGGTAAATATCCGTGATTTTGCGGAAGGCGTGCATAAAACCGTCGACGACACGCCCTATGGCGGCGGCGCAGGCATGGTCATGCGCGCGGACGTGATCGAGAAGGCGCTGTTGTCTCTTTCCTGTCATCCTGATGGAGCGTCAGCGATGGAAGTATCTCATGAGATTCTTCGCTGCGCTCGGAATGACAAAAAACGTTCAGGCCGCCTCGTTTATTTAAGCCCGCGCGGAAAGCCGTTGACTCAAAGGCTGGTGGAAGAACTGGCGCAGGAACCATCCCTGACCCTCCTGTGCGGACGGTACGAAGGGGTCGACCAGCGCGTACTGGACGCCTATGCGTTCGAGGAAATTTCCATCGGAGATTATGTGCTTTCGGGCGGCGAACCCGCCGCGCTGATCCTGATGGATGCCTGCATCCGCCTGCTGCCCGGCGTCATGGGCAACGACGCCACCCCGGAGGAGGAAAGCTTCGGCCGCGCCACAGGCGGCCTTTTGGAATATCCGCACTACACCCGCCCCGCCGACTGGAAAACCGCTGGCGGCGAGGTTCTAGGCGTGCCGGACGTACTCAAATCCGGCGACCACGCAAAGATTGCCGACTGGCGGCAGGAAACGTCGGAAAAACTGACAAAAGAGCGCCGCCCGGACCTTTTGCCCAAAAAGTCATAATTTTCTTGCGTCCGGCGCCGCATTCTAGTAGAACCACCCCGAGTTTTAACCCGTAAAAACAACAAATGGGCCGCCGGCGATTGAAAGCTGATTATCGGGCCTTTATAAGGGAAAAGGTAAGAAAAGATGACCAACACACTGAAAAAATTTGAAAATCGCCAGATGGAGAAACTCTCCGAAGGCAAAAAAATTCCGGCCTTTTCGCCCGGAGACACCGTTAAAGTAAACGTCCGCATCAAAGAAGGCTCCCGCGAGCGGGTACAGGCCTATGAAGGCGTTTGCATCGCCCGCCACAGCAACGACGGAGACGTGAACGCGAGCTTCACCGTGCGTAAAATCAGCCTCGGCGAGGGCGTTGAGCGGGTCTTCCCCCTCTATTCCCCCCGGATCGACTCCATTGAACTGGTCCGCCGCGGCTCCGTCCGCCGCGCCAAGCTTTATTACCTGCGCGACCGCCGCGGTAAATCCGCCCGTATTTCCGAACGCACCGCCGGACACGGGCTGGACACAGAGGTGGATGAAGCAACCAAGGATATGACGCAAACGGCCAAGCGCGCCGCGAAAAAAGCCGAAAAAGGCAAAAACCGCGAAGCCGCCCGCAAGGAGCAGGAAAAAATCAAAGCGGATAAAAGGGCCGCCAAGGCAGAAGCCGCAAAAGCCAAAGCAGCGGAAGCTGCCGCTGCGGAAGCGCCTGCCGAAGCGCCTGCAGAAGCAGCAGAAGGCAAAAACGAAGAATAAGCCTTCTTTTCCAAATTCGAGAATCAAAAACGCGGCGCAAAAGGCCGCGTTTTTTTTACGAATGAAACTTTTGTATCCTTATTTCATGTCCATCGAGGGTGGACGCGTAAGAACGCTCCTTACCTGTTCCTGTTCATGATAGCCCAGCGGCCCTTCCTCAAGCCCTTCTATCAGATCCACGCGGTAGCGCGCGAGCGTCTCCGCCTTGCGAATGCCCGCCTGCGCCTTTTTTACAACGTAAAGATCGTCAATAACCAGGTCATATTTTGCGTTAAGCTCAGCGTTTTTATCGCCTAATTTGTTCATATTTCCCGCTTCTGACCACAATCTGTCATGGATAAGCTCCAGCCCTTGCTTAAGAGCCGGAAAATCCTGCGCCGACAAGTCCTTATCGGGTGTTTTCAGGAAATGTACATCCCCGACTACCCCCGTATATCCGGCAAAGGAGCTATAAATGTCCCTTGCCAGAACCGCCGCCCTGTTTTCTTCTTCACGAATTTTTTCCGGGGAAAGCGCTTCAAGCTCGAAGCAGTTTTTAAGCGTCGTCCCGCAGCCTTCAAGCTCTTCGGTATCCGCCTCTATAACCTGCCCTTTGCCATCCTTGACCGCATAGGCATAAGCCGTACTCGCACCGGCCGTCAGATCCAGAGGCGCCAGAAATTCATAATTTTCGAGATCTTCATCCCCCCAAAAAGCTGCCGTTGCGATCATGGTCAATCCAATCCCGTATCCAACGGCCTTTCGTATTAATCCAGCTCCCATCACACACCCTCTTGTTTCATAAATTAACGTTCGGTTAATTTATGCTTTTTTATGTATTATGTCAAGTAATTTACCTTCCCCCCGCAAAAAGCTGTTGATTTACAGGCCATACATCTTAAAGTACGGACCACCTGAAACATAAGGAATCTCAGCTTCATGCCCGGGCCCCGCAATTTATTCCAAAAAATATGGGACGATCACCTTGTCCAGGAAGGACAGGACGGAACCGGCCTGATCTATATCGACCGGCATCTGGTGCATGAAGTCACCTCTCCGCAGGCTTTCGAAGGGCTGCGGCTGGCAGGCCGAAAGGTGCGCAGGCCGGAGGCCACGCTGGCCGTCGCAGACCACAACGTCCCCACCACGGACCGCAGCAAGGGCATCGCCGAGGAAGACAGCCGTATCCAGGTCGAAACACTGTCCCAAAACTGCGCGCAGTTCGGCGTGCAGCTGTTCGACATGAACGACAGGCGTCAGGGAATCGTCCATATTATCGGCCCCGAACAAGGCTTTACCCAGCCCGGCATGACCATTGTCTGCGGCGACAGCCATACCTCGACCCACGGCGCGTTCGGCTCCCTCGCCTTCGGGATCGGGACGTCGGAGGTCGAACATGTGCTGGCCACACAAACGCTGATCCAGAAACCCGCCAAATCCATGCGGATTGCCGTGGAAGGCGCCCTCCCGGCCGGCGTCACCGCCAAAGACCTGGCCCTGCACATCATCGGGGAGATCGGCACGGCCGGCGGCACAGGCTATGTCATCGAATATGCCGGGGAAGCGGTCCGCGCGCTTTCCATGGAAGGGCGCATGACCTTGTGCAACATGTCGATCGAGGCCGGCGCGCGGGCCGGCATGGTCGCGCCGGATGAGACAACATTCGACTATTTAAAAGGCCGCCCGATGGCCCCGCAGGGCGCGGATTGGGAGAAGGCCGTCGCCTACTGGAAAACCCTGCCCGGCGACGAAAGCGCCTCCTTTGATCGGGAAATCCATATCAGGGCCGCAGATATCGCCCCGACCGTCACATGGGGTACCAGCCCCGAAGATGTCCTGCCGATTACGGGCGTTATCCCCTCCCCGTCCGACATTCAGGATGAAAACAAAAAACGCTCCATGCAGCGCATGCTCGATTATATGGGCCTTGCCCCCGGCACCCCGCTGCAGGAAATAAAAATCGACAAGGTTTTTATCGGCTCCTGCACCAACGGCCGCATCGAGGATTTACGCGCCGCCGCCGCTATCGCCAAAGGCAAAAAGGTCGCCACAGGAGTCCACGCCATGGTCGTCCCCGGCTCCGGTCTCGTCAAGGCGCAGGCCGAGGCCGAAGGACTGGCAGATATTTTGATTGAAGCCGGTTTCGACTGGCGGGAAGCCGGCTGCTCCATGTGTCTGGCCATGAACGCCGACCGCTTGGCGCCGGGCGAGCGCTGCGCCTCCACCTCCAACCGCAATTTCGAAGGCCGTCAGGGACGCGGCGGACGCACCCATCTGATGAGCCCTGCCATGGCCGCCGCCGCGGCAATCACCGGAAAACTGACGGATGTCCGGGATTTTTAAGTTTTGGCTTGCAAAACATTCTTATTTTCCGTAAAAATGCCTTTCTTTGTAACAAACCGCCGATAAAGAGGACCGTATCATGTCTCTGAACCGCTCCCCCCTTCGCACAGCCGCCGGCGCGTTTCTCATCGCCGTCTCTGCCAATGTCATGAGCGCGGAAAACGCCCCCGCAGAACCCCAGGCCGCCGGAATGGTAACCGCCGAAGACTACCGGAAAGAGCGAAAAGCGGCGGCGGAAAAAGTGCATGAAGCCATGGTCAAAGTCGGAGAAAGCCTTTTACGTCTTGAAAAGAGACCCATGCCTCCCTTTGCGAAAATCACCTTAAAAAGAGAAACCAGAAATCTGCAGATTCAATTGGACGCCTATCGTGCAGCCGGAGGATATGGCGACACACTGGACAGGGTCCCCACAGATGGCCTTCTCAATCCGGTGACTGCCGGAACCCTCTTCGACGTCGCGGAGCTTGAGAATATGAAAGATTTTCTTCTCGGCGGCGACAGTGCAAAAACAGAGGAAAAATCCGCCTTGACCGCCCTGAGAGAAAAGGCACACAGGCTAAACCCTGAAGCTTTTTCGGCAGCTCTGCGTTCCATGGCCCGGCTGGCAATACAGGGCTCGGAAAAAAAGGAGCAAAAAGTAACGGAGATGGCAAAAGCAGCCTTCGCCGAATGTGCGATGCCCCAAATGCCCCCGACGTCATCAACCCTTGTCTTCCAGGAAATGGAAAAGCTGGCGCAGGATCCCGACTATATCACGCCGCTTGTGCCCCGTCGCTGCGGTCTGTATCTGGGAGGCTTGCCTGCCGGTGAAAGGCAAACGTCGCAACTCGAAGCCCTGATCGCCATTTACAATGGGCTGCCGTCGGCAAATGACGACTGGTGCAAAAGCTGGATTTCAACGCCCGGTAAAGCGCACTACTGCCAACTGCGCGCCCTCTAACAAAAAGGTCCGGCCCCATGAAAACACGCGGAAAGCCTGTTTAAAACTTTGGCATAATCCTTTCGCATCTGCACAAATATGTGGTAAGCAGGTCGCGGAATATACGTCAGGGACGCCCATGTTTGACCCAAACTCTTTCAACCTTCTGGAACTGGACCGTATCATCGAGAGCTACGATTACGAAAGCGACCCGGTTTTATATGAACTCTTCCGCCCCGTCGAAGCCACGCTCTGGGGCTGCATCGAAAATTACGGCGCCGGAATCAATAATTTCGGCATCCAGATGGCGAACCATCTGCGCCGGACATCCCTGGATGTCATGAAATTCATGGTCGAAGAGCTGGGCTTTTCCGAATCGGCCGGCCGGAACTTTCAGGCCGCCAACCTGTTTCAGGACCTGGGAAAAATCCATCCCGATTACGACCCCCATATCTGGGTACTGCCGCACCGTCCCACCGAAGAAGAACGCGCCGAAAAACGCAAGCACGCCGCCCGCGGACCGGAAATCATCGAGTCCGCACTGGAAGGCGCCCCGCAGGAGCTTCTGGACCACCCGCATATCAAAACCGTCATTCCCGCCATCCAGCTCTTTCATCATGAGCGCGTGGACGGCAGCGGCCTGTTCCACAAAAAGGGAAACGAAATGGGCCTCGTCATCAAGGCCGTCTGTATCGCGGACGCCAAAGACGGCGACATGATCCGCCGCGGCCATCACGATTTTCACCGCACCGAAGCGCAGGCCCTGTTCCGGATGAAAGGATTGCCGGAATACGACCCGAAAGGGAAATATGTCGGCGCGTTTGACGATCTGCTGGATACATATATCGCCTACCGCGAAAAAATCTCCGGGCACTTCGACCCGCCTGCAAAAGCGTGAGTTTTTGAACCACTAAGGGCACAAAGAAATCGAGAATAAAACCGCGCACAGTGCATAAATACCAGACAACAGAACGTACCGGTTTTTATTCAATGCGCCCTCGGCGTAAATTCTTCCGGAGCGCTTTGTGCCGTTGGTGGTTAAAAAATACCGGACAACTCGTTTCCGGAAATCTTTGATTATTTATTTGAAAGCGTTATAAAAAACGCATGGAAAAATTTACAAAACTTTCCGGCATTGCCGCGCCTTTGCGCATGATGAACGTCGATACCGATATCATCATCCCGAAACAGTTTTTGCGGACCATTCAGCGCACCGGCCTTGGCGTCCATGCGTTTAACGACATTCGCTACAACGAAGACGGCAGCGAAAAACCGGACTTTGTCTTAAACAAGGAGCCTTACCGCCACGCCGCCATCCTTCTGGCGGGCGAGAATTTCGGCTGCGGCTCCAGCCGCGAACACGCCCCGTGGGCCATTGCGGATTTCGGCATCCGCTGCCTCATCGCCCCCTCTTTTGCCGATATTTTTTACAATAACAGCTTTAAAAACGGCCTGCTGCCGATTACGCTTCCCAAAGAGCAGGTGGAAGCGCTAATGAAAGAAGCGGAAGAAAATCCCGAGGGCGTAACGGAAATCGATCTGGAAAAACAAACGATCACGCGCGGCAACAAGCTTTCCTTCCCTTTTGACATCGACCCGTTCCGCAAGCACTGCCTCCTGAAGGGACTGGACGATATCGGCCTGACGGAAGAAAAAAGCGCCGCGATCGACCGCTACGAAGACAATATCCGAACGCAAAAACCGTGGTTATTCGAAGAGGCCGCCTCATGAGCACATCCTTCTCCCTCACCCTTCTCCCCGGCGACGGGATCGGACCGGAAATCATGGCACAGGCGCGCAAAGTGATTGCGTGGCTGGAAGCCGGCGGCGATTTAAAATTTAACCTGTGCGAAGATCAAATCGGCGGCGCGGCCTACGAACAATACGGCGTGCCGCTGGCAGACGAAACACTGGAAAAATGCCGGACAAGCGATGCGATTTTGATGGGCGCGGTCGGCGGCCCGCAATGGAACGGCGTGCCTTACGACAAGCGGCCTGAAGCCGGCCTGCTGCGCCTGCGCAAAGAATTGAACCTGTTCGCCAATCTCCGCCCGGCCCTTGTCTTTGACGCGCTGGTGGAAGCCTCCAGCCTGAAACCGGAGATCGTGAAAGGGCTGGATATCCTGATCGTGCGGGAACTCACGGGCGGCGTTTATTTTGGAGAGCCGCGCGGCATCGAGGATCTCGGCAATGGCGAGCGCCGCGGGGTGAACACGCAGGTCTACACGACGTCTGAAATCCGGCGTATCGGAAAAGTCGCCTTTGATCTCGCCCGCAAACGCGGCAACAAGGTCACCTCCTGCGAAAAAGCCAATGTCATGGAAAGCGGAAAACTCTGGCGCGAAGAAATCACCGCCCTGCATGAAAAAGATTTTTCCGATGTCACGCTGGAACATATGTATGCCGATAACTGCGCCATGCAGCTTTTGCGCGCGCCTTCGCAGTTCGACGTGATCGTCACCGACAACCTTTTCGGAGACATCCTTTCGGACGAAGCGGCGATGCTGACAGGCTCCCTGGGCATGCTGCCCTCCGCTTCCCTGGGCGAAAAAGGCGCCGCCGGCCTGTATGAGCCCGTCCACGGCTCCGCCCCGGATATTGCGGGTCAGGGAAAAGCCAACCCGCTGGCCACCATTCTCAGCCTTGCCATGCTCCTGCGTTATTCCCTTGATCTGGGCACGGAAGCCGACAGGATAGAACGCGCCGTCCAAAATATTTTGAACAAAGGCGTGCGCACATCTGATATTATGGCCGAAGGCTGCCGCGAGGTTTCAACGGACCGGATGGGAGACGCCTTGATCGAAGAACTGAACAGGACACAAAAGGAGGCCGCATGATCGCCAGTTTGATATTGGGACTGCATCTTCTGGGCTTTATCCCCATGGAAAACGCCGCCGTTTTCCTGTTTATCTACGGCGGCCTGCTTGTTCTGGCGGAATTCTTTTTACCTTCAGGGCTGGCCGCCTTTAACGGCGTTTTGTCCCTGATCGCCGGATTTGCCCTTTACGCCGGACCGGAAAGCGTTCTGGGCCTTTATGTGGGATGGGGCGTTTTCTTCGGCATCGCCTTTGCCGAATTTTTTGTTCTCGGCGCCTGCATTTTCCTCCTTCTCCGCTACCGCCGGCAGAAAATCACAACCGGCGCGGAAAGCATGATCGGGCAAGAAGCCGCCGTTCTGGAATGGAACGGAAAAAAAGGCCGCGTGCGCATTCAGGGCGAGACATGGCAGGCGGAAAGCGATGACGCGCTCGACCTGCCAGCCGAAACGAAAGTCACCGTCAGCGCCATTCGGGATTTAACACTTAAAATTACAACTTCATAAATAAAGGGAAAAAATCATGACAACATTCTTTGCCCCTGTTCTGGTCGGTCTGATCGTCTTGCTCATGGCCTCTATCCGTATCGTCAAGGAATATGACCGCGGTGTCGTTTACACCCTTGGGAAATATTCCGGCACGCGCGGACCGGGCCTTCAGCTTATCATCCCCGCCGTCCAGGTCATGGAACGCGTCGATACGCGGATCCGCACCGAAGACATCCCCTCGCAGGACGTCATTTCCCGCGACAACGTCTCCGTGAAAGTCAACGCCGTGGTTTATTACCGCGTGATCGACCCCGCACACGCCGTCAACCGCGTGGAATGTTTCGAGGTCGCCACGAGCCAGCTTGCGCAGACGACCCTGCGCTCCGTCCTTGGGAAACATGACCTGGACGACATGCTCTCCAAACGGGACCAGCTCAATCAGGATGTGCAGACCATTCTGGACGGGCAAACCGAAGGCTGGGGCGTCAAAGTCGCCAATGTCGAGATCAAGCATGTCGATATCGACCCGACCATGGTGCGCGCCATCGCCAAGCAGGCCGAAGCCGAACGGGAACGCCGCGCCAAGATTATCAATGCCGAAGGAGAATTGCAGGCAGCAACGCAACTGGACGAAGCAGCAACCATTCTGGCCAGACGCCCCGAAACCATGCAGCTGCGCTATTTAAGCACGCTCGGAGAATTCACAAACGCAAAAGGCAGCACCATTGTTTTGCCTATGCCGCTGGACCTGCTCAAAGCGCTTGAGAAAAAAGTCTAAAGCCTCCTGAGATAATACAGGCGGTCGTAAATGCGCCCGCGCGGCACAGAGAGTCCTGCGCCGTAAGCGGCATCCGTTTCCAGCGCCTTTTCATACAGGGGCAGCGCTTTTTTATGCGCCCCGCTCCGGTCGACCATCACCGCGACATTATAAATATAGCCCGCCTTTTCCGGCGCCAAAGCCGCTGCAAGACTCATATAACGGATCGCCTCTTCCTCGCGCCCTGCCCGCGCGCTCACCAGACCAAGCTGCGCGGCAAGCGCCGCATTTTCAGGATGGCGCGCATGAAGTTTTTTTAAAATTCCGAACGCAGAATCATAACGCCCCGCTTTGAGCGCCTTCTGCGCGGACGCCAGAAGCGTTTCCTCCCCGGAGACCACAGCCTTCCTTTTCACGGACGCAAATTTTTTCGCCGGAAGGGAAGACGGGTGCGCCTCCATCTGCGCCGGAGTCAAAGGCTCTATTCTGAAATTCACCTCCCGGGCGTATACGCTTTTTGACAAATCCCTGACCGAAAGCGCAGGCCCTAAAGACACGCGCCCGCCCGGCGGCGCCTCGAAACTTTTATTTTCCGAGACATGGGTCCGCCGCACCATATCCGAAAGCTCCTTCGCCGCAGGCGCCGTCCAAACCATGGCCGCCGACAGCGCCTTGTCAAACGCCGCCGGATAAGACACGTCCGATGCGGGAAAAAACAGCCCCCCACTCATCATCACCGCCGCCAGGATTAAAGGCATCGCCATGCGCGCCTTATCCCTCCCGCAGGCCGCTGCGGCATATACGCGCGGCCCGGCCACCACACCCTGAAGAGGGTAGTGCGCGGCCCTTTCATACGCCTCAAGGAAAGCAGCCCTTCGATGTTTTCTGGTCACAAAAACAGACATCGGCCCTAAAAAAACACAAAAGAAAGAAGAAAGGCGGAATCGCCCCCTACCACCTGAAGCGTAGCAAATTCAAAGCTGTTTGTGAAATTTTCAAAACGAAGGGGCGCCGGAAGGGCTCGAAAACGCCGGCATATCCTTTTCCGGCACGATCGTCTGCCAATCCCCGCTCATCTCTGCGAATACCAGAAAATGACCGGATTCATCCTTCCTTCGAATATGCATATCTTTCACGCAGACAAGGCCGGGAAACGCTTCCTCAAGAAGGGAAAGAAAGCGGTGAAGAGGCTCATCCCCTTTTGCTTCCACGCTGATCTTCAGCCTGCTTTTCAGCAGCCTGTATTCTTTGCCCCCGCCTTCAGGAGCCTCCAAAGGCCCGATTTCAAAATCGAGAGCCGATAAACCGGATTTTTCCTTGAGACGGTCAAAAGCTTTTTGCGCCTCCAGACGGTTTTGCCCGTTAAAAAACCCCTGCGCTTTCATCTGATCGAAGCGGGCCTTTTGCCGGCTAAAGGTCAGGTAGCCGGCTCTCAGTTCCCTGATTTCCGTTTCCATAGAAATAACGTCCTGCCGCACCCCGGTCAGCTCTTCATGCATGGCCAGCGTTTTCGGCTGGAGAACGACAAAATGATACCCCCCCAGAAAAACAACCCCTGCCAGCAAGGACGCCAGAAGCCTGATCCGCTTCCGCCCCAGAATGTCCGCCGAAGCTTTTGAAAGTTTTTGTCTCATTCGTCCCCCGCCCCGCCAGACACAATGGAAATTACGGCCGTCAGTTTTTCCCCGGCGGACACAGAGGACGGACCGTCTGTATATCCCGAAAATTTTCCGCGATATCCCATCCCCGCAACATGGCGGAGAATATCGACCTGCGCCGCCGGAAATTTTTTCCGGACCGCGTCACGAAAATGCAGACTGGCCTCATAAGCTTCCGCCGGCGAAAGGGTTTTGGGAAAAGACAAGGTCACAACCGTCTTCCCTTTTGAAATATCCATTTCCTCCAGCGCCATTTGCGGCTCCAGCGCCTCCCCGACATCCCGCAAGACATCCAGCGGCCTGAGCCGCGCATCCTCTATCCTTTCAAAGACCGCCGAGGCATCGCGCACGAACGCAAAATCATAGCCTGTTTCACGTTCCCTGCTCCGATCTTCTTTCAACGAAAGCGCAATCCCCGCTTTTTGCTGCGCGGCCAGATCAAGGTTATGGCGAAGCGTCGACATATCCTGCATGCCGAAAAAAATCTGAAACGCGAAAAGAAAAAGAAAGGACGTCATAACAAAGGCGGCAAAGGCGGCGGCGCGGCGCGGCAAGGAAATACGCGAAAGTCTCCTGTGCCCCAGCGGCAGGGAAAAAATACGTTTTTTCGCCACCCATGCAACATGGACCGGATCGGCGCTGCATACATCGTCCTGAGGCCCCAGACGCAAACCCAGAATATCCGCCGCATCCAGAGACGACAGGAAATGAACCCTTCCTTCCGTCCGCAGCGTCTCTTCCAGAAAATCTGTCGGCGCACTGCCGCACACGACAATAATGTCCAGACCGTCTGCGGCCTCATAACCAAAACGGGAGAGATAGCCCATTGTCGTTTTAAACTCGGCGATAATTTCTTCGGACCATTCCCCGGGATCGACATTTATATCCGCCATCGGAGTCATCCGCGTGAGCGCAAGTTCGCCGTCGCGGACAACTATCTGCCGCAGTCCGCCGCTTTGGTGCTGCCCCATGAACAAGGACCACTTCGCCTGCCGGTCTCCTTTGCCCGCAAGCTTTCGGGACAGGGCCCGGACCATCCCCGCGCTCTCCACAGGCAAAAGACAAAACCCGTCCACGCGCGCAAGGGACAGCCGCACCCCTTCCATCACCTTACACAGCGCGCCGGTCATCGGAACGCCCGCGAACAAATACATCGCGCCGGAAACCCCCCGCTCTTCCTGCCGCAGGCTCCGCTGCTCCGACAAAGACGCCCCTTCTTCTTTCAAACGCAGCGCCGCCCGAATGGGATGAGGCCGAAACACCTCCGCAAGCCGCCGCCGCAAAAGGACAAAGCGGTATAACGGGCCCGCATGCGGCACGCGCTCTTTACGATAATGCTGCTCTACCATATCGTTCAAAATAAGGACGCGCTTTCCCCTCGTCTTTTTGGAAATCAGCCGCGCAAGCGTCTGCTCAAAATTTGCGGTCTCCCACGAAAGCAAATCCACAAAATGAATGCGGGCAGGTGTTGCTTCATACACAAGCAACCCTTCATCCTCCATAAGAAGAACGCATCTGGACGGAAATAAAAAAGGAATGTGCATGATGAATTCAGGCCCAAAATTATTTATGGATTTCAACGATTTTAGACAAAGCCTCCAGATCGGTAACGCCTTCCAGCACTTTCAGGATGCCATCGCAGCGCAGGCTTTTGAAGCCTTTTTCCCGCGCCGCAGCCTTTAGCGCCAGCGCCGTTCCTCCCTCCGCCACAATTTTATCCAGATCCTCGTCAAACAGAAGGGTTTCAGCAATGCAGGTCCGCCCCTTATACCCTTGCCCGCCGCATTGATCGCACCCGCCCTGACGCGCCCGGAAGACTTTATCAATCTCAATCTCCTGACCCTTTATCCCCTCCTGAAGGATTTTCCTTTCCGCCGGCTCCGGCGTGCAGGCTTCCCTGCATTCCGGACAAAGACAACGTACCAGACGCTGCGCAATCAATGCCGTAATATTTCCCGCAAGCATCCCCGGCGCCAGCCCCAGATCAAACAGGCGCGGCAGCGCCCCGAAACAGTCTTTTGTCTGCAGGGTCGTATAAACGCGGTCCCCGCTCATCGCCGCCTGAAGCGCCATTTTCGCGGTCTCCGGATCTTCAAGTTCCCCGATCAGAATAACATTCGGATCCTGACCGAGAATAGCCTGCAGCCCGTCCGCAAACCCGATGCTCCCCTGCTTAAGCGCCGTTTGCCGGATCATCGGCAAATAATATTCAATCGGGTCTTCCAGCGTCTGGATACTCACATCCACCGAATTGATTTCCCTGAGCATCGAGTAAAGCGTCGTTGTCCTGCCGCTTCCGCGCGGACCTGTGACGATCGTAAGCCCTTCGGGCCTTTCCTGCGCCTCCTTGATCCGTTTAAGGTTATGCTCGCCAAGCCCCAGTTTGCGCAGCGCCATAACGCCGCTCTGACGGTCCAGCACGCGCAGCACCATATTTTCACCATGCACCGTGGGCAAAGAAGACACACGGAAATCCACATGGCGCCCGCCAACCTTCATCTCAATCCGCCCCTTTTGCGCCGTAACGCTATCGGCGACGTCCAGACCCGCCATCCGCTTGATACGCTCCAAAATCGCGCCCCAATACTGGATGTGGAGGATCTGGGCCGTAAAAAGAACGCCGTCCACACGGTAACGCAGCCGGACAAAATTTTCTTCCGGCTCAAAGTGAATATCCGAAGCCCCAAGATTCACAGCTTCAAAAACAAGCGCATTGACCAGACGCACGACAGGATGCGCATAAGCGCGCTCTTCCGAAAGCGCGCGAGTGTCCAGATTTTCTTTATTTCCTTCTTCAAGTTCCTTGAGTATCTCATTGATAGAAGACGCATATCCGTACGCCGCATCAATGGATTCATTCAAAATAGCCGGCGTGGTCAAAAGAGGCGTAAACACCGTCCCTTTCGGCAAAAACCGCCGGAGCGTATCCAGCGCCACCACATCATAGGGATCCGCCATCGCAAGGCGGAACTCGCCGTCTGTAACAGAAACCGGCAGAACCTGATGATACTGGCAGGTTTGTTTGTCAATCAGGGACAGCGCCCCTTTATCAACAAACATCTGGGAGGGATCAAAAACCTCAAAACCGGATGTTTCCGCCAGAAACGTTTCCAGAATATCGGCGCTCATAAACCCCAGACCAACCAGCACCTCGCCCAGCAGTTTTCCGGAGTTCTTTTTCTCCTCCAGCGCCGTGTTCAACTGATCCGTCGTGATAATCCCCATCGACACAAGCTGCTCGCCGATACGGGGCTTCCCCCCCCAGCCCGCAGACGCATCGTGCCGATCATCCCGCCCGGAAACACTGATAAACTCGCGGTCTTCGTTTGTGATGGCCCCTTGCGCGCCGTCGTCCCCGCTCTCTTCCTCCACAGGCGCCTGTTCCGGAGAGGCTAAAATATTTTGCGCCTCTTCCCCTTCCTCCACATCGAAAAAACCGTCCGCGCCTTCAATCACAAGGCCGGAGTCAGGGAAAAGAGGATTACCGGTACTTTTTTTCTTCGACATCGGAAAAACAAACGATTGTTTATGTCAAAACCAGAAAGACGCACGCCCTTACCTTATTACCCCAAAATGGTTAACAAAAAGATTATGAGGGCGCATGACCGGGCGCGATCAGCGACTTGCGCGGCCTGCGGTCTTTCCGGGGATAAAAGTGAGATGGCGCGCCTGAGAGGATTCGAACCCCTAACCTCCTGATCCGTAGTCAGGTGCTCTATCCAGTTGAGCTACAGGCGCAGATGCACCGTATTTGGTACATGCGAGCGAGACACTACCCCAGAGCCGCTTTTCATTGCAAGGGCTAAACTGAATTCGAAGTCAAAAAATCTCCGAAAAAAATCTTGGGGCTTTTTCACAAATAAGCCGCCCTTCGGCTTGACAGCCCGCCTGTTTTAAGGTGAATTGAGGCGCTTAGCATAATTATGGCAGAAAATCATAGCAGGGGCCGCTTACGGGCAAGATAATGCAAATGAGTCAAAACATTAGAACAATAATCCTCCCCCTTTTTAGCGCGCGCAGCCCCGCCTGTTTCGCACTGGCGTGCCTGTCCGTCTGCGTCCTGACAAGCGCATCCGGCCCCGCGCAGGCCCAGATTGACATGAACAAAAAACCTGTCCTGGTCATCACAAACGAACCCATGCCGGCGACGGATATCCTGCCTGTCTATACACAGCCGGAAAAAGCCCCTGACATCACGCCGGACCAGCTCTCCGGCCCGTCCTATTTCGAGCCGACCCAGACGGTCGTGGGCCAGAAGATCGACACCCTGAGAACCGACCTTTTTGCGCTCCAAAGCCGCGTAAGCACCTTGTCCGGCAAGCTGAGAAACATTGAAAGCACCACCCGCAGGCAGGCTTCCGAATATAACGCGAATGTCGCCACGATTAACACCCAGCTTCAGGCCGGAACGACGCCGGGCAACCCGAGACTGGTCGGACGGCTCGGGAATGCGCAGAAAAAACTCGACGATTTCTCCCAAAGCGTCGCCGAGCTGAACGCGCTGACGGTTGATATCACGGCCCTGTCCTCCAACGCTTCTTTCCTTCTGGATGCGGCGCACGCGACGTATTCCCTCTCGGGCGCCATCGAGGAAGATCACGTCCGGCTCGCCCAGCTCGAAGACCAGATAGACGGTATCGTTGTGATGGTCGAACGCCTTTTGAACGCTGCAAATGACGACATTATGCGCACGACAGCCTTCCTGAACGCCGAACACAGCAACCTGCGCACCCTCGCGCTCGGCGTCACAACAGGGAATATGTATGGCGAGTCCCTTTCCAACAGGCCCTTCACCGGCGGCGACATGATTCAACCCGCCCGCTATGATGCGCCCATGGCACCGATGGCGCCCATGGCTCCGGTTCCGCCCGTTCCGATGTCCGATGTGCCCGCCGCCGTCTATGACGCGCCGATGGCACCGGTCGAACCGATGGCTCAGGTCCCGATGTCCGGTATTCCTGCCGCTGCTCCCATGCCTGTGGTTCCTGTATCGCCAGGGCGCCAGCCGCTCGCCAAAATCCGTTTTGACCGGCCGGATGTGAATTTCCAGCAGCCCGTCTATCAGGCCGTCTCTCAGGCCATGGAACGCTACCCGCGGGCAACATTCGAGATCGTCGCGGTCCATCCCCTGTCCGACAACGCCGCCCAGATGGCGATTGAAAGCACGCGCGCGCGCCGGAACGCCGAAAAAGTCCTGCGCAGCCTGAGCCAGATGGGCCTGCCCACGGACAATATCGAACTGACCGCTTCCCAAAGCCCGGAAGCGCAAACCAACGAAGTTCACATTTTTATCCGCTAGTGTCCTCAACATCGAAAACCGCCGCGATCGCCCTTCTCCTTATTATCATCGGGGCCTGCGGTTTCGGCGTTGGCTATAAAATATCCTCAACAGATGACCTTGCCGCGCTTTTCCCCTCCCAATGGGCGGAAAAGCTGACCGCTCAACACCAAAACAAAAACCTGACCTACATCTCCGTTGTTCCCAGCATCGGCCCCCTTTCCAGAACGGTTTATACCGGCCCTCTTGAGATCCGGCAGGAGAAGGTAACGGCGGCGCTTCCGAATGAAAAAGCGAAGGACGTCAAGGTCGGGCAGCGCGTCATTTTCTACGACCGGAATGAGGCCCCTCACCCCGTTCCCGGCGCCATAGAAGCCGTCACGGTTGAAGGGGAAAACACCGTTGTCACATTTAATCTTGTGGCTTTTGATACGGATGAACAGGAAAACAATGCGGCGGAGGAGGATGTGACGGAAGCCGAAACGACCGCCCAGCCGGATGCACAGGACAAGCCGGATCAACCGGACGAAATGGCTCCTGCCAACACCGCCCCGGAGGATACCGGCCCGGAAAACGAAGCGTTATCGTTAGAGAGCAATTTTTATGGGAAGCGTGACGATTCATGCGAAGATCTCGCGCAGGAAGCCGCAAAAAAGGCCCCCCTGAAAGATATTGAAAATTACAAAGCCCGCATCCTTCTCGAAGACAGGGACTTCGTCCGGCGCCTGCCTTATGAAACGCTCGTGTCCACCGACAAGGGGGACCGCTATATCTGGATAACGCTTCCAAACGCAGACGGCTCTTTTACGCTCAGGCGCCACGCCGCCCCGCGCCTGATGGACGGAGACAAATATTACGAAGCGGAATATACCATCGGGATGGAAACGCCTGTTCTCCTGAACCCGCCGGAAGATTTGCAGGACGGCCAGATTGTAAAAAATGTCGAAACCTTCATCCTGAGCGCCCCTAACCAGTCGCTGATCGAGCTTGCCGCAGAACAGGGCTTTCTCCGCCTTGTCGAGGAACGCCGTCAAAAAGAAGAAAAAATACGCGAAGAAATGGGCGTCGCCGATTGCGGAAATGTCGTGGATGAACAAGGATATCCCCTGAAGAAAAGCCGGGGGACCCCGGCCGGCGGACAGAGCGGCGCCTGCGGAAGCGCGCCTAAACCGGTCTTTCCTCCTCCCGACGACGGAACCGCCTTTTTCACCAAAAGCAGCGGCAGCAGTTGCGGCGGGAGGTAAAACCGCGCTAACGCCCTTACCGGTATCGCTCTTGCCGTAAATGGCGTCCCCGAGAGGACTCGAACCCCGCATCACGTTCGTGATGCTTTTATAAAAAGACGGAGGTGGGCCGCATCGCAATTCCGGTAACGCACTTAC
This sequence comes from Rhodospirillales bacterium, assembly GCA_023898765.1. Lineage (NCBI taxonomy): Bacteria > Pseudomonadati > Pseudomonadota > Alphaproteobacteria > Rhodospirillales > Rhodospirillales bacterium. The sequence goes on along the minus strand of CP060238.1, from coordinate 1,246,692 downwards.
CGGTATCGCTCTTGCCGTAAATGGCGTCCCCGAGAGGACTCGAACCTCCGACACCCAATTTAGGAAACTGGTGCTCTATCCAACTGAGCTACGAGGACATTATGAAAGCCTTTTAAATTAAAGCCTTTTCAGATACCGCCCCCCTTTTACCGCAAAAGCTACAGAAAACGCGAGCGAAAAAGGACTAGATATCTTCGGAAACAGCTATTAGTGTCAGGCTTCATGGCTGATACCTGCACCGACATTGAATCGATCGAAGTCCGCCTGGCGGAAAACGAGGATGAAATTGAAGCCTCACAGCGCCTGCGTTACAAGGTTTTCTACGAAGAATATGGCGCGATCCCGACCGAAGACATGGCCCGCAAAAAGCGGGATATCGACGAATATGACGCCATCACGGATCACCTGATCGTTATTGACCACGACCTGCCCGAAGGGCCGGACAGGCTTGTCGGAACTTATCGCCTCCTGCGCCGCGAAATCGCGGACAAATATGGCCGGTTTTACACAAGCGGCGAGTACGACATCGCCCCCCTTCTGAACAGCGACACGAGCCTTCTTGAACTCGGGCGCTCCTGCGTTTTGCCGCCTTACCGGACGCGCCCGGTCCTGCAGAAACTCTGGGGCGGCATTGTGCATTATGTCGTCGATCACAATATCGAGCTTATGTTTGGCTGCGCGAGCCTGCACGGCACAAATATAGACGAGCACGCGCAGGAACTGGCCTATCTCTACCATTACCACCTGGCTTCGGACGACCTGCGCCCCAAAGCCCTGCCCGGGCGCTATGTGGACATGAATCTCTGCGCCAAAGAAGATATCGACCCCCGGGAAGTCGTCCGGCGGCTGCCTCCTCTCGTCAAAGGATATCTGCGCCTCGGCGCCTCTATCGGCGACGGGGCCGTGGTCGACGAACAATTCAACACGACGGATGTGTGTATCGTCCTGCCGACCGACCACCTGAGCGAAAAATACACCAAGCATTACGAACGGATTACAAAGAAGATCATCCCCCTCAAAAGCGGAACCAGATAGCCATGCGCTCCGTCATTGCCGTCCTCAAACTGTGTGTTTTCCTTATCTACTGCGCCATTGTCATTCCGGTGCAGGCTCTTACCCTCCTGTTTTTTCAGGAAAAAGGGCAAATTCCGCCGCATATCTTTCTAAAATGCGTCTGCCCCCTGTTTGGCATAAGATACAAAATCAAAGGCACACCCTGCCTGAAAGGCCGGACGCTTTTTGTCGGAAATCATTTGTCCTATCTCGACATTCCCCTGATCGGCGCCGCCCTGCCGATTTCCTTCATCGCCAAGAAAGAAGTCGCCGGCTGGCCCCTTTTCGGATTGCTGGCCAAACTGCAACGCACCGCCTTTGTCGAGCGGTCCCGGCAGGGAACGATCGAAGGGCAGGACACGGTTGAACACCGTCTGGAACTCTTAAAGCACCTCGTTCTCTTCCCGGAAGGAACATCCAGTACCGGAGAGGCTGTTCTCCCTTTTAAATCAAGCTATTTTGCGCCGGTTTTAAACAAGGATATCACAGTCCAGACTTTTACCATCAGCCTGCTCCGCACCGACCGGGCCGCACCGCTCAACCGGGATCTGTACGCCTGGTACGGCGACATGGACCTTGCCCCCCATCTTTGGCAATTTGCCAAAAGCCGGGGTGTGGATATCTGCATAACCTTCGCGGCGCCCCGCACCGCCAAAGACTATACGGACCGGAAAAAGCTGGCGCAGGATTGTTACGAAGAGTGCGTAAAGGGGTTGATTTCCGCAGAAAATCCGCCTAATTAACATCTGAAACGAAAGAGGAAAGACATCATGGAATTCTCCCCCGACGAACTCGTCAGAGTCCAGGCCTATTTGCGCAGCACCTTCAGCAACGACAATCTCGCCGTGCGCCCCCGCGCCCAGACCCCCGATTCGATCGAGATTCTGATGAACGGCGAGTTTCTGGGCCTTGTTTACAAAACGGTGGATGAAGGAGAAACCTCCTATGATTTCAACATGTCCATTCTCGATATCGACCTGCCGCAGGTTTCCTGATAAGGCCCTTCCGATCTTCCTTCTGGTTTTGCTGGTAACAGCCGCCCCGGCGCGGGCCAGTGAGAACCTGATCTTTAAGCCCGCAGAGTCCCACTATAAAAGCCGGATTGTCGCCGCCTTCGTTGAAACGCTCGATCCAAACGAAAAAGGCCCCTTTCTCGTCGCAAAAACAGACCTGAACGGGGACGACGTTCCGGAATATTTTGTAAAATCAACAAAATCCTCAGATCTGAAAAACCACTGGATTATTGCGCTGAAGCGCCGAACCCCGACTTTTTTAACCAAAATCCCGGCAAAAAAAATTGTCGTCAGCGACAAAAAAACCTACGGCATCCGCAAGTTAATCGTCTATAATCGTCCCGAGAATGACTTTCGCAAGGAAATATTCGTCTGGAATCCCTTTCTTTTTCGCTTTGAACCCGAAAAGTAAGATACAATGGTAAATGATGCTCACCAGAGATAACACCGCCGAAAAACTTTTCCGTCTTCTTTTTTGTACGGCGGTATTGCTCTGCTCCGCCCTTGTTGCAACGAAAGCATACGCCGAAGACGACGACCTCACCGGCTGCGCGAGCGACACATGGATCGCCATGTACAACCAGGCCACGCTGCAGGCCCGGCGCGAAACCGTTATGAACCAGACCTTTATCACCAAGCCGGACAGCGTTTTGCAATATAGCTGCTTTGAAAAAGCCCTGCAGTATACGGAAAAATACGCAGGCCCCGTTTTCAGCGAAACGGACCACTGGAGAGGACTTCCCGTCATTATCGACGGAAAAAGCGTGTTCAATCCCAAGAAAAAAACGGTCTACACAAAGACGGCCCTGGGCAGCACCTCCCTGGACATGGCCATTACGTCCGCCGTGCGCAGCGCCATGAAGCCTTACCTGAACGCGAATTTCAACCACACCATGCTCGGCGGCACGACCGAAATCCCGGGAAAAGTGGACGACTGCAAGCTTATGAACACCGTCTGGAAAGCCGCGCAGTGCAATAATTTCGAAGACTCCAAGGTTTTTTACAAGTTTGAAGAGCTGATCGGGTACGATCCGCGCCAATATCCCCCCGACATCCCATGCAATTACACGGGAATCGAACAGGAGCACATAGATATCGCCCAGAACAAGGGCTTTGCCCATGCCAAATTCTCTAAAGTCAAAACGCATTTGAAATACCTGCTCAATGAAGGCGGCGGCAACTGCCCCCGGACCATCGCCACCGGCGTGTTCGTCTACCGGGTAAGGGCCGCAGGGCAAATAGGAAGAATACACGATTATAAGGACGCCGTTTGCTCCAATGTCGGCTGCGTTTATAAAAGCAAAGGAAAGAACTATTCGGATGAGGAAACCAAGAAACAGTGCCAGTAAGCTTTTAAAATGAAAGAGTTGTTTGCCACGAAGCCCCTTTTTCGGGTAAAATAGAAAGTCAGGAAAGTGATTGCCATGCGACATTATATTATTCTGTTTTTTGCGTTAGCCCTCGGCGTATTCTGTGGCACGACACGGGGCTATGCCGTGGAGATCGCGCCCCAGCCCTGCGACCCGAACTACTGGACGACCCTGAAGGAACGCGCATGGATGGAAGCAGAGCGCGAAATCATGCAAAACCAGAACCTGATTTTCAAACCGGACAGCGTTCTGGAATATACCTGTTTTGACAAATATGTGTCGCACGGCGCGAAATGGCTGGGCGATATTTTCGTCCACACTTATTACTTCGGGAAACAGATTATCAAAAGGGGGGAACACCCGCACGCGCAGGAAATTGCGCTTCAACTGGTTGTTACCAATGCATTGAAGGAGTATCTCAAAGGGAGTTTCCAATATAAGTTTTTTGCAGAGCGCTCTCCGCTCTTAAGAAATCCTCCGGGGATCACAAACAGTTTCCCGATTACCGATGCGACGACTATGAAGAGTTACAGTTGCAAGGTCATGAAGGAAGTCTGGAAAGCGGCAAAATGCATCAACTTCATTGACGGAGAGCCTTTTAAAATCTCGGACGGGCTCCACCCCTTCATTACCCTTAAACCCGGCCCCGAAGGCGGCGAAACGGTTCCGGGGTACGACGTCTTCGGAGATGTCCGGAAATGGCCGGAATATTGCGACGACCCGATCAAGGGGCAGGAATGGGTCGATGCAAACAAGATCGCCATCAACGAAAACGACATGAAATACAAGTTCGAAAAACCGCTCAAAAAAGCCTATGAGGATGTGCGTAAAATGGTGGAACCGGGATCCTGTGTCGGAACCCTGGAAACCGGCGTGATGGTCATCCTGTCCGGAACAAAAGAGCAGGTTGTCGACAATGTCTGTACGAACCCCGGCTGTACGTATCTTCTGGATGGAAAAATAAACCAGACGAGCAGCAAATCCACACGAAGAGGATCGTGTAGATAATCCGGCTTTATACGAGTTTCCTTTGATTTTCTGTCCAAGCAGCCCTAATGTCAGGGCTGTTTTGGCATGATGACGCAATTTTTATATAAAACCCTGACAAGCCTCAGCGGCCCTGCCCTTTCGCTTTTGCTGGAAAGGCGGCTGCGCGCGGGGAAAGAAGATGGAAAGCGCCTCGGCGAGCGGAAAGGAACGGCGCAGAAGGCGCGCCCGCACGGCCCGCTCTTCTGGGTCCATGCGGCAAGCGTTGGCGAGGCCCAGTCGGCCCTTGTCCTGATCGACGCCCTTTTGGCGCAGAATACGGCCCTTCATATTCTCGTAACGACAGGAACGCTCACCTCCGCCCGTCTTATGGAGAAACGCCTGCCCGAACGCGCCCTTCACCAGTTCGCGCCGCTGGACCATCCGCGCTGGACAAAACGGTTTTTAGACCACTGGAAGCCCGATGCCGCCCTCTGGATGGAATCGGAGCTCTGGCCGAACATGCTTGCGCAGATTCAGGACAAGCATATCCCCGCCGTCCTTGTGAATGCGCGCATGTCCCAAAAATCCTTTCGTCACTGGAAAATCGTAAAGCCTTTTGCCCAAAACATCCTAAGCAGCTTTTCGCTCATTCTGGCCCAGACGCAAAAAGATGCGGACGCTTATGAAAGCCTCGGCGGAAAAAACGTGACCGTCACGGACAATTTAAAATACGCCGCCGCCCCCCTGCCCTGCGACGAAGAGGAACTGGGCAGGCTTCAAAAAGCCCTCGGCAGCCGGCCCGTATGGCTCTATGCCAGCACCCACGCCGGCGAAGAGGACCTCGCCTGCCGCGTTCACAGCGCTTTGAAAGAAACGGTCCCGGACCTGCTGAGCGTCATTGTCCCGCGCCACCCCGACCGCCGGGACGAAATTTTAACCGCCTGCCGGACAGCCGGCCTGACATGCGCCTTGCGCGGACAAGAGCGTCACGCCCCCGGCAGCGGCGAGGAAATTTATATCGCCGACACGTTGGGAGAGCTGGGCCTGTTTTACCGCCTTTGCCCCGTCGCGGTGATCGGCCGTTCCTTCAGCCGGGACGGCGGCGGCGGGCATAACCCGGTCGAGGCCGCGCAGCTCGGGTGCGCCGTTCTCACCGGCCCGAACGTGCAGTTTCAAAAACAGATTTTTGATGAAATGATCGAAAAGAACGCGGCCGTCAAACTCCAAAGCGAGGCGGAACTGGAAACCGCGCTCGCCCGTTTTTTCAAGGAGGCCGATACCCTCCAGACCGCACAGGCCAGAGCCAGAGATTTTGCAGACCGGAAAACAGGCGTTCTTGAACGCGTCCTGACAGAACTGGCGCCGGTGCTCGAAAACATTCAGGAGCAAAAAGATGCGGCTTAAAACACCGAAATTCTGGGAAAAACCTTCCGCGCTTTCGACCCTGCTGTCCCCCCTGTCCTGCCTCTATCTGGCCGGACATAAAATCCATCAGGCCCGCCAAAAGACCCCCTATACGTCAAAGCTCCCCATTTTGTGCGTCGGCAATGCCGTCGCGGGCGGCAGCGGGAAAACGCCTGCGGTCCTCGCCCTGACGGACCTGTTGCTGGAAGGCGGCCTGACGCAAAGCCCGCTGATCCTGACGCGGGGCTATGGGGGACGCCTGAAAGGACCCACCATGGTCTCGCCCGACCACCATACATATGAAGATGTCGGAGACGAAGCCCTCCTGCTCGTATCCAAAGCCATGACCTGCGTTTGCGCCAACCGGGGATATGGCGCCCAGATGGCGGAACTCGGCGGCGCCGACCTGATCCTGATGGATGACGGCCTGCAAAACAGGCAACTCGAAAAAACGCTCAGCCTGATGGTGGTCGATGAAGCGCAGGGACTCGGAAACGGGAAGCTGCTGCCCGCCGGCCCTTTAAGGGAGCCCCTGAAAGACATACTGGCCCGCACAGACGCCATCCTCCTCGTCGGGGAAACCCTGCCTTTCAAAACAAACCTGCCCGTCTTCAGGGCCGCCATCACGCCCCGGAAGACGGACCTGCCCGAAGGCCCCTGCATCGCCTTTGCCGGACTGGGGCGGCCGGAAAAATTTGAAAAAACGCTTCGGAAAAACGGGATAGAAATTCAGTCCTTTCACAGCTTTCCGGACCATCATCCTTACCGGCCCGAGGATCTGGCTCTTCTGCTCCGGGAAGCGGAAAAAAGCGGCGCCCGGCTCCTGACGACGGAAAAAGACCATGTGCGCCTGCCCGGCCCCTTCAAAGACAAAATTGTGCCCTTTCCGGTCCGGATGGTTTTCGAAACCCCGGAAAAACTGCTAGGATTTTTAAAAACAGGTTTATCGCGATGAAAAAAATCCGTTATTTTTTTGAAGCGGCGGCGCTTTACGGGGCTTTTGCGCTGTTCCGCCTTCTGGGAGTGGACCGGGCCTCCGCCTTCGGCGGGTGGGCCGGACGGACGCTCGGCCCGAAAATGGGAGCCTCCCGTAAAGCCCTGACCAATATCCGCCGCGCCTTCCCTGAAAAAAGCGAAGCGGAGCACCGCGATATCCTGCGGGATATGTGGGACAATCTGGGCCGCGTGATGGCCGAATACCCGCACCTTAAAGAAATTTGCGAAAAACGCATCGAACTGGTGAACGATGACATCCTTGATGCCTACGGGCTCGACAAACCCTTTCTTATCCTCGGCGCCCATCTGGCCAACTGGGAAGCTTCTTTTCTGGCCGGCCCCATCATAAAGGGCGTATCGCTGGACGGCGTTATCCGCGAGCCCAACAACCCGTTTGTCCAAAAATTACTGGCGAAATGCCGCAACCCTTTAGGCCAGACCGTCACCTTTCCCAAATCCCGCGCCGGCGCCATGCAAATGGTCAAGGCCCTGAAAAACGGGCGGCGCGTGGGAATCCTGATCGACCAGAAATACAATGAAGGACTGCCCATCCCTTTCTTCGGACGGCCCGCGATGACATCTCCCGCACTGGCGCAGCTTTCCCGAAAGTTTGACTGCCCTATCTTTCCCTCCCGGATCGAACGCCTGAAAGGCGCGAATTTCCGTATCACTATCCATCCCGCCATCATGGCAGGAGAAAGAAGCGACGAGGACATTATGACCCAGGCCAACCGGGTCCTTGAAGACTGGATACACGCGGCCCCGGGCCAGTGGCTCTGGCTGCACCGCAGATGGGATTCAAAAGCGCTTCAGAACGCATAAGACTTGTTCTTGCAGGCGCAATAGCTTAAAAACGCTTGCATGACAAACTGGACCCCGAACACATGGCGCAATAAAGAAGCGCAGCAACTCCCCGTCTATCCCGACCCGGAACGCCTGAAATGGGCCGAAGGGATTCTGGCAGGAATGCCGCCGCTGGTTTTTGCCGGAGAAGCCCGAAACCTGAAAAGCCAGCTGGCCGACGTCTGCGCCGGAAAAGCCTTCGTCCTGCAAGGCGGGGATTGCGCCGAAAGCTTTAACGAATTCGGCGCCAATAAAATCCGCGACACCTTTCGGATCTTGCTCCAGATGGCCGTCGTCATGACCTTTGGCGGAGCCATGCCGATCATCAAAATGGGCCGCATGGCCGGACAATTCGCCAAGCCGCGCTCGGAGGATTTTGAAGAGCGCAACGGAATCAGGCTTCCCAGTTATCGCGGAGATATCGTCAATAAACTCGAATTCACCGAGGAAGGGAGAATTCCCGACCCCGAGCGCATGATCCGCGCCTACAACCAAAGCGCCGCAACGCTGAACCTCCTGCGCGCCTTCGCTCAGGGCGGCTATGCGGATTTAAACCAGGTCCACCGGTGGAATCTCGGCTTTGTCAAGGACAGCCCCCTAAGCGAGCGTTATGACGCGCTGGCGAACGAGATCGGCCGCGCCCTCAGATTTATGAAGGCCTGCGGCATTACGGGCGACAAGGTTCCCTCCATGCGGGAGACGGATTTTTACACCTGTCACGAAGCCCTGCTCCTGCCCTATGAGGAAGCCATGACCCGCGTCGATAGCACGACAGATCAATGGTACGACACCTCCGCCCATTTCCTGTGGATCGGGGCGCGCACCCACCAGACGGACGGCGCGCAAATCGAATTTGTAAAAGGCATCCAGAATCCGATCGGCATGAAATGCCCGCCAACGCTTGACCCGGATACACTTTTGCGCCTGATCGATATCCTGAACCCGGACAACGAGCCGGGCCGCCTGAGCCTGATCGCCCGCATGGGCGCAGGCAACGTGGAAGAAAAACTCGCGCCGCTGGTCCGGGCCATTCGGGCGGAAGGACGGGAAGTCGCGTGGATCTGCGACCCCATGCACGGCAATGTCGAAAAATCCTCCACGGGATTCAAGACACGCCGCTTTGATAACATTCTGCAGGAAGTCAAAGAGTTCTTCGCCGTCCATAAAGCCGAAGGCACGCATCCGGGCGGCGTCCACTTCGAAATGACCGGCCAGAACGTCACCGAATGCGTTGGCGGCGCAGAAGATATCACGGAAGAAGACCTCTCCAGCCGCTATCACACGGCCTGCGACCCGCGCCTGAATGCCAACCAGTCCCTGGAGCTGGCCTTTCTGGTCGCGGATGAGTTGAAGGATTTGAGAAAATAACTCTTACCGTCATTCCTGCGAAGGCAGGAATCCATCGAAAACAAAAAAATGGAAAAGAAATTTTTTGTCTATATTCTAGCCAGCGGCCATTATGGAACCCTGTATGTTGGTCTGACATCAAACCTGACAAAAAGAATATGAGAACACCAAACTAAGGAAATTGAAGGTTTTACAAAAAAGTACGGTGTAACGCATTTGATGTATTATGAAATACATGAACTTTTTGAATCCGCTGTTACACGTGAAAAACAAATAAAAGCGTGGAAGCGCCAATGGAAAATCAATTTGATTGAAAGAAACAATCCTTTTTGGGAAGATTTAAGCGTTAATTTGGAAGCCGCTTAAACGGGTAAATGGATGCCAGCCTTCGCTGGCATGACGGTAGTAAAATGGCAAATTCTTTGACACTGACCCTTGCACAACTCAACCCGATTGTCGGAGCGCTGTCTTATAATCTGGAGAAAATACGCAAAATCCGCGATACCGTGCCGGAAGAAACGGATCTCATCCTCTATCCGGAAATGATCCTCACAGGCTACCCGCCCGAAGACCTCGTGCTCAAACCCTTTTTCATGGAGAAGGTGGAGGAGGCCGTGGAAACGCTTGTGAAAGAAAGCGCCGCTCAAAAGCCGTGGCTGATTGTGCCCACCCCGTGGCGGCAAAAAGGGAACCTCTATAACGCGGCGCTGGTGATCGGCGAAGGAAAAATTCAGGCCGCCCGCTTTAAACACCGCCTGCCCAATTACGGCGTCTTTGACGAACAGCGCCGCTTTACCCACGGCCCCCTGCCCGAACCCGTCGATTTCAAGGGAACCAAGATCGGCCTGATGATCTGTGAAGACATGTGGTACCCGGAAAGCGCCGCCCATCTGAAAAAACAAGGCGCGGAAATCCTCCTCGTTCCTAATGCCAGCCCCTTTGAGGCCGGTAAGAAGACTGTCCGCATGGATCTGGCCCGCCAGCGCGTGAGCGAAACCGGCCTGCCCCTGATTTACCTGAATCAGGTCGGCGGACAGGACGAACTGGTCTTTGACGGCGGCTCTTTCGCTCTCAACGAGGCCGGAAACGTAGTCCTGCAGGCCGAAGCGTTCGCCGAAGATATTCATCACACCCTTTGGGAAAAGAGTGACGATTCTGCGCAAGGCCGCTGGCTATGCCTGACCGATACCGTTCACCCCCCCTATGAAGGCCCGGAAGAGCTTTACCGGGCCGTGACGCTCGGATTGCGGGATTATGTACAAAAGAACGGCTTTCCGGGCGTTTTGATCGGGATGTCCGGCGGCATCGACAGCGCCCTGTCCGCCGCCATTGCCGCCGATGCTTTGGGGCCGGAGCATGTGACCTGCGTCATGATGCCCTCCCCCTTTACCTCGAAGGAAAGCCTTGAAGACGCCGCAGCCTGCGCGGAAGCACTGGGCACGCATTATGAAATCCGCCCGATCGAACCCGCGATGAAAGCCTTCGAAGAAACGCTGCATATCACTTCAGGCATCGCCCATGAAAACATGCAGTCCCGCTGCCGCGGGCTGATATTGATGGCGCTGTCCAATGACGGGGGAAAAATGGTCCTTTCCACCGGCAATAAATCCGAAATGGCCGTCGGATACGCCACGCTGTACGGCGATATGTGCGGCGGATTCAACGCGTTAAAAGATTTATATAAGACACAGGTTTATGAATTGGCCCGTTGGCGGAATACGCAAAGCCAAGTTATTCCGGAAAACATTATCACCAAGGCCCCCACCGCCGAACTTAAAGCCAACCAGCGCGATCAGGACACGCTGCCTCCTTACGAAGAACTTGACGATATTCTGGCCTGCCTGATTGAAAAGGATATGGGGCTGCCCGATATCGCCGGACACGGACACAGCCCCGAGACAGTGCGGCGCGTATGGCAAATGCTCGACCGGGCCGAATACAAGCGCCGGCAGGCCCCGCCGGGGGTTAAAATCACCTCCCGCGCCTTCGGCCGCGACCGCCGCTACCCGATTACGAACCGGTTTTTGTTAGATATTGGAAAACAGTAAACCACAGAATATCGCGGCGCTAAGAAAGAATAAACGCGCTCTTGAAACTTGTGACTTTCCCCTTCTTTTCCGCCATATATTTTAGAGCATCAAGCAATTGAACCATATTTCCCGAAGTTTCAGGAGGTTTTCCCTCTGCACTGGCCCGCAGAGCCTTGACCCTTTCCCTGCTTGAGATTTCGGCCAGCCTTGATATCGGGACAACGCCATTGTCTGAAAGCACCTTAAGCCTAAAAACATCCCCCGGCGTTTTGGGATTGATAACTCTTTCAACAGAATCAAGCCCCACGCTTGCCATTCTTAATCCAGCCTTGCTCTCTCGAACAAAAGCCAGGTGCAGCCTGGAGAGAGGAGATTCGTTTTGATTATAAAGTCCTGCATAGAAACGCGCAGTTAAATGCATAGTGAGTTACCCTTATCTTTAATTGCGATAAACATCCGTAACGTACAACTATATGAAAAGCAAGAAATATTAATGGAACATATTGAAAACACCCAAAGAACGCGGTACTCATACATTTCCCGTCATTTCGGGATGACATTTTTAAGAGAAGAGAAACCAGATGAGTACAAAAGTCCGCTTCGCCCCGTCCCCCACCGGCTATTTACATGTCGGGAACGCCCGCACCGCCATCATTACATGGCTGTTTGCCCGCAAAACCGGCGGCCATTTGCTGCTGCGGATCGACGACACGGACACGGAGCGCTCCAAACCCGAATATGAAACCGCCATTGAAGACGGCCTGATGTGGATGGGGCTCAGCTGGGACGAAAAGACAAACCAGAAAGACCGTCTGGGACGCTACGCCGAAATCGTCGAACAGCTTAAAAAAGACGAGCGGCTTTATCCCTGCTATGAAACGCCGGAAGAACTCGGGCTGAAAAGGAAATCCCAGCTCTCCCGCGGACAGCCGCCAACCTACGACCGCGCGGCGCTTGCGCTAACCGATGCGCAAAAAGCCAAATTTGAGGCCGAAGGCCGCCAGCCCCATTGGCGCTTCAAACTCGAACACAAGCCCATTGAATGGCACGATCTGATCCGGGGCCCTGTGGCCTTTAAAGGCGAAGACCTGTCCGACCCCGTGGTCATCCGGGAAAACGGCAATCCGCTCTATCACCTTTGCTCCGTCATCGACGATGTCGACTATGACATGACCCATGTGGTGCGCGGCGAGGACCACGTCTCCAACACCGCCACCCATATCCAGATGTTCGAAGCCCTCTCTGGAAAAGCGCCTGTTTTCGCTCATCTTCCCCTTATCTCGGATATCGAAGGCGGAAAGCTCTCCAAACGCCTCGGCTCTTTGAGCGTCAAATCCGTGCGGGAAGAGGAAAAGCTCGAAGCCATGTCCCTGGTCTCCCTGATGGCACGACTCGGAAGCTCCGATCCGATAGAGCCTTTTTCCAACATCCAGCCTTTGATTGACGCGTTCGATTTTTCCAAATTTTCCAAAGGCGCGCCCAAATTCGACATGGAAGAGCTGCTGCGCCTCAACGCCAAAATTCTCCACGGCACCGCCTTCGAAGACGTAAATGTCCGGCTGGCCAATATGGGAATGCCGGAACTGGAGGAAGATTTCTGGAACACCGTGCGGCCGAACCTCCAGAAACTGGAAGATATCCGCGAATGGTGGAGAGTCGCCAACGGCCCCGTGACCCCCGTCATTGAAGACGCGGACTTTGCCGCGGCAGCGGCGGCGCTTTTGCCCCCCGCCCCGTGGGATGAAACCACCTTCCAGAACTGGAGCAACGCCGTGAAGGAAAAAACAGGACGAAAAGGAAAAGACCTGTTTATGCCGCTGCGGCAGGCTTTGACAGGCATGGATCACGGCCCGGACCTGCCCGGTCTGCTGCCTCTTCTGGGCCCCGAAAAGGCCAAAGCGCGCCTGACGTCCAAAAAAGCGGCTTAAAAACATGCCCGCCCCCGCGATCCTCCTGATCGAACCCCAGATGGGAGAGAATATCGGGGCCGCCGCGCGCGCCATGCTCAATTGCGGCCTCACCGACCTGCGGCTGGTGCGCCCCCGCGACGGCTGGCCCAATGAACGAGCCGACGCCATGTCCTCCGGCGCTTTGGATCAAATGCCGGATGTGCAGGTGTTTGACACCACGCAAGAAGCCCTGGCGGACGTCCAATACAGCTACGCCACCACCGCCCGCCGCCGCGACATGGCAAAACCCGTTTTGACGGCCCGCAGCGCCGCCGAAGACATTCATGCCCGCACAAACCAGAAAACCGCCTTTCTCTTCGGCCCCGAACGCGCAGGGCTTGGCAACGAGGATGTCGCGCTGGCAAACGCCATTATCACCATTCCGGTCAACCCCTCCTTCCCGTCCCTGAATCTCGGTCAGGGGGTTTTGCTTTGCGCCTATGAATGGTTTCAGGCACAGGATCAAACCCCCGCCCTCCTGCAGGAGAACGATCCCGCCCCGCATGCCGAACTGGACAATCTTTTCGACCGTCTGGAAGACGAACTGGACGCCCATCATTTTTTCAAATCCGCCGATATAAAACCCACCGTTTTGCGCAATTTAAAAAACACCTTTGGCCGCGCCGAAATGAGCCATCAGGAAGTCCAGACCTTTCACGGTATTCTTTCGGCCCTGACCGGCAAAAAAAGCATCGGAGAAAAAGGCAAATGAGCGAAGCCGAAGAAAGCTATATCCGCGACCCGTCCTTCTGGGCCGTTATCCTGGGAAATTTCATTTCCATCGTCATGGCCTACGTGCAGCAATGGCCCCTGTATGAAATCATGTGGGTCTACTGGAGCCAAAGCGTCGTGATCGGGATCATCAACGTCATCCGCATGCTGTCTTTAAAAGAATTCACCACCAAAGGCATGACAATGAATGACGCGCCCGTCCCGGAAACGCAAGAAGGCAAACGCGGTGTCGCGACGTTCTTTACGTTCCATTACGGTTTTTTTCATTTCGGTTATGCCGTTTTCCTCTGGCAGGAAATGCCCCTGAACGAACTGCCCGCAGACGATCTTGCGTTCCTTATTCTCGCGATTTTGACCTTTATCAGCATTCACGGCTATTCTTTCCGGCATAATTTCGCCGCCGATTTCAAACAGCAAAAGCCCAATCTGGGAACCCTGATGTTCTATCCTTACTTACGGATTTTGCCGATGCATCTGGTGATTATCACGGGCGGCATGATGGGCCACAGCGCGATCCTGACATTCATGGTCCTGAAAACACTGGCGGACGGCGCGATGCATCTTGTCGAACACCGCCTCTTCAGAAAAGCAGCAAAAAGCCGCCTGTGAAAGGCGGCTTGATACCTTGATTTCCCAAAAATTCTACCGGGAATAAAATTCCACGACAAGATGCGGCTGCATCTGAACCGGATAAGGCACGTCCTCAAGCTGCGGAACCCGCAGGAAGGTCGCTTTACAGGCTTTTTTATCCACCTCGAGATATTCCGCCACATCGCGCTCCGCGCTTTCCATGGCCTGCAACACCATCGGCATTTGGCGGGATTTTTCCCTCACCTCGATCACATCCCCTTCTTTGACCTGATAGGAGGGAATATTCACGCGTTTCCCGTTCACCAGCACATGGCCATGAGACACGAACTGACGCGCTGCAAACACCGTCGGCACAAACAGGGCACGGTAAACGACAGCGTCCAGACGGCATTCCAGCAGCCCGATCAGGTTCTGGCCCGTATCGCCTTTCAGACGGTTGGCTTCCTGATAATAACGGCGGAATTTCTTCTCCCCGATATTGCCGTAATAGCCTTTAAGCTGCTGCTTGGCCATCAGCTGCATACCGTAATCGGTCGGACGCCCGCGGCGCGCGCCGTGCATCCCCGGTCCGGTCTGGCGAATATTGTAAGGAGATTTCGGACGCCCCCAGAGATTGCATCCCAGGCGGCGGTCGATTTTATGTTTTGACTGCGGTCTTTTTTCGCTCATTTTTATGAGTCCTCTTCTTTATCTGTTATTGTCCCGCTTCCCCTTTCGGGATTGACGCTTAAACCGTCAACGAGGACCACGCCCTCTTTACAGGAATGGCTGGATTTATAGGATTTTATCGAAAAACTGTCAATTCTTTAATTGAGACGGCTTATTCCACGGCATGCGCCGCAAAACCATGCCCATTCCGCACCAGCCGGTCACCCCTTCGAGAAGAAGGCCGAGCCCAACACATCCCGCCAGAACAAAAGCAAAAGCGTGCAGCGCATACCCCGCGATCACGGACAGCAGAACAAGAAGGCCGACAGCAATATGAACCTGCCTCATTATGGGAACGCCCCCTTCCGGAGACGGAGACGGAAGGTCGTTCGAAACAACGGGAAAACCGGCCGCTTTCCACCCTTCTATCCCGCCTTCCAGATTATAAATTTCACCCCGCCCCTTTAAATGTCCCAGATTTCCGGCATTCACACAGGCCTGCAGACCGCGCATGCCTTTCAAACACTGAAACACAATCTTTTTGTCCTCCGGAATCTTCATTTGCGGCAAAAGCTCCTCCACCCTGTTCAGAGGAATGGAATGGGCGTATAAAATATGGCCGGTCCGGAACTCCTCCGGCTCGCGCACGTCGATTAGAACGGCTTCGTCTGCCTCCAGCCAGTCTTCAAGCTGTTTATATTGGACTGTTTTTGTCATTTGTTTTTCTCTTGTATATTATTTCTTTCTAAAGTAACAAATCTTTATATCACATAGTTTCTTAAGACAAGCCGGTTATTCTTAAAAGGAGATAAAATATGACCAAAGATTATAAAACGATTACAGACGATATTTCCGCCTATTCCCACGAACTTCGTAAAATAGTCCCCGACGCCATGAACGGCTTTTCCGCCCTTGCCAAAGGCGCAACAACAAACGGCGCGCTGGACAAGAAAACAAAGGAATTTGTCGCGCTGGGAATCGGCATTGCCAAACAATGCGACGGCTGTATCGGCTTTCATGTCAAAACCCTGATTGAACTGGGCGCCACTCGCGAAGAAATCGCCGAAGTGCTTGCCATGACCATCTATATGGGCGGCGGACCGTCTTTGATGTATGCAGCGGACGCTTTGCGGGCTTACGACCAGCTTTCGAAATAATATCTTTATCATCCTGAGTTCCGAGTTGAAGGCGAAGAACCCCAGCGTTTTCCGGAGATTCTTCGCCGCCCCCGGAATGACAGGGTCGAACCTGAACCGAGAACCTGAACGAGGAACGCTCTAGAAGCTTTTGCTGAGGTTGAAATAGACCTTCGGATCCTGATCGTTTTGCGTCTGGACATCGCGGTTAAGAGGAAACGCCACCACAAGACCCGCTTCCGTCGCGCCGGAGAAGCTAACTCTCAAGCCGCCGCCCGTTGCCGTCAGCGTATCATGTTTTGCCGAACTGGTTGTAGCATCCTCATCCCACGTCCTGCCGGCGTCAAAAAAGCCGAAGAGCTGGTATTTATCGATATACTCCATATCGAATTTGCCGGGATTGTTCCACTGAAGCTCTGCTTTTCCTGAAACGCCGTGATCTCCAACGATTTCGGAAGGATCGAACCCGCGCACGGAATTAATGCCGCCAACGGCAAATTCCTCGGCAGAAAGCAAAGGCCCGTCCGCCCATTGACCGCTTCCGGCCAGGAAGAGGTTTACATCCTCCACGATGCGCTGCAGTCTTTGGGCCTGAACTTTAAGTTTCGTAAATTTGGGATCTCCCGCCGCGCGCGTAAGATTGGCGTCGCCTTCGTCGCTCGCTCCCATGATATCAAGCCCCTGCGAAAGCTCTACATCGAAGGCATTGACAGCCACGCCAAGCAGCGTATCCAGAAAATCGACTTTCGCACCCACCCGCGCCGCACGAATATGGTCCTTGCGGGTCAACTCGGCATTGTTGGAGCTTTTAACATTGCGCCAGTCCAGAACCGCCCGGCCCGCAAGATTGAAGGCCCGGGAGCGGACAAACGGATGTTCCACCTGAATCCCCATCGTGCTGGAATGTCCCCGGACCTCAAACTGTCTCAGATCATAACCGGGATCCGTATCCGTCAGGCTGCCAAACGCTTTTATTTTCGTTCCCCACGGACCGATAGGCTGTTCATAGCTCAGCGCGCCATAAGCCAGTTCGTGACCGCCATCCGGCGCCACCACAACCTGCCCGGTAACAGCTTCCCCTAACCCGAGCCATGAATTCGCGCTCCCGGCCGCCCCGAACTGGACGGGACCGAGATACCGGCTTCCGAAGTCATCCGCCGTAATCAAAGCGTCGTAAGGATCACGCTCCACGATAATGAGCATATCCGCACCGCCCGGCGTTGTTTTTGAAGGGCTCAAAATGCTTCTGGCCTTGACGCCCGGCAGATCGTTGATGAGGAGAAGCCCCCGCTCCATATCCTTGACATTCAGCGCGCCGCCCGCATTCACATACGAGGCGTATGACCTTATGGTATCGACAAGAAAGGAGCCTTCGCCCTCATCCGTCTGAATAATGACGTTATCGACAAACCCTTCCACAATCTGCAAGCGCGCAATGCCGTTTTCAATGGTTTGCGGCGGCACGACAACCTGCGTCAGTAGATAACCGTCATTCCGGTATTTCAGGGTCATCTCATGGGCAATGGCATACAGGTCCGCCAGAGAAATTTCCGTCCCGATTTTCCCTTTATAAAGACTGGAAAGCTGTTCCGTCGTATAGGCGCTGGCCCCGTCTATCTGCAGCCCGCCAAATTTGAATTTTATATTTTCGGCCCCTGCAGGCGCCCCTTTAAGCTCAAGATCCTGAATGCCGATATCCGGCCCGCCCTGGGGAATAAGGAGTTCCTGCTGGAACTGCTCTTCCGCGCGGCCCGGGTCCGCAATAATGGTTTGCTGTTCAAGCTGCGCATAAGCAGGCGATCCTGAAACGCCCATTGCCAAGAATGAAGCTGCAGCAACAAATACGCAAAGCTTTTTCATATCAGTTTCCTCGGTTTTTCGCTTACCCTGTAGGCATGCCTTTAAAGAGATGATAACGCAAAAAAAAACAGGAATCAGACCGCAATGCGATCTTTCCAATATCATTACTACGCCAACCGAAGACAAATATCAATACACAGACTGTATGCGCAAGTAAAAATTAACCTTTCAAACAGGAAAAACCTATACCTGAGAGCCCTGAAATTTTCCTGATTTTACAGAACTTTATGCCCTTACCCCCCGAAAACGTTAAAAAACTTTTAACAAATGCTTGTAAATTAGCCGGATTAGTGGCAAAAACCAGATATCTGCTACAAGAAAGTTTTTTCTGATTTCGTCCACATGGATGTTTTCGTCTTTTTCGACCGCCTGTGAGCCACTTCAGAACAACCAATGGAGAATGACAATGAGAACATCGGCCCCCCTTTTTAAAAACTTTGGTTTCGTCGGTAACGCCGGCAAGAAACTCCTGACGACGACCGCGCTTACCGCGGCGGGGTTGATGGCGCTGGGTGGGTCGGCGCAGGCGGACAACTGGGTGGATCTCACCACGACCTCCGGAAGCACGACCACAGACCTGTCTCAGGCGAACACAACAAACCTGAATCTGAATACGCAAAGGGCCATTGTTGAAGGCGACCTCGACATCAACTCAAACTGGACCGTTAATGTCTCCAGAGGAAATCTGGTCGCCATTGACAGGGAAAACGATCCGACCTTTATCTTCGGACATTTGAATTGCGCGGGCTCCTGTCATGTCATCGACGCGAACGGAGTTTTCGTTGGCGCAAGCGGCTCCATTAATGCGGCAGCTATTAGTCTTTCCGACGGTGAATTGCTGAACCCTGCCGGATTCATGGCGGGCGGCCCCGTCCAGCTCGGAAACTTTTCAGGCGCCGGTATCATCAATCAGGGGACCATTACGGTTGCCGATGCAGGTATTGCAGCCTTCGTTTCTCCCTTCGTTTCCAATCAGGGCATCATCAACGCCAGAATGGGTAAAGTCGTCATGGCAGCCGGTGAAACGGTTACCCTCGACCTGTACGGCGATAACCTGTTCGAAATCGCGGTAGAGGGTGAAGTCGCGGACGCCCTGCTCGAAAACAAAGGCACCATCAACGCCGAAGGCGGCACGGTTATGATGACCGCGCAAGCGGCCAAAAACGCCGTTGACAATGTCATTAATATGGACGGCGTCATCGATGTATCTTCCGTAACGCAAAAAGGCGGAAAAATCATTCTCTCCGGCGGGAAAAAAGGCGTTGTAAACGTCTCCGGTAAAATGGATGCCTCCGGCACGGACGGCGGCGATGTCGATGTGACCGGCCAGAATATCCTTGTCGCTGACACGGCCGAAATTCTGGTCGGCGGCGGAAAAGGAAATGACGGGAAAGGAAACGGCGGCGACGCCTATATCTATGCCGATAATGCAGCCATTTTCCGCGGCCTGATTCTGGGCCGTGGGGGCGTTAACGGCGGAAACGGCGCGAACGCCGAAGTATCCGGCCCTTACGTTGAATATACCGGCCTGACAAACCTGCTGGCTTACAACGGGATAAACGGCACATTGCTGCTTGACCCGGTCGACGTCAAAATTCAGGCCGGCGGTGCAGGCGTTATCCCCGGCACAAACGTCTTTGACCCGACGGGTCTGGGCAACACCACCATTCTGGGATGGGATACAATTGATACGGCACTTGGGCTTGGAAATCTAACCATCACAACAACGGGAAATGCCAGTCAGACAAATGACGGCGATATTAAAGTTGAAGCGTCCCATTTGTACAGCAGCGCAAACGCGCTGAACCTCTTTGCACATGAAGCCGTCCGGATTGATGATGGCGTGTCCGTTATCAATATCGGCACAGGCGATATCACCCTGCTGGGCGGATGGAACGGCAGCCTTGCCAGCCCCGGTTTTGACAATTCAATCACCGATCCTAATCTGGGCCGCGTTTACTTCCGCGCCGGCAGCAGCGTTGTCACCTTCGGAACCCTGAACCTTCTGGGCCGCAACCTGATTGACATGCAGGCGGGCTCCGCTGCCGCCGCGACAAACGTCAACATGGTTTCCGACCAGATTGTCATGGATACATCAGGCTCGCCTGCTTTGGTCAATGCAACCGATACAGTCTCTATTTCGCGCAACCGCACGGGCGATATCTCCCTTGGCGCCGACCATGGCGGTCTGGTTCTCTCTCAGGCCGAGATTGCCAATATCGGGGCAACAACGCTTGAAGTTGGCGGCGCCACGACAGACCTCACCGTTGACGGCGTTGACACGACAACAGCCACGATTTCCGGCACGGTTTTCTTGAGTGCGGCCGGAGACATTGAATTTGACGGCGCGAACGTCTTCAACGCTTTGAACGCCACAGCCGGCGACGATGTTCTGGTGGATGGTGGATCTTCGATCACCACCAAAACGGGCGGCGTATCCCTGACAGCCAACAACGCCGTCAATGACGGCCTGACCGTCATGCAGGTTGAAGGCACTATCGACACCACGCTTGCTGGCGCTGCCGGAACGGTCGATCTGAACGCAAATAATCATTTTGTCGAGATCGACCCGACAGGCTCCGTCCTGACGGATGGCGGTAAACTCACCGCAAATTCCAATGTCGGATTTGATATCGACAATGGCGCAACGGTCAGCCTTGGCAATGGCGGCGCGCATATCAATGCGCCGGTGGTTCATCTGGGAGACGACATTGACACGACAGGCCCGATTACGGGAACCGCCTCCACGGTTGATGTTGAAAACGACGATGCCGAAATCCAGGACGGCGTTGATGTCGCCGCCAATAACGCAACCGTAAACGTTGCGGCGGGCACATATAATGAGTCCGTGAATGTCAATAAAGCGGGTCTGAAGCTTCTGGGGAATAATGCAGGGACCGCCGGATATGATCCGCGCGACCCTGAATCCATCGTAACGGGCGGCTCCCCGGCCTTTACAGTCAATGCAGACAACATCACGATTGACGGCTTCACCATGGACGGCCCGACGCTGACCTATGGCGTTTTGTTAAATGATGTTAAAGGCACGAAAATTTCCAACAATATCATTAGCCGCTCCAGCATCGCCGGTATCGGCGGGGTGGTCGATCACAACAACGCCCCTGTCGGCACGCTTCTTGTTGAAAACAACAAGATTGACGATTCCAACACCGGGGACGGTATTAAACTTTGGGGCGACAGCGCCGGTGAAAACGGCAAGCAAGCTCTGGTCGGGGTCAAAATCGACATCCTCGGCAACGAAATCGGCACCGATGGCGACGACACCGGCAGCGACGATGACGGCGTAAGCGGCAACGGCATAGTGTTCGGACAGGTCGGCGACGATGACGGCACCATTGCCGACGGCGGCACCAACGTATCCGCCGTGATTAATATTAAAGAAAACGATATCGCCGGCCTTGAAGGCGTTCGCTTTGACGGCAGCGTTGACGGCGCGACCCTTGACCTTTCCGACAATACGGACATTTCCGGCTATGTCGGCGACGGCGTCCGTTTTGCAGGCAAAGTGACAAGCAGCAGCGTCACAATCGCAGGGAACACGGAGATTGGCGGCTTCGCCAACGGTATAAGCTTCAGCGGCATTGACGGCGGCACCGTAGATATCCTGAACAACGACTCCATCCGCGGTTACTTCGTGGACGGCGTCAGCTTTGGCGCCGGCAGCCCGAGTATCTCCGGCGGCGCATTCGTGACCGTTGCCGGAAACGCCATTCAGGGGGACGTTGACGGGATATATGTTGAAGACGACATTACAGGGCCCGGCACGAAATTCTGGGTTGGCGGAAACACCATCACCGCCGGCGGCGACGGGGTGGATATCGACCATATCGAAAACGGCGCACAAGCGAATATCGGCGGCGTTGTCCCCCACGATTCCGCTTCCACCAGCGTGAACAAAGGCAACGTCATTACGGCAGGCGGCAACGGTATTGAATTCGACGCCGGTGTCGATGCAATCGCACTTGTACGCAATAACCGTATTTCTGCCGGTGATGACGGCGTAAATGTTCGCGACGGAGATCCGGGCCACACAACGGGCGTTGACAGCGGCGCCTATGTGGAAATCTCCAGCAACCAGATCGGCAGCATGGGAAGCGATACGATCGGCGATGATGGCATTGATTTTGACGACTCGATCACCGGCAACGCGAC
Source organism: Rhodospirillales bacterium (assembly GCA_023898765.1). NCBI lineage: Bacteria > Pseudomonadati > Pseudomonadota > Alphaproteobacteria > Rhodospirillales > Rhodospirillales bacterium. Next base: position 1,224,578 of record CP060238.1, on the reverse strand, counting down.
GGTGCTTATTTCCGGCAACGCTATCGGCCGCTCCGGCGCCAAAGTCGGTGACGACGGCATTGACATCGACACAGTCACGGGCGGCGCCACTGTCAGCATCATAAACAACACAGATATCCGTGCCGCCGATAACGGCATCGAAATCAGCGGCCCTGTAAACGGGGGCGCCAGCGTCACGATCTCCGGCAACAATCACGGAATCCACGCCGACGACCACGGCATTTACTTTGGATCCGCCCTTTCCGGCGGCGCTACGGTCAACATCCATGACAACATTATCGGCGCAAACGAAGATCACGACAGCACCGGGTCCGGCATCTGGTTCGACGGCACCATAACAAGCGCCACCGTCAATATCGGGGACGGCGCATATGGCAGCTTCACAGGCGGCGCGTCCAACATTATCCGCGTTGACGGCAATGCCGGCGGCAGCCAGTCCGGCCTCGACGGGATTCATTTCGATGACGACATCGGCTCCGGCGCTGTCATTAACATCGATGGCAACCGCCTCGGTTATTTTGCCTTTTCCGTCGGCGGACCGCTTACGGAAGAACGTCTGGCCGATGACGGTATTGAATTTTCCGGCGAGATCAAAGGCAACGCCGATATCAACATCACCGACAACTACATCCGCGCGAAAGGTGACGGCGTGCGGTTCTCCGACAAAATCCGCGATTTTGCTAACGTCCTGATCGGCGGACTCGGTGACAATAACGCCATCAATGCCTGGCACAATGGCGTGTCCTTTTTGAACGACATAACAGGCCAGTCCCTGGTTGAAATCAGCTATAACGGCATCACGGCGTCTAACGACGGTATCTATTTCGGCGATAAGATAGACAACGCCAAAACAACCGGCGGCATCTCCGAACAGGAACTTCTTATCAAAAACAACACCATCTGGGGCCGGAATAACGGGATCCACTTTAACGGTGAAATCGACGGAGAGCGCCACGACACCCGTATCGCCGGAAACGATATCGAAGGGGAAGACGGCCAGGGGATCGTCTTTGACGACGATATCGACGAAGCGCACGTTCGCATCGTTGAAAACACCCGCATTGAGGGTGAAAAAGACGGAATCCGTTTCCTTGGCGACATTGAAGACGGCGCCCGCGTCAATATCGACGATAACGCGAAGATTGAAGGCAAGGATGAAGAAGCCATCCACTTCTTCAGGAAAGTGGCGGACAGCTTCGTCAGCATCTTCAGCAACGACGATATAAGAGCCGGTGAAAACGGCATCGAGTTCAACGGCGAGATCGATAATTCAACAATCGTCATCAGCGAAAACAATCACGGAATCCACGCCGACGACCATGGTATCCTGTTCACAAACAGCATCCATAGCGGTTCCGACATCGACATCCATGACAACATTATCTCCGCCAATGAAGACAACGGATCGACCGGCGACGGTATTCACTTCGGCGGTAACATCTACACAGCCACCATCAATATCGGTGACGGCGGCGGCAGCAGCTTCGGCAGCGACCCCTCCAACTTCATCCGCGGAAAAGACGGAATCCATTTCGAAGGGTCTTTGAACAAGGGATCGCAGATTGTCATTGACGGCAACCGCATCGGATACGGAAAAACGTCCGGCGGCAGCACCTATGAAGACCGCGTGGATGACGACGGTATCCAGTTCGATGGTGAAATCAGAGGAAATGCCGACGTTAAAATCACGGACAACTACATCAAGTCCGACGATGACGGCATAAGTTTCCGCAACAACGTTAAAGACGACGCGCGCATCCTGATCGGAGGCCGTTATGACGGCAACACAATCGACGCCGACGGTGAAGGCGACGGCATTCAGTTTGAAGACAAGATTGAAGATCATTCCCTGATCGAGATCAGCCACAACAGCATTTACGCAGACCGTAACGGCGTTGTTTTCAACGACGATACCAGCAACCACCTCCATAGCGGCCATGAAGAGGAAATCCTGATTGCCTACAACACGATCGACGGGGACGAAAACGGTATCCTCTTTGAAGGAAGGGCAAGCCATGCGCTACATGACATCGTTATCCGCGACAACTATAAAATCCGCGGGGACGGCAAAGGCGACCACGGTATTTCCTTCACAGGCGGCATCGACGATGCGGAATTGACCATCAAGCACAATGATGAAATCTACGGAGCCGAGGACGGTATCCACATCACCGGCCAGTTCTTTAACGATGCCAAAATCAGAATTCACGGCAATACGGACATCAAAGGAGACAATGACGACGCGATTGAAGTGAATGATTACGGAAGCGACTGGGGCCTTGACCTCGAAATTGACCACAACCACGCCCATTGGAGCGGCGATAACGGCATCTATGTCAGAAACATTGAAAACGCCGATATCCATGACAACACCGTTCACGATGTCGATGGAAACGGCATCTACGGCAGCCACATTGACAATGGCAATATCGCATCCAACACGATCTACAACACCGGCGGAAACGGTATCCTTGTCAACCCGACGGATCACATTGATATCGCCTACAACACCATCCATGATGTTGACGAAGACGGCATTCGCGTCGATGACGGCCATGGCGCCGATATCTGGGGCAACCATATCGGCCGCACCGGGGATGACGGTATTGATGTCAACGACAACGACTATGTCGATATCTGGGACAACTATATTCACGATACAGGCAGGGATAGCGAACATGGAGACGGCATCAGCGTTGACAACAGCTACCGTGCGGAAATCAAGAAAAACAGGATTACCGGCGCAGGCCGTGACGGCATCAATGTCAAAGACAGTAACAAAACGGTCATCGGCTGGAATAAAATCTTTGCCGAAGGCGGGAATTACTATTACCACGATTACGGTCAGGAAGGCGCCGGACGCGACGGAATCCATGTCGAAAACAGCGATGATCTTCTGGTCATCGGCAACGACGTCACCGCCGATCTCGGCTACGGCCACAAGGGGGCCATTGACCGTCTTGGCGCCGGACGTCACGGCATTTATGTCGAGGGCGGCAAAGATATCGACATCATGTATAACCATATTCTGGGCGATAGCGAACACAGACGCCATTACTACAACTCTGTAGATTCTGTCGGGGAAGACGGTATCCACGTCACCGCCGCCGAAGACATTCTGATTAAGAAGAATGAAGTGTCGCGCGCCGGGGATGACGGAATCGAAGTTATCGTCGGAAATGTCGAGGAGCGCCGCGAGATCAGACTGGGCATCACCTCTATCCGCGATCGCGGCAGACATGAAGACGATACCAACAAGGTTATTATCATCGGGAACGAGGTCTCGCGGTCCGGCGATGACGGTATCGTCGTCACAACGGAACAGGATTATGACCGTCGTGAAGAAAACAAAGGGCCGGGTGTTCAAAGCTTCGGCTCTCAGGGAGGCAATGACTGGGATGACAACAGAAGTGACGGCAAAAAGCTCTTCATTAAAATTGCCGACAACGACGTTGAAAAATCCGGCGATGACGGCATCGAAGTCAACCTGAAAACATCCGCCGGCAATAACGATAACAATAACTTTCCGGGCCCCGTTGGCTTCCTGCAACAGGAGGAAGGCTTTGGCGGCTTTGGAGGGCATCATGACAGGCCGGATAACGAGATCCTGATCTCCGATAACAATGTTTCCAAATCCGGCGATGACGGTATCGTTGTGAAAATCGCGCCGAAGGAAGAGAAAAATGGAAACAATGAAAAACCGGATGAGTTTTTCATGCAGACTTCCTCGGGCATGGACAACAATTCCGGCGGCATCAGGAACTACGTCAGAATCGACGGAAATAAAGTTTTCCATTCCGGCGATGACGGTATCCAGGTCGATATCACGACAGACGGTGGCAGCAATTACAACAACCAGCCGCCCACGTATGCTTCCAAAGGCTTGGAACAAAACGAAGGGTTCTTTGGCGGCTTTGGAGGGCATCATGACAGGCCGGATAACGAGATCCTGATCTCCGATAACAATGTTTCCAAATCCGGCGATGACGGTATCGTTGTGAAAATCGCGCCGAAGGAAGAGAAAAATGGAAACAATGAAAAACCGGATGAGTTTTTCAGGCAGACTTCCCCGGGCATGGACAGTAATGCCGGCGGCATCAGGAATTATATCCAAATTGATGGGAACAAGGTCTTCCACTCCGGCGATGACGGCATCCAGGTCGATATCACGACAGACGGTGGCAGCAATGACAACAACCAGCCGCCCATGTATCTTTCCAAAGGCCTGGACGGCTTCGGGGGACAGCATGACAGGCCGGATAACGAGATACTGATCTCCGATAACAATGTTTCCAAATCCGGCGATGACGGTATCGTCGTGAAAATCGCTCCGAAGGAAGAGCGTCACAACGGCTATGGCAACCCGGGCAAGTTCGCCGTTCAATCCCTGCCGGGCATGGACAACAATGCCGGCGGCATCAGGAACTACGTCAGAATCGACGGAAATAAAGTTTTCCATTCCGGCGATGACGGTATCCAGGTCGATATCACGACAGCGGCAGGAAGCAATGACAATGGCTATCCTCAAAGCCCTGCCCCCAGAGGCTTGGAACAAAATGAAGGGTTCTTTGGCGGCTTCGGGGGACATCATGACAGGCCGGATAACGAGATCGTGATCTCCGACAATCTGGTTATTGATTCCCGTGATGACGGAATCGTTGTGAAAATCGCTCCGAAGGAAGAGCGTCATAACAACGGTTACGGCAACCCGGGCAAGTTCGCCGTTCAATCCCTGCCGGGCATGGACAACAGCCGTGGCGGCATCAATAACTACGTCAAAATCGACGGAAACAAAGTTTTCCATTCCGGCGATGACGGTATCCAGGTCGATATCACGACAGACGGAGGCAGCAACGGCTACGACTATCCCCAAACCACTGCTTTCAAAGGACTGGGGCAAAGCGAAGGCTTCTTCGGCGGCTTTGGCACACAAAACAAAAACACCATCATTGTCTCAGGCAACAAAGTCGGATTCTCCGGCGATGACGGCATTGATATAAGCGTCAAAACCGAAAAAGACAAAGAAAGAAGGGGCTTCCAGGATAACTTTATGTCTCTGGATTACCCGGGCTATTCCGGAAGCGCGACGACCTCAAACTTCATTAAGGTCTCCCATAATGACGTCTTCCGCTCCCGCGACGACGGCATCACCATTGATGTGGACAACCCGCGCGGCGAAAGGATGTATAAGGGCGGCTATGACGACATGTATGATAGCCCGCTGATGACAAACAGCTTCGGCCCTGATTACGGATATGGGGGATACAGAGGCGGCAATACCAACAAGGTTGTCATTATTGGAAACGACGTCAGAAACTCGGATGACGACGGCATTCAGGTTGTCGCCAACAAAGGCTCTGACGTTGATCTGATCATGGTCAGAAACACCGTAAGAGACAGCGGCGATAACGGTATTCTCCTTATCTCCAAAGGCGGACGCCACGGCGGTTACTATGGAGGACCGCAAACGGAGGAAAAAAGCCTCGAGCCGTCCGTCTCCCTGCTTTCCGGATATGGATATGGCGGCGGTCATTCTCATGGCGGGGTCTTCAACTCCACGCTCATTGACAATATCGTCGAAAACTCCGGCTCGAACGGCCTGTACGTAAAAGGGCCTCACCATGGAGATGTGGTCCTCAAAGGAAACACGTTTATCAACAACCCGGTCGGCGCCCGTTTTGAAAGCGGCCGGATTGATGTCTCCGATGAGGAAAGACCAAACACCTTTATCGTGACGCCCGATTACGAACTGCCTGAAGGCTACAAATATGTCACCGGCATGCAGTTTGACCTGGCCAAAAAATGGAAACCGACCAGCCTGACCATCGTTGGCGAGACACTCGGCACAACAGCCTTCTACGGCTTTATCAACCGCGGTGTCGGAACGGCCTACTATGTCCGTTTTGAAGACGGCGCCATCCTCGATAAATACGGCAATGTCATTGAAATCGACGGTACGCGCGTCGATTGGGACGGCTTTGTGCCTGCCGACAACCTCGACGGAGACGGAAACATCCCCGCCTCGGTTCTGGCAGCCATTGAAGCCCGCCTCTTCGATGCGGACGATCCTCTTCTGAATGGCCGCGGACAAATCTTTGTCGGCACCCCCGCCGAAGAAAGCGGAGCGACCGTCGCGCAAGAAGACATCTTCAACTATTTCGGCCCGTTCAGAGGAACACTCTCCGGTCTGAACGTGACGATTCGCGGCTTGCCGGGCATTCCGGGAGGGCCTTTGTCGCTGAACGCGATCACCCCGTTTGCCGGCGGAGAGGGTGAAGGCGAAGGTGGCGGCACGTCACCCGAAGACCTCAACGCCATTGAAGCGGCAGCAGGCGGCGGTGAATCGTCCCCTTGCCTGGGAGATGCCGTAGGCATTGCGGAAACAGGCCAGAGCGTGAACGTGACTTACGGCACAAGCCCTGAAGAAACATTGGCCGGAGCCGCGAGCTGTTCTTCCGAACTCTAATATCCATAAGACAGTATTTTATAAAAAAGGCCGGGATTTCCGGCCTTTTTTTCGTCCAAGGGAAAAGAAACAGGGCTTTGAACGGCTGAAAGACAGCCGACCGTTCCCCTTAGAGCATTCTACGATCAGGTCTGGTCACAACCATTTTTGTCATCCTGAGCCGAAGGCGAAGGATCTCAAAGTTTCCCGGAGTTTCTTCGCTGCGCTCGGAAATGACGGGATGGAGCCAATCTAAACGATGAACGCTCTATTGTTCCATTGGCGATCAGTGTGAATATGTTACTCTGTTTTGTTCAATAAGAGAGGAGAAACAACGGCATGGCGTTCCCCTGCGCCCTTAAATATCATCCGGTTCTGTCCATCTGCGCCGCCTCTGTTTTATCACTGGGCGCCTGCGCAGACATCCCTTCACGAACCGGGCACGCAAACGAGATATCCCAAAAAAACCGCTTACACCGCCATGATATCTCAACACAGATGTTTCAACTTGCCAGCTGGCAAAAGCTAACAGCGCCGGAGGGCCCCATTCATCTTTATATTGAAGGAGACGGTCTGGCATGGCTCAGCCGTTCGACCCCCTCAAAAAACCCGACGCCAAAAGAGGCTGTCGCATTGGAACTGGCCGCCAACGACCCCGCACCAAACGTCGTTTATCTTGCGCGGCCCTGCCAATATACCGATTTTGACTTGCCGCATAACAACTGCCACCGCGACTACTGGACCGGAAAACGCTTCTCACAGGAAGTGTTAGAAAGCTACCACAGCGCCTTGAATCAATTAGAAAAAGACTACAAAAGAGGATTTCACCTTATCGGCTATTCCGGCGGAGCCAATATCGCGGGCCTATTGGCCGCCCGGCGCGAAGATATCCTGAGCCTGCGCACCGTTGCCGGAAATGTTGATAATGATTTTTTTACCCGGTTTCATAACGTAAGCGACATGCCCTACTCCTTAAACATGGCCGATTACGCTGAAAGCCTCTCGGCACTCCCGCAATATCACTTTATCGCAGAGAACGACGCATTCGTTCCCCCGCCTGTTTTCGAAAGCTATGCCGGGAAAGCCGGGTCTTCGGCCTGTATCCGGGCCGAAATCGTCAAAGGGACAGAGCATATAAAGGGATGGGCCACGCGCTGGCGCGATCTGCTGAAAAGAACGCCGGCCTGCTTACCCGGAAAAAATTAGTGCGTTCATCGCTTAAGGCCGGCTCCATCCTGTCATTTCCGAGCACAGCGAAGAATCTCCGGGAAACGACTGGATGCCCGCCTGCGCAGGCATGACGCAAGTTGGAAGACGCATTCATCCGCGGCTAAAGCCGTGATGTTCTGTCCTGCCGACCGCATAAAAAAAGCCCCGCTTCTCAGCAGGGCTTTTTATTTTTATAAAATTTATGGATTAGAATTTATATCCGGCACGCAAGGACGCAGAATGCGCTCCGAAGTCAGACTTGCCTTCGTATTCGTAATCTGCCGTCAACGCCCAGTTGTTTTCCAGATCATACGTCACAGCAGCACCGACGTTGAACGTTCCTTGTGCAGGATCCGCACCATTTGTCGAGAAGGACGCGCCGCCACCTGTAAACCTGGAGGTTGCCTGTACTTCATCACCGACCAGATCGTAACGATATCCGGCATTGATAGAAGGACGAACGCTGTTTCCGGAATTGTCTTCCAGATCCCATTCGGCTTTCACGCCCAGACCGACCTCGAAAATATCCATGTTATCAAGACTGACAACCTGGTTCGCGGTGGAGCCCGTTTCGGTGTATCCGTCGATATCGATGTGCTGATAATTCACCAGCGCTTTCGGCGTCAAAGTCAGCCTGTTGCCCGCATCGAAGTCTTTACCCACTTCCGCATATGCAATGTACTGATTGCTGTCGAAGTCGGCTCTGGCGTCGTTACCGGCAATACCTGCAACATTATGACGGGTCTGGTCGATGTCGTTATAGGCATATCCCAGCACACCGCTGACATAAAGGCGACCTTCATAATCATGGCTTCCGTAAACAGATACCTGATAGCTGTCTACATCGGTTTCGGTGTTGTTCGAGTTTTTGGAGTCCACGTCCGTATTCGCATAGCTGAGAGACACCCCGATAACACTGTTATCCAGAATGTTTTCCGAGTCGATACCAACGGCTACGCCGTATGTGTCGGCATCATAACCGGCGACACCGTCACGTCTGTCCTGGTCGGCCATTTGACCAAAGCCTTTCAGCCATGTCGTAACGCCTTCTCCCATTTCACCGGCAACCATACCCGTATCTTCACCCGTGCGGGCCGCTGCAAGACGCATGTTGGTCGCACCGATATTCAACGCGCTAGCCTGCGTTCCACCGGTAACAAAACCGCCATCCACCGTCGGGGTAAGGGATTCGAGTTTCGAATCCAGTTCCGCCACCGTCGATGCACCCTGAAGAGCCCCCTGAACGCCGTCAAGACCTGCGTCACCGGCGGCCCCCAAAGCCTCAAGAACAGTCGCAACGTTTTTGTTGTTGGTGCCTGTCGCCAGAGTATTGCTCGCCGTACGATTCGCAACCAGAACAAGGTTGTCATCATCCGCCACTTTCTGGGTAAAGGTCAAGAACACGGAATCGTCTGTGATCGTCGTCGTCAAATCAGCGACACCGCCGCCGCCTGTACCGTCAATGACCGTGTATTCGGTCGCATCGGCTACAAACTCGGTCGTATTCACCGTAACGTCCACAACAGCAGTCGCATCGACCGTCGCCGCACCAGCGGAAACGATCCGGCCGTTTTCGCCGTCAGTGTCCCCTGTGATCTCGAATCCCAACGTCTGCCCGGCATCTACATCAACCGTTGTACCGGCCGTCAGAATGTTGCTTCCGATCGTTGTCGTGTCCGCAGCCTCAATGGCACCGGTAACAGCAACGGTTTTGGCCGTTCCACTGAGAATCAGAGCCAGCAGCTCGGACCCGTCAGCCGCGATATCACCGCCAACCGTACCGTCACCGAGGAACGTCACCGTACCTTCGCTATCCGTTCCGGTCAGGACATCATCCCCGATCGCGACAAGCGCGTCGGCAAAACTGATCGAACCGTCTCCTGTAAAGTTGACATCCTGAACCGTTGTAACCTGGCCGGAAATGGTCACAGACCCCGCGCCAACGTTAATGTCATCATTGACATCAACACCGCCGGAAACCGTTACAGCCTTACCGGCAACACCGTTAAAGTTCACAACATTCAGAGAGTTACCCGCCGTACCGAGGCTGCCTGTAACCGTAGAAGACCCTGCAAATGTTGCAGTCCCTTTATCGTCAGATGTATCCTGAACCGTACCGGTGAAGTTTGCACCGTCCCCGAATGTTACCGTACCGGCATTATCAGCCATATCGACATCATTCGTCACCGTCGTGTTTCCGTCAAAGGCGATATCGCCAGCCCCGGAGAAATCAATGTCCGCAGCACGCACCGTTCCGGAGAACGTGGCCGTTTTACCAGCGGCCCCGGCCGTAATCGTTTTCAGCGTGTTTGACGCGCCAACATTACCGGAAACGGTTGTTGTTCCTTCAACGGTCAACGTACCCGCACCAGCCGCACCGGATGTGTTGTTGACGGTCCCCGTGATATCGAATCCGTCCGCAATCGTCACCTCACCGTCTGCGCTAAACCGGGTATTCCCCATCACAGCCCCGTCAAAATCAATGACACCGCCCGCATCGCTCACCACAAAGGTTGTGGCCGTGGCCGTATCATCAAACTGGATTTCTCCCGTACCGGACTGTGTGACCGTTGTTGCAGACGTTGCCGCGTTAAACGTCACCGTTCCCGTTCCGCTGTTGGTGATCGATCCCAGCGTGTTCGTTCCGCCGACAATGCCGGACACGGCAAATGTACCGGCAGATGTCGTCAAGGTACCGACACCGTCCGTGCCGGAGGTGTTATCGATCGTTCCCGTCACGGCATGGCCAAGCGCCAATGTACCGCCGCCGGTGAAGTCGAGGTCGCCTGTAACGGCACCGCCGGAGGTCAATGTCGTTCCCGCTCCGATATTGATATCGGCCGCTTCCAATGTGCCGCCCAACGTCAGGCCCGTTCCCGTACCGGAAAGCGTTATCGTGTCGATCTGGCTGCTCGCACCGACATCCCCCGTAACCGTGGCAACGTCGCCGCCGGAAACAAGCAGGCTATTGTCATCATTCGCATGACCGCCTACGATCGCAGGGGTCACGGTGAACGCGCCATTCGTCGTATCCAATGTCAGCGTATTGGTGTCGGCAGTCGCGCCCGCCCCGATTGTAATCGGTCCGGAAGCAACGGCGCCCTGAATGGTAACCGTTGTATCCGTGGCGTCTGCGCCCAGGTTAATGGCATCAATTTCCGCACCGAAACCTGTGACAAACGTTACCGTAGAACCGCCGACAACACTCACATTATTCGTGTCGCCAGCGCCAAGACCTACAATTTGTCCTGTAACTGTTGATGTTCCAGCAGCCGTTCCAAAACGGACATTGTTCGTCGCGTTGGCGCCGTTCCCGCCGCCGATGTTGATCGCGCCGGCATTCACAGAAGCCCCGAAGGTCACATCCATCGGATCCACCGTGTCCGCGCCGATCGCGATTGTGTCAATGGCGTTAGATACCGTTGTTCCACCAATCGCGCCCGTGAATGTCACGGTGTTCGCGCCGCCATCCGTATTCGTTACCGTCAGATTCACGGTATCGGTAGCATCTGCCGCATTGATTGTTGCTGCAAACGTGTGGTTTTCAGCCGCAGCCGTATCCACAGTCAGCAAGGTTGTCGCATCCGCAACCAGGCTTCCGACAGAAATAGGAGATGCCGAAACATTCCCAAGGAAGTTAACAGACGTTGCGTCCGTAATATTGATTGCGATATTACCGGCTGTTTCCACGATATCGTCCGCAAATGTCAGAGGGTTCGTGACACCAGACACATTCATGGTCAATGTTCTGGAAGCAATATTCATGATAACCGAATTCGTGCCCGGCGCCCCCAGAACGACGGCCGCGCCACTTGTGTCAACGGTCACTGTGTTTGTTGCATCTGTTTCCGTTACCCCTGCAGCATCTGTCGCCACAATCGCAACGCCATTTGTCAGTTCCGTCTGAGCCAGGGCGGATGAAGATCCGGCGCCAAGAGCGATGACTGCTGTTCCGGCCAAAAGAGCCGCTTTCAGATTTAATTTCATTATTTTTTTCTCCTTCATTATTTTTTTCTCCATAAATTATAAAAGAATCTCAACCCACAGTAGGGAATACGTTTCAGTAAGGCAACCCCGCCCAGTTTGAACTTTTTGTGAACATTGCCAGAGACAGCGAAACAGGATCACTGACAAAACCGTGTGGAATTGGTAACAGCATTGCCCCTGTCATTCCAGCCCTCTTCAGCAAGTTTTCTCTATTTTCCACAGCACTGTTGCAAAAAAACCACAGGGTATACTGCTCCTGTATTCGGAAAGTTATGACTATTCATTTTAAAAAAGAGCGCTGGAAAACCCCTTGAGAGTCATCTCGACCTTGATTTTCTTCTGCTTTGCATCCAGGAAAATGATTTTAAGAACTTTGCCCGCCCGCATGGTTTTTACGAAATCAGGGGACAAATTCATATGAGAAACACATCCGTCCTGACCGCATGAATACACCGGTATTTTCAACGCTTCGTTTTCATCGACCTGCAGCGCAATGCCTTTCCCGACAACAATCCCGAGAGGGAGGACAACCGCCATTTTTGCGTCTTTTGTTACACCCTCCGGCAGGGAAACCGCCACTTCCGCGATACGCATATTATTCTGTTTCAGGACAAGGCTTTGAAACGCCTCACATTGATTTTGCCTTTTATCAATACAACGCCTGACCCACGCGCTGTTACTGCTTTGACCCGCCGCAGACGACAACTGCGCGCTGCCATTCGCTTTGTCTGAAAGCATTCTGTCCTTCTGACCGGGAAAGAAGAACCACGCCCCGCCGGCAAAGGCAAAGACAACCAGAACAAGTACAATAATCTTAACGTTAGACGACATGCTTATGGGCCCCTTTGTTTTTTATCTTCTCTATCACTTTACCTTGGGGCCAGCAACTCGGCATTACGCAGCGGCACAAGATCGGAAACCGCCCCCCCCTTTTCCGCGTTTTTTAAAGAGGCTTCCACTGCAAGGTGACTTTCAAGCCGTGCGGGTCATTGTCCCTGAGCCGGATTTCGACATCGTGGGCGGAAGCAATCCAGCTGACAATGGACAGCCCAAGGCCGCTTCCCGCCTGACCGGACTGGTCCACCCGTACAAACCGCTGAAACACTTTCTCCTTGTCCTTATCGCTGATGCCGGGTCCTGTATCGGAGATGTCCAAAAGAGCGGCTCTGGAAAGAGACACCTGAACCTCCTGCCCCTGCGGCGTGTATTTGACCGCGTTATCAAGAAGGTTTCTCAGCAAAATCATGATCGAATCCTCGTGCCCTTTTATGAAAACATCGTCTGCAATCTCGGCGTGAATCGTAATCTTTTTCTTCTCCGCCTGTGGCTGTATATCGTCAACGCACTCATACAGGCACTCGGAAAGGTTGACGTCCGATTTCGGAAATTCTTCGTTTTGAATACGGGACAGCGATAAAAGCTGCTCGACGAGCTGGGTCGCGCGATCTATCGAGTCCTGCAAGTTTTTGAAACTATCGGCAGATTCAGGCATGCCGTTCGCTTTTTTCTGAAGCACCTGTGTCTGGGTTTTCATCGCCGCCAGCGGCGTGCGAAGCTCATGGGCCGCATAATCGGTAAATTCGCGCTCCCGCCGGAAACTTTCCCCTATGCGCCCGAAAAGCCTGTTGAGCGCCTGCACCAAAGGAACGATTTCTTCCGCCACGGTTAATTGCTCTATCGGCGAAAAATCATCGGGGCTGCGTTTATCCATGTTGGCCGATATTTTGATAACAGGCTTTAAAACCTTCCGGACCCCGATCCAGACAATAACAAAAATCAAGGGAATAAAAACAAGCCCCGGCAGAACGAGAGCCGCCATAATCTGGGAAATAACCTCGTACCGGATATCATAGCGTTCCGAGGTTTCGATTTTGATGCCGTGCTCAGGATCAAGGAACACGAAAAAGCGCCATTTGTTTTTTTCAAACTGGTGGTCGGAAAAACCGGGCGAGGCTTCAAAATCCGAGAAAACAAGCGTATTGGGAGATTGTGTGATAAGCGTATTGTTAACCCAGATACGGAACCCTATTTTTTGCTCGTATTTATGTTCCAGATTGGCGTTTTCAACTCCCAGATGAAATCCTTCATCTTCCAGAATTTCATGCTCGGTTAACTGCAGAAGGATTTTAGCGGAATGTACAAGCTGGGCGTCATAGACCTCCTCAACCTCATGCCACGCAAAAATAAACCCTATAAGAAGGGTTAAAGAGGTCGCGATCAGAACCGGAATACTGATCCATACAATCAGATCTTTGCGCAGGGAGTATATTTTGCTCATTTGGGAATAATATACCCCACACCGCGGATTGTCTTGATAAGATCCCGCCCCAACTTGCGCCGCAAGGACGCGATATGAACCTCTATGGTATTGCTTTCAATGTCCTCGGAAGACCAGTCGTAAATGCTTTCCATGATCTTATCTTTACTGACCGGCCGGTTGATATTGCGGATAAGGCAGTCAAAGACAGCCCGTTCCCGACCGGACAGCATAACCGCTTTGCCTTTATGCGTGAGATTGCCGTTGGCCGGTTCATAGGAAAAATCCCTGTGCCGGATAACCGGAGCGCTTCCGTCATTCCCGCGGCGAATCAATGCCGCGCAGCGCGCCAGAAGCTCTTCCAGATCGAAAGGTTTTACCAGATAATCGTCCGCCCCGGCATTCAGGCCCTCGACCTTGTGCCGGATAGCGTCACGAGCGGTTAAAAGCAAAACAGGAATCGTTTTTTTGTTCTGGCGCAGCTTTTTCAGAAACTCCAACCCCGACATACCCGGCAGATTGATATCCAGAACAACGAGGACATAAGACGTCGTGGCCAGAGCGTCTTCCGCGTCTTCCGCATGACGCACCCAATCCACAGCGAAAGATTCCCTTAGTCCTTCCGCTGTGGCCTTTCCCAGATTTTTGTCATCTTCAACAAGAAGCAAACGCATAAATCAGACAGACCTAATTGTATCTTTGCACCTGCTTATTTTTGCTTTTCTCGTTGATTTTCGCAAGGGCGGCTTTGATTTCCTGCCTGCGTCCCGCATCCGCCAAAGGACGTGAAGGACGGTCTGGCGCTCTCAAAGCGCGCTCCATGTAGACTTTCGCCTCATCGTAGCGCCCGTCCTCCAACAAAAAATCTCCGTAGAAAAAGTTCGGATCAATGCCGTTCGGATTAATCTGCAGGGCCTGCTTAAGATTTTTTTCCGCCTCTTCATCATCGCCAAATCCCACCGGCCAGCCGGGCACCTGATAGTAAAGGGAGCCAAGAGACGTGTAAGCCGACCCCTCCAGCGCGTTAGGGTTTTGTTTTAAAGACGCCTCAAAAAGCCCTTTGGCCTTTTTGACTTTATCAAGCGCGCCCAGCCCGCCTTCTATGCCGGCCTCCGTAGAGAGAATAATACCCTCCCAGATTTTCGGCTCCGGCGCATCCGGATAAGCCGCGCTCACCTGAGCAGCCTGTTGTCCCAGTCTTTGAAGCGCCTCAACCTGCGAATCCTCATCGGCAACCTGGTATTTGATGCGCGCCCATTCTTTTTGCAAAACGGCAACCTGTTCCATCGCAGGATTCAAGGCGGCGGCATTTTGAGAAAGTTCCGTTGGCGCCGTCGCCGGCTGCTGAGCATAAGTTTGCGCCATGGCCGGCGCCGAAAGCACCAGGACGGATGTTGTAATAAGAAGTAAGGTTTTTTTCATTGTTTTTCTCCTTGATTGAATTTGTCAAAATTAAAAAATAATTTACGCCGCCCGTGCCTTTTTGGACTGCGCCTTTTCAGACCCACGCGCAGGCGTTTTGGAAGCGTCACTGTCCAGCACCTCTTCCCCGATCTTACGGTTTTTCTGCAAACCGGCATCAATGAGGGACGGGAAATTCGCATTCATAAAAGCAAAGAAACGTTCCGGCCAGCCAAACCGGACTTCTTTCTCCCGGTTGACGAGCGCCTGAAAAACGCGCTGCGCAATATCCTCCGGAGAATCGTATTTAACGCCTGTGCGCCGGTTAACCTCGGCCTTCACACCGGAATTCATACCCGTTTGTACGGCGCGCGGCACAATATGCGTCACGGAAACGCCGCTGCCTCCAAGCTCCCGCCGCAAGGCATCGTTAAACCCTTTCAGCCCCGCCTTGGCGGCAACATAGCCCGTCAAATGCGGCAAAGGAATCAACGCGGTCATGGAGCCCATATTGACAATCTGCCCCGAGCCGCGCTTTTTCATGCCCGGCAAAACGGCCTGCGACAGGCGGACAGGCACCATCATATTCAGATCAATCACAGCCTCCAGATCCTGATTTTCACAATAATCGAGAACATTATACCCGGCCATATTGATCAGGATATCCGGCGTATTGTCTTTCAAGTAGGCGCAGGTCCGGTCGAGGTTCCCCACCAGATCGCCATCCCTGTCGAGATCGTAGACGATGACGTTCGCGCCGGCGTCTTGCAAATGTTTCACCAAAGGCGTGCCAATGCCGCCTGTTCCACCGGTTATGTAGACTGTCTTGTTTTTAAGCGGCATTTTGAACGGCTCCTTCATGCGGGATGGCGCACATCACATTCGCAAAAAGGCGGAATGTATTCTGCGCGACTTCGATAATAGCTTCCTGATCTTCGGGGTCTGTGATTTTATTCACCGTTTCCTCAAAAAATTTCATATGCGAGATATCCAGTTCCCCATGTGAATAGAGATAGGAAAAGGCTTTTTGCGGGAGGTCCAGCGCTGTTTTAACCGCGCTTGCCCCTTTTTCCGCAATCTGGACGGACGTGCTTTCCAGCATAAAAACCATTCCTAAAAAACCGACGGGGTTTTTACGGTTAATGTAGTCGTAATTATAAGCATTCATAACCTGCGTTTCGAGATTGGGTTTGGAGGCCCGCGCCGCTTCCTTGTCGCCGCCGGCAGATTCAATGTCGTTTAAAATCCATTCCTCATGCCCGACTTCTTCCTCCAGATATTCGATAATGGCCTTGTGCAGCCATTTCTTTTCCTGCGGAATACCCGCGCCCATATTCATCAAAAACGGCACCGTATGTTTGACGTGATGATAGGCCTGCGTCAGATAGGCGATATAGGTCTCCCGCCCGATCTTTCCTCCCAGCCCGTCCACCAGTTGCGGCACGGTATACAATTCCGCCCGCGCGCTTTCCGTTTCTTTAACCAGCCTGTCGTAAAAGCTCATCTTTTTCTGTTTCCTTTGCGTAGAGTGTTAAAATCTGGTTCCGGCGCGGACGTCCCGTTCCGGTGAGCGTGCCCGCCTCCACCGTAAAAGGCGGGACAACCTGAAAATCCTCAATGCGGGCATAGTCCGGCAGGGCCGCATTGGCCTTATAAACCGCCTCCCGGATATCAGCCTCCGGAGAGGAAGGAACAATCAAGGCGCTTAAGTGAGCCTGAGCGTCCCCGTAGACAAGGGCCTGACCAACAGGGGCCTGCGCCAGCAAAGCGGCCTCCACCCATTCCGGCGAGACATTGCGCCCGTAAGATGTAATCAGAACGTTTTTCTTCCGCCCCGTGACCGTCAGGAAACCGTTACCGTCTATTTCGCCGAGATCTCCCGTCGAAAGCGTTTGCGGCGCTTTTTCGCCGATATACCCTAAAAACCCGGGCGCCTCGATCCGGATTTCCCCTTCCGTGACACACGCACGAACATGCGGCAAAAGCTTTCCGGCACTTCCGGGCTTATCCTCTTTGGGCGTATTCAGGGACACAACAGACGCGCACTCCGACAAGCCGTATCCTTCATAAACGGGCAGACCCATTGCCCGCGCCTTTTCGATAAGGGAAGGATCGACTTTCGCCCCGCCCACAGCGATAAATTTTAAATCCGGCAGCGGGCCTTTTGCCGCCGTCTGCCCCATTAGAATCCTCAGGATTTCAGGCACGCAAATCGCAGAAGTCGCGCCCTTCAAACAGTTGTGGACATTCCCGTAACTCGCCCCGATATCCTGCAACCCCGCTAACCGGACCGTGCAACCCGCCATCAGCCCCGCGTAAACGCCCGCCACGTTTTCCAGCAATACAGAAAGAGGCAAAAGACAGGCATGCGTGCCGACAAATTCACCCCCTAAAACGCTGACAATGCTTGATGCGACGTTCTCCATCGCCGCTTTCGGCAGGCATACGCCCTTCGGCTCTGCCGTCGTACCGGAGGTAAATGTGATTTTGGCCGTGCCCTCCGGCAATTGCCCCGCCAGAGAAATCCCCGTCGCGTTTATCCCTTCGGAAGAAACAAGATGAGACACGCCCGCACGGCGGAGCACGTGGAAAACCTGATCCTGCGTAAAAAAAGGCG
Organism: Rhodospirillales bacterium; assembly: GCA_023898765.1. Lineage (NCBI taxonomy): Bacteria > Pseudomonadati > Pseudomonadota > Alphaproteobacteria > Rhodospirillales > Rhodospirillales bacterium. The sequence goes on along the minus strand of CP060238.1, from coordinate 1,206,662 downwards.
GCAGCGGCACACAAGGCACACCGGCTTTCAGGGCCGCCAAATCCCAGAGGACCCACTCCACGCCATTATCCAGCGCAATCCCTAAAACAGAAACGTTCTCCAGCTTTTGCGCGCGTTTATCAACCTCTTTGACCAGATCTCCGTAGCAAACGGATCTGGCCGCGTCTTGCAGCGCCGTTTTTTCAGGCGCATGGGATTGAATCGCTTCAAAAATCATTCCGTTCAACTGTCCTGCTTATAGTGCAAACGCGGGAACAGACGCGGACGGCATTCTTCAAACTCCGCGCCCAGAGCGATTTTAAGGCGTTTGATGCCGGTCTCCACACTTCCCACCAGAACGCGGGGCTGCGTATCGTAATACGTTCCCCAGTTTTGGCCGTCTTCCTGTACCGCCGCTATGTCGGCCTCACAGATTTTGCGCGGATTCAGGCCCGTCCGCTCAAAATAACGGTGCAGGAAATCCGTTCCCGTAATCGCCGCGTAACGAATATGTTTATTGTTCAGGTAAGACGCCAGCGCCGCAAATAAAAAAGCCGAGGCGCCCTTCCCGGCAGAAGCCAGATTGCCGATTTCAACAATCTCACGGCGCGGACAATTCAGGATACTCTCCATGGGCGTACCGGTGTAGCGTTCCAGAAACAGGTTTTCCCGGTCCGCATAACGGAACCCGACCGCCGCCAGAATATCGTTATCCGCATTGCGGACACTCATCAGGATGGGGTAATCAACCCGGATATCCGCATCATAGCTTTGTTTATAAATGGCTTTGATAAAGTCTTCGACGCGTTTGCGTTCGGGCTCAAACATGCCCGTAATGCTCACGACAGAAGGGTTGAGCCCGCTGATTTTCGACGCGCGGCTTTCCTTAAGGTGAAGATTGGCCGTATTCAGATTGTTTTCACGGTATTGAAGCGTAAGCATCGGCAGGATTCCTCGATTGTTTCGTCCTTTGAGTCTTAAGGATGCCTTTTGAAACTGAAGCGAAACTGAAGGCAAAATTTTATTTTCCGGATGTTGCATATATGCCGCAGCCCCTTACAGGCATAAAATTCTATAAAAGACATATTGGGAATAATATCTCTTCATAGTATGCTGCCCCTATGAAAAACGTATGGCTTAACATCCTGAAACCCAAAGGCTCCCTGGCGAAATGGCTCCTGTTTTTAATGATAGCCGTTATCCTTGTTCTGGGCGCTTTCGGGCATTTTGATGTCATCAAGCAATATACGGACACAGAGGCCCTTTCCTTTAAAATGGGCAGCTACAAGATCAGCGCCTATGAAGCTTTGAAAGCAGGGCTGATTATTATCCTTATCTTCTGGACGGCCGCTATCGTATCGGACATTGCGGAAAACCGCATTGGAAAATTCAGAAGACTGAGGGCCGCCAACCGCGCCCTCCTGCTCAAGATAATCCAGATTATCATCTACTTTATTTCCTTTTTGTTTGCGCTGGACATTCTCGGGATCGACCTGACGGCGCTTGCCGTATTCAGCGGCGCGCTCGGAATCGGGCTTGGATTCGGCCTGCAAAAAATCGCATCGAACTTTATCAGCGGAATTATTCTGCTTCTGGAAAAATCGGTGGAGCAGGATGATCTCGTAGAAATGGCAGACGGCACATTCGGATTTGTCCGCAGGGCAAACGCACGTTTTCTACTGCTCGAAACCTTTGACGGGAAAGAAATCATGATCCCGAACGAGGATTTTATTACCAGCCGCGTAATCAACTGGACCTACAGCAATTCGAAAGGACGCGTTGAGATCATGCTCAGCGTTTCTTACGGCTCCGACATAGAAAAAGCCCGCGAGCTTATCCTGGAAGCGGCCAAAGCGCATCCGCGCTGCATCGCCGAACCGGAACCCAAATGCTATCTGAGAAACTTCGGCGACAGCTCCGTCGACTTTATCCTCCATTTCTGGGTCGCGGATGTCACGACGGGACGTTGGGAGCCCCAGAGCGAGGTTATGTTCGACATATGGAACAAGTTCAAGGAAAACGGCATTGAAATTCCGTTTCCGCAGCGCGACCTTCACATAAAAAATCCGGATATGCTGAAGGTGAAAATACAGGGTAAATAGTCCCTATGGAAGATCACGGCACATTAACCCAACTGGCATTGCTTCTGGCCGCGGCCTTTGCAGGCGGTGCATTATTGCAGCGCCTGAATCAGCCCGTTCTGGTCGGGTATATTCTGGTCGGTTTCATACTAGGCCCCTCCGCTTTGGGAATCGTTCACGACGAAGAACAGATTAAAACGCTGGCGGAGCTTGGCATATTGCTGCTCCTGTTTATTGTCGGACTGGAACTGGACCTCAAAAAATTCGCTCCCGTTTACAGGGCGGCCATCATTGTAACCCTCTCACAAATCGTCATTGCCTTGGCGGCTATGTTTGCCCTTGGTTCCTTTCTTGAGTGGCCGCTGGCCCGTATCCTACTGCTTGGCTTTGCGCTGTCCCTCAGCAGCACCGCTGTCGCCATCAAGTTATTGCAAGATATGGGAGAGCTGAACACCACGCTGGGACGAGCGGCAATCGGCATCCTGATTGCGCAGGATATCGCCGTTATTCCGATGTTGCTCATCATGGGCGGCATGAGTGGAAACGGATTCAACCTGCTGGAAATCCCAAAAATCCTGCTGGCTATCGGCTTTATGGCCAGTTTAATTGTTACATTAAACCGCAAACCTCACTGGTTTGCCAGATTAATGGATATGGTTCCGCAGGAAAGCCAGACGGCTGTGACGGCTTTGGCCATCTGTTTTTCGGCAGCAGCCTTGTCAGGACTTGTCGGCCTGTCGGCCGCGTATGGCGCATTTCTGGCAGGGCTTGTTATCGGAAATACGGCAAAACGCTCGGCCTACGAAGAACATATCAAGCCCATTTTTGAAGTCCTGATGATGATGTTCTTCCTCTCTATCGGACTTTTGATTGACCTTGATTTCCTGTCTGAAAAATTCTGGCGTGTCATGGCCCTTCTGGGAATCGCCATGATGCTTAAGACCATCGTGAACATCACGATTTTGAGAGGGTTGGGATTTTCGCGCCGAAATTCCCTTGTCATGGGAGCAACATTGGGCCAGATCGGAGAATTTTCCTTTGTACTGGCCGCACTTGGCCTCTCTACCGGCGCCATTATGCCCGAAGGTCACAAATATGTGGTTTCTATCATCGCGCTATCTCTGGTGATTACGCCGCTTTGGCTCTATGGTATAAGACGGATGAATTTGTTGAGCAGGCACAATAAGAGACACAGGGAAACAAGAACACATGGTGAGTAAAGACGGCATTCTTCACGCCTGCACGATAGAAGGAAACGGCGAAGGAACCCCTTTAGAGGGCAAAGCCGTTTCACAGGCCGTCAAAGACGATACGCTGGCATGGGTGCATCTGGATAAAAACGACCCTGCCGCACGTCAATGGCTTGAACGTGAAATCACCTATCTGGACCATATTATCCTTGACGCCCTGCTGGCCGAAGAAACACGCCCCCGTATCCTTGAATTTGACGAGGGAGCCCTGCTGATATTGCGCGGCGTAAACCTCAATGAGAATGCGCAGGCCGAAGACATGGTTTCCATCCGCATCTGGATTGACCAAAACCGCATTATCAGCGTCCAGCGCCGGTCTTTAAAAGCCACGCAGGATATTCGGGAGCGCCTGATGTCCGGCAAGGGCCCCAAAAATTCAGGCGATTTTATCACGATGATGGTTGCCCGGCTTTTCGAGCGCATGGAGCCCGTTTTTTCGGAACTCGATGAAAAACTGGACGATATTGAAGAAATCGTCATGGAAGCGCCGGACACATCGGAACGACAGATTATTACCGCTATCCGCAAACAGGCCATCATGTTCCGGCGTTATATCGCCCCGCAGCGGGACGTGATTGCGCACCTGCGCACGTCCGACCAGCCGTGGCTGGACCATATGCACAAGCGCCGCCTGCAGGAATCTCTGGATCAGGTGGTCCGGTATGTGGAAGACCTGGATACGATGCGCGAACGCGCCCAGATCGTTAAGGACGAGTTGACAAACGGGCTCGCCGACCGAATGAACAAAAACATGTATGTGCTGTCCGTTATTGCCGCTATATTCCTGCCGCTCGGGTTTCTGACAGGCCTGCTCGGCATCAATGTCGGAGGAATACCCGGCGCCGGAAACGGTTATGCCTTCTGGATATTCAGCGGGATACTGGCGGGTATCGTCACAACACAAATCGCCATTTTTAAAAAACTGAAATGGTTTTAAAGGACAGACATCATGAAAATCGGCATTCTTTCACGCGGCCCGAAACTGTACTCCACATGCCGTCTGGTCGAGGCGGCCAAACAGCGCGGCCATCACGTACAGGTCATCGATCCGCTGAAATGCTTTATGAACATCAATTCGACGGACAACGAAATCCACTATCAGGAAAAAATCCTGCATCTGGACGCCGTGGTATCCAGAATTGGCGCGTCCGTCTCCTTTTACGGGACGGCGGTTGTCCGGCAGTTTGAAATGTCGGGCATTTACGCCCTGAACGGGTCGCTGGCGATTACGCGTGCGCGCGACAAACTCCGCGCCCACCAGATTTTGTCCCGCAAAAAACTCGGCATGCCCATTACAGGCTTCGCCCACTCGACCAGCAATATAGACGATCTGATTAAAGTGGCGGGCGGCGCCCCTCTGGTCATTAAACTTCTGGAAGGAGCACAGGGAAAAGGCGTTATACTGGCCGAAACCAAGAAAGCGGCAGAAAGCGTTATTGAGGCTTTCCGCGGCCTTGACGCTCACTTCCTTATTCAGGAATTCATCAAGGAAGCGGGAGGGGAAGACATACGCTGTTTCGTCATTGGCGAAAAAGTCGTGGCCACGATGATGCGCAAGGCAACCGACGGGGATTTCCGCTCCAACCTCCATAGCGGAGGAATCGCCGAAAAAATAAAGATCACGCCGGAAGAACGAAGGACCGCCATTACGGCCGCCAAGGCGATCGGGCTGGACGTTGCCGGCGTGGACCTTATACGGTCCCATCGCGGGCCTTTGATACTGGAGGTCAACTCCTCCCCCGGACTGGAAGGAATTGAAAAAACATCCGGCAAGGATATCGCGGCGCTGATGATCGAGCATGTCGAAAAAAATGTAGAGATTTCGAAAAAAAGCCGGACAAACAAGGGGTAAAAATGACCAGAGAGATCGTGATAGGCGGCACATCCATCAAACCGGGAGAGCGCAGACGCATTTGCCTTGATGTGGCCAAGCTGTACGATTTTACGGACATGAACATCCCGATTGAAGTTGTGCGCGGCAAAGAGGAAGGCCCGGTCCTGTTCGTCAGCGGCGCCATTCACGGCGATGAAATCAACGGCGTGGAAATTATCCGCCGTCTTTTAGTGAAAAAAGCCCTGAAAAACATCAAGGGCACACTCATCGCCGTGCCTATCGTCAACGTCTACGGCTTCAACAGCAATTCGCGCTATCTTCCCGACCGGCGCGACCTGAACCGCAACTTTCCCGGATCGCCCAACGGCTCCCTGACAGCGCAACTGGCGTACACTTTCATGAGTGAAATTGTCGACAAATGCACCCATGGCATCGATCTGCACACCGCCGCAATCAACCGCGCCAATCTTCCGCAGATACGCGCCTGCCTTGACGACCCGGAAACACAGAGAATGGCGCACGCCTTTCAGGTGCCCGTCCTGCTGCACTCGACCCTGCGGGACGGCTCCCTGCGCGAAGCGACACGGGAAAGAAAAATTCCAACCCTGCTGTTTGAAGGAGGGGAAGCGCTGCGGTTTAACGAAAAAGTGATTAAAAGCGGTCTGCGCGGCGTCCTGTCCGTCATGCGGGAAATAAGGATGCTCCCTCCCCTGAAAAAAGAAACAGCCGACAAGCCGGAAGTTTTTATTGCCCGCTCCAGCCACTGGATACGGGCGCCCTATAGCGGCATCCTCTCGGTCAAAAAGAAGCTGGGAGAGCGCGTCAAAAAAGGACAGGTGCTGGGGATCGTCTCGGATCCGTTCGGCCACGACAGGCAGGAACTTCTGGCCCGCAGGACCGGCATTATCATCGGAACAACGACATTGCCCCTGCTTAATCGCGGAGACGCCGCCTTCCACATTGCGACGTTTGAAAATGCCAATACGGTCGAAGAAAGCGTCGATATGTTCGAAGAGCAGCTCGACAGCGATGACAGCAGGCGTTTCCTGTAAGACACCGGTTTTTCGTTCATCTTTTTTATTTTTGACGAAAAGAAAAGGAATCTATACGATCCGCCCGTTATGTCTTTTTTAAATCAGCCAGCCTCTCCTCCCAAGGATTCCTTACGGTCTCAGGCGCTCCGGTGTTTACGCGCCGGGCAAAGAGACCAGGCCATCTCCCTTTTAACGCAGGCGTTAAAAGAAACGCCGAATGACGGTCTTGTGCACAATGACCTGGCCTTTTCCCTGACGCAGGCCGGGCAGATGCATAAAGCCGAAAAACACTATAAAAAGGCATTGCATCTCCTCCCGGACCATCCGCGCGTGCATGCCGGATATGGCGGTTTTCTGGTTCAAAAAGGCAGCCTTCAAAAAGCGGAAGAGCATCTCAAAAAAGCTTTGGCAGCGGCGCCAAAAGACCCGGAAGCGCTCAACAATCTGGGAATGTGCTATCACAATCAGGGCCGGCTGGACGAGG